>JAGABS010000012.1 GCA_017614525.1 Alphaproteobacteria bacterium
AAATTATTTACAGAATTTTTTGTGAAGTTCTTCGATGTTGTCGAGCCACTGTTTACGCAGTTCAAGCGGTGAAACGATCTCGCAGTCCGGCGAATGTGCCATGACGCGGGCAATTATCTCGTTGTGACGCTCACCTACCGGAAGCGTTATCTCAAGGCATTTTTTGCCGTCGATGACGAGTTCTTTCGTAACTTGGTTTTTGTGCCATTTCTGCTTTACGACATGGTAGTAAGCTGGCTCGTAAACACGGATCACGGCGAGTTCGGAACTTGCCGACTTGAACATTCCGAAACAGCTTTCGACATATTCGTCTATCTCCGATTTGGTGAATATCTTTTCGCATATCTCATCAAGCACACGGCTTTCCACGAAGCGCGAAACAAGGAATACTCTAAGTTCGTTTCTTTTGCGGCAGAAAGCGAGGAGATACCATTTTCCGAAATAGTTTATGAGCCTTATCGGTTCTATCGTCCTTGTCGTTTTATCTCCTTTCGCGTCGAGATAAGTGATGTGAAGGCACTTTTTCATGATGAAAGATTCGAGTATGTTCCTGAAATCCTTGAGTTCGAGAATGTCCGTGTCGGAAGAATCGTAAGTGATCTTATCCATGAGGCTGTCGAACTCCTCCGGAATGAAACTCGATATGTTGGAGAGTATTTCTTTTGAAATTATCGGCACATAAGGAATTCCGTTTAGCTTGAACGAATCGGAAAAACGCTTTACGAAAATATAATAGAAAACTGCATCATCGAACGAATCGAAGAGCATTTCAAAAGGTGTCGCGTAAACATAACCCCCTTTGCCTTTCCGGTATTTCAGCGGCGCGGAAAGGAAATTCCGCATATACTCGATATCGCGCATAACCGTGTCGATATGAACTTCAAAATGATCCGCCACCTCTTTTCTCGTCACGAAACCTTTGACTTTGATCATGTGGTTTATGAACGCCACTCTTTCAAGATTTGCCATCTCACGCCTCCCAAAACAAAATAATCGGAGTCGATTATACTCGCGAACTCAGGCATATAACGCCTGACTTGGCAAAATCCATACTTTTTTATGGAAGTTTTTTCAAAAAAATGACTGATGAGAATTTTTTTAAGAAAATCGGAGGATTATTTGCGTCGGAGCGGTGCTTTAACTTGCATTTTTCAGGGAAATCACAATTTTAGCTTCAGTTCTCTGTTTGAAAGCAGAGATTCAAGTGTGCTCTTGTAATCAGTGATTCCTTGGATTTCCAAGATTGTCGTGATTCTGTGTCCTGCATCTTTGCTGGATGCACCGCAGAAATATAGTCTCTCGTTTTCTGTTTCGAAATCAATTGCGATATACCTGTCATGGATTCTGCCAAGAGAAGCGATGAAATTTATTTTTACATCGGGATATTCTGTTAAAAAATCGTTGTATTCTATGAGTTTCAATGGATTTTTCCCTTTGTTGTCGCTGATTATCGTGATTTGAACCCCGCTTTTCGCACTTGCGAGATGGTGCAGAGTCTTCAATCCAAGATAATCGTCAATTACGATAATGCTATGTTCTGCAGTTCCGTAGATTTTCTGATACGCAAAATCGGCTTTGAACGGCTTGCCGTCAAGAATTAGTATTTCGTCATTTTTGGTTTCTCTGTCGAAAAGTTTCATGAAATCGGTCAAATCAGCTTTTGTAACCATAGTTTCCTTTATTGTCGCAATATCTTTCGTGTTCTGCGAAGTCTGAATTGCGAGTTTTGCAACTTCATTCTGTCCGATAAGATTTCCGCTATCGACGATAAAATCCTTCATTCCCTTAAAGAGTCGGATCAATATTTTGCTTTGTTTAGTCGCCAAATCACCTTTGAGAACAGTCATCAGCATGTAAATTCCTTGTTCTGTAAAGGCGTATGGAAGATATTTTGAGTATTTTCCTTGTTCTAAGGTCGATTTTTTCGACCTTAGAATAACATCTTGATTTTCTAAGGTGAAAATTTTTGACCTTAGGATTGCATGATACTCCTCTTTTGTCAGCTGAAAACGAAAATCATCATCAAATTTCTCAATATTATTCTTAACTTGTTCGTTAAAACGCTTGGTCGTGTATCCATAAATCTCTGCCAGATCAAAGTCGAGCATTACCTGCATTCCTCGAATAGTATAAATCTTGGATTGCAAATCATTATTGCTGTGAATCATGATTTCATTAGTCATGTTGGTATAAAAAATAAACTTATAACAATTAGAAAATAAATATTTTTCGTTAATTTGTCAATAAAAACGCTCATGAAATTTAAAAAAATCAAATTGTGAAACAGAGTATGCACAATTGGGCAAACAGTGTCCGCCCAATTCAAAGAAATCCGCAGATTATTTGCATCGGAGCGGTGCTTTAACTTGCACAATCACCGCTTTTCCCTATAATTTTTCGGTTTTTTGGAGGTTTTGGCAAAAGTACGCATGACAAAAGAACTTTCAGAAATGAGCTTGCAGGAATTGTGGAATCTGTTCCCGATATTTTTGGTTTCGCACGATGACAAATGGGATATTTATTATAACGAAATCAAGAACTTTTTAGAAAAAACGCTGTCTGCATATCCGGTGGAAAGGATAAGTCACATAGGTAGTACTGCAGTTTCCGGAATATGGGCGAAAAACATTGTCGATGTTATGGTTGAAATCTCCAAATGTGCGGATATTAACAATGTCGCAAAAAAAATTGAGGAAAGCGGATTTGTCCGGATGTCAACTGAAAAGAATAGAATATCGTTCAATCTCGGATATACAAAAAACGGTTTTGCCGAAAAAGTTTTTCACCTGCATCTGCGCTATTTAGGGGACAATGACGAACTTTATTTCAGGGATTACTTGAACGAACATCCGCAGACAGCCAAAGATTACGAAGCATTAAAATTGAGACTTTGGAAACAGTTCGAGCATAACAGAGATGCTTATACCAACGCCAAAACAGAGTTTATTCAGAAATGGACACACGAAGCAAAAA
>JAGABS010000013.1 GCA_017614525.1 Alphaproteobacteria bacterium
ATCTACCGAGACCACTTTGGGTTACGAGCTGAGGTCTAAGGAGAGAGCAAGAAAGCTGATCTCCAAAATAGATGAGGCCTTAGCAAAGATAAAAGACGGGACTTACGGGTATTGTGAAGACACGGGAGAGCCTATCGATCTAAGAAGATTGGAGGCGAGGCCTACTGCGACACTGAGTATTCAAGCCCAGGAGCGTCACGAAAAGATGGAAAAAACTCAGAAAGATGACTAAAATAAATCTTTCCCAGGTAAAGGCTTACTTGAAGGAGACTTTTTTCAAAAAGGAAGAGTTGACCGAAGAGGAGAAGAAGGCGAAATTTAAGTCCGATCTGAAATTTTGCGCTTGGTTTTCGGTTGTCTTTTTTCTGTTCAGATTTTTTGTTTATGATTGGTACATTGTGCCGTCGTGTTCGATGGTTCCGACTTTGTTGATCGGGGATATGCCGTTTGTCGAGAAGTTCGCTTACGGAATCAGCAAACACAGTATCTGGTTCAGTCCGAATTTGTTTTCGGGACGCCTGTTTTTCAGAAACAATGTAAAAAGAGGGGAGATCGTAGTTTTTAAGCATCCTCATGATCCCGAGCATCCAGAGTATGACGGTACAAATGTGATAAAAAGAGTCATAGCCCTTCCTGGAGACAGGGTCAGCGTTGATAATGGGGTAATTTCTGTTAACGGAGTTAGAGCCGAGCTGAAATATAAGGAAGAAGTAAATTACTACGACTACCCAAATGGGAAAACTTACATAATTCAGAGATATGAGGAGAAATTGCCATTGTCTGATGCACCAGTTCATACTGTTGGATATGTCGAAGAAAGGAAATTCTGGGAACAAAACCATTTTGATGAAGTTACAGTTCCTGAGGGACATTATTTCGTTATGGGAGATAACAGAGATATTTCCAAGGATTCCAGGTGCGGGTTGGGATTTATTCCTGCCGAAAATCTCATGGGACGGGCGATCTTTACTGTTTATTCTATCGATAAAGGCGTGAAGCTTTGGGAGTTCTGGAGATGGTTCCAGAATATAAGATATAGTCGTCTTCTGAAGAGAATTGATTGATGGAAAAGTTAGCGGAATTAGAAAAAATCATAGGTTATAAGTTTGCGGATAAAGGGAATATCTCCGTTGCCGTGACTCATCCGGGGGCTAAAAAGTTCGACAGAAATTTTGCGAAACGTTTTGAAAGATTGGAATTCTTGGGCGACCGGGTTTTGGGGTTATCTCTGGCTCATCTTATTTTTTCAAAATTTTCAAAGGAGAGTGAGGGAGAGTTGGCTATTCGGATGTCAGTTCTCGCAGGGACTGATTTTTTGATAGATCTCGCAAAAAAAACCAAGTTAATTGAGTGCTTTTCTTATCCGAAGGATCTTTTTGTTTCAAAGAATAAAAATTCGTCTTCGATTGCCGATATGATGGAAGCTGTTTTAGGTTCTGTGTTTTTGGATTCGGGATTTCCGGAAGCAAGGGAAGTAGTTGTTCGTCTTTGGGGTTCCGCCTTGGATAAAGTTATATACAAAAAAAAGGATTCCAAAACCAGACTGCAGGAGATAGTTCAGAGCAAGTCTGACGAATTGCCTTTTTATCGCTTGGTAAAGATGAGCGGAGAGGCGCATGATCCCATTTTTGAGATAGAAGTTTCCGCCTGCGGAGAAGCTGCTTCGGGGTTCGGAAATTCAAAGAAAAATGCCGAGCATGACGCGGCAAAAAAATTGATAGAGAAGTTATATAAGAAAATTTCAGAGAGATGAAGTGTCGATTAAAATAGATTCGGGCAATTTTGTTTCAGACAATCAAAAGCGATGTGGGTTTGTCGCTGTTTTGGGGGAGACCAACGCCGGAAAGTCCACGTTGGTAAACAAGTTAGTGGGGCAAAAGGTTTCGATTGTATCAAGAAAAGTTCAGACCACGCTCAGCCGTATTTTGGGAATAGCGATCAGCGGAAACAGTCAGATAATATTGATAGACACCCCGGGATTTGTTTCAGATCACAAGTCATCAAGTCGTGGCGAGTCAGCAGACAGGGCCAGCGTTCTCGAAAAAACAGCCTGGGATGCCTTTCGCGAAACCGACGACATATTGTTCGTAGTGGATGTTCACAAAAAAGATTTCGAAAAAAGTATAGCCCTGCTTCAAAAAATCGACGAAAGCAAGAAAATTTCGTTGGTTCTGAATAAAGTAGATCTGATCATAAAAGAAAAGCTTTTGGAAATCGCGAGCGAATTTTCGAAAATTCGTGATTTTGAAAATATTTTTATGATTTCGAGCTTGAACGGCGATGGTGTAAAAGACATAGAGAAATATTTGGCGAAAATCGTTCCGGAGGGAGAATGGCTGTTCCCAGAGGATGAAGTTACTGATTCGTCTTTTGAGAAATTCACTTCGGAAATTACTCGTGAGCATCTTTATCACAGAATCCATCAGGAAATCCCTTACAGATGTCGGGTCGTTACGGAGAATTATCGGAATGAGTCGGATGGCTCGGTCAGGATTGCCCAAAATATCTTCGTGAAGAGTAACGCTCATAAGATGATTTTGCTCGGGCACAAAGGGAGTAAGATTCGAGCGGTTGGTTCCGCGTCGCGCCGAGAGTTGTCGGAGTTGCTGGGGCGCGAAGTCCATCTGTTTTTGAATGTTGTTGTGGAAAAAAGGTAGGGGACGGAATGGTTGATACGGGAAATCCTCTTGGTTTTGTATGTTAATACGGAAAGTAAGGAATGCAGTGGCAGGAGCAGAGTGTCATTTTATCCGCGAGACCTTTCGGGGAGAATTGTCGACTGGTTACCGTGTTCAATCGGACTATGGGAAAGACTTCAGGGCTGGTGAAGGGGACAAAATCCGTAATACAAAAAGGTGACATAAGCGACGTTACATGGAAAGGTCGTAACGCTGATCAGCTCGGAACATTTAAAATAGAAAATATTTTTTCTCCTTTTTCTTTTGTTTTTGAAAATCCGTTGGAGATACTCGCGATAGACAGCGTGTGCGCTCTGTGCAGCAACGGCTTGCCGGATAGAGCTCCTCACGAGAAGTTATATGATTCGGTGAAACGGTTTATGTTGGAGTTAGTAAATGACGATTGGCTTTCGAACTACGTTTTTTTCGAGAAAATGTTCTTGTCGGAAGTCGGAGTCGGACTGAGTCTGTCTCAATGTGCGGTTACAGGTAAGAAAGAAGGGCTGTTTTACGTCTCTCCCCGCACAGGCAAGGCTGTGATAAAGGAAGTTGGTGAAAAATACAAAGACAGACTGTTTGTTTTGCCGAAATTTTTGTTGGGTGATGTGATGCGTTCGTCTAATTTGGATGGTGAAGTATATCCGTCAAATGAAGACATTTTAACGGCGCTCAGGATAACTCAGCATTTTTTAAAAATTTACTTTTGTGGTATAAGCAATAAAGAATTGCCTTTGTCTCGGGAATATCTTGTACAAAGGCTGTTAACGGGAGATAAAAATGAAGCTCAGTACTGTAATTAATCCGAATGAAAAAAGAGTTGCGATTACTCCGGAAACTGCGGCGAAATATATAAAGTTAGGTTTGAATGTTGTGTTGCCGAAGGGGGTAGGGGAGTCAGCGGGTTTTGCTGATTCCGAATACGAGGCATGCGGGGCTGTCATTACCGAGAGCGATATTAATGATGTGAATTTGTACGTGTGCGTAAAGCCTGTTCTTTCAGAAAATATGGAGTTGAGTAAAGGCAGTTATTTAATTGCGATGTTATCTCCGTTCCAGAATGAAGAAGTTTTGAAAAAATTGTTTCTCAGAGGAATTAATCCGTGCGCGCTGGAAAAGATTCCTCGAATTACGAGAGCTCAGTCGATGGATATACTTTCCTCTCAGGCTAACATAGCCGGGTACAGAGCGGTTATCGAGGCCATGTCCGAATATTGCCGGGTTATCCCTCTGATGATGACCGCAGCGGGGACAGTTCGTCCCGCCAGAATTCTAGTTTTAGGCGCAGGAGTTGCGGGACTTCAGGCAATCGCGACAGCGAAGCGCATGGGGGCTCGCGTTTCGGCTTTTGACGTGAGAAGAGCAGCAAAAGAACAGGTGGAAAGTCTCGGGGCAAGTTTCGTTGATGTTGAGTCCGATGAAAATGGCGAGACAGTCGGGGGATATGCCCGTGAGATGTCGGAAGATTACAAGAAAAAACAGGCGGAAAAGTTGAAAGAAGCTCTGAAGAAATCGGATATTGTGATTTCCACTGCTCAAATTCAGGGAAAGCCAGCACCTCGATTGATTACGAAAGAAATGGTTTACGGCATGGCGGCAGGATCAGTGATTGTAGACATGGCAACCGAGACCGGAGGTAACTGCGAACTTTCAAAAAGGGATCAAAAAGTTGTCGTAAATGGCGTAACTATCGTCGGATACACGGATTTTGCCGGACGAGTGGCCTATGATTCCAGTCAACTGTTTGCAAGGAATGTGTTTAATTTTGTGTCTCTTATGCTTAAGGACAACAAATTGGATACATCCGATGAAATAATTCAAGCAACCCTGATAAACTGATCATCAGTCGACGAGGAGCACATCGACAGAAATTAGTTGTCTCGATGGGCGAAGTTTCAATTGTCGGGATTCTAAGCGTGTAAGCAAAATTTCCGCGAACATCGGTTAAAACTCTCGATCGGATTGGTGGTGCAGAATTATAATTGTTGGCGTTGCTAATGCTGAAATTTGATTGCAAAACGCGGGATATGTTTTTGAATGCAAATATTATAGTGGGAGAATCTCGTCGGGATAAGACCAAAAAGTCGACAATTGTTTCCAATTATTTATCCAATTTACAGCCTATTAACAAACTCAATTGATCGCCTTGGCGTTTTGAAACACCACAGCGCCATTTTCTTAAACCAAAAAGCATAAATCTCAAAGATGGTGCCGCCGGTGAGAATCGGACTCACGACCCCATCCTTACCAAGGATGTGCTCTACCACTGAGCCACGGCGGCTTCTGAAACCATCTGAAATCTATCATAATACTTAAGAAAACTAAAGTAGCATTTTGAATTTTCCCGAAATAAATGCCCGCGCCGAATTCCTCATTTCTCCGAATTATCATTAGAGATTTTAGCGTTTTCTATGGTTTGTAACGCCTCATTTTTCAGAGCTTCTAACTTATCATTTTTCTTTACGAAATCCGCGGACATCATTTCGATTTTTGCGATATTATCCGAAAAATCTTGAGTTTTTTTCTCGAGACGGTGAAGATCGGACTCTCTGATTTTCAGCCCCACGTATCCGTGGAGATCATTTTCCAATAACTTGATTTGTTCTGCCTGATCCGATGATTTGTTTTGGCGGAACGTCTTTATTGTATTTATGCTACTCATTAAATTTTCCTCTAATTTTAAATTTGATAATTCCGGATATTTTTTCAGTTCGATTGTCAAGCGGGTTTTAAGCTGTTCCAATCGCCGCGGCAGTTTGTTTTTTTCCCTGTTGCAGAGGTCCATGAGTTTCAACTCATGATTTTTATAAAACCTCACCTTTTTGCGTACCAGCTCCTGCATGGTCTTGAGTTCTTTTGATATTTCTTCGATTTGATGACCTTTTTCGGGGCTGAGTTCTACGGACTCGACGCTCTTTAGTATCTGGTCAATACGACTGTTCATGTCGCTTAGGTCTTTCAGCAATTCGATGCAATCTTTTGTGATCTCGTCTTCCGTCGGAATTTGATTCAGCAGAGAATTCAGTTCAAAAGAGACTGCTTTCACTTCCTGAATACTCATTTGACGCTCGAACAATTTTTGCAGGAGTTCTTCCTTTTCTTGTTCGAGATTAAGCAATTTTATGGTCATATCCCTGGCTTTGTCGTCGCTGTCCAGTGCGTTATCCTGTAATTTTTGAATTTGATCTTGAAGAGAAGAATTTTCTCTCTCCAAAACAGTGTTGCGGTCGGATAATTCCCGAACCTGGTTGCTCAGTTCATTCAGTCGATTTTTCAACTGAAGGAGCAATTGTTTCCTTTTTGCTTTTGTTTCTTCGGATTTCTCATATTGCTGTTTTAACTCCGAGAAGCTGGGGATTTTATCAGATCTTTCAGCTTCGGCAGAAACATTCCGGGGAGATGACTCGGATAAATAGAGAGGTTGTTTCACTTCCCCTGAGGTTTCAATGCATATAAATGACGTAACAACAGTCAGTCCAAGTGTTAATTTCTTCATAATATCTCTCCGTCACTATCAAGCGTTTTTCGGATTCGCTGAATACAGCTTCCTATAGTGATCGAGTTCCGCACGAAATCTGTTTACCTGGATGCTATCCTTAAGCGCTTTGTCCGGCGTTCGAATTAAATTATAGGTTTTTCGGTTATCATTTACCTGTTGTAATTTTTCTTTAATTTTGAGATCGGGACTATCAAAGTTTGCCGCCAGGTTTTTATCTTTTCCAAATTCAACATGATTCAAGACCTTCTCTTTGTCTAAAGGAGACAAATTGATTGGAGTGATTCCCTTTTCAATTTTTTTGGTTTCATTATTGCTGGCCAATTTTATATCTTTTTCTACAATAATTGACGATTTTTGGATTTTGGTGCCATCAATAATCGGCTCATTGAGAGCGAATACATCTTCGGAATCAGCATTGTCCATCGGTCCCATTGGGTTCATCTGATTCATTGGGCTGACCTGATTTTGATTCATCATATTCATTTGCCCCATTTGATTCATCTGATTCATTGGGCTGACTTGATTTTGATTCATCATATTCATTTGTCCCATTTGGTTCATCTGGCCCATTGGGTTGCCCTGGTTTTGGTTCATCACATTCATTTGATC
>JAGABS010000014.1 GCA_017614525.1 Alphaproteobacteria bacterium
CATACAGATCGCAAACTCGATGAGGATTGCTCCGCGGCAATGTGACGTTGCATCCAGTATTTGTTTTATACGCCTATCCGATAGTATGCTCGTTTTTTCTGCTAAGATTTTTTTGATATAGAATTTTACAAAACTAAAGATTTTACGGGGATAACATATTGATTTTGATTGATTTTTTAGGTCCTTACCCCCCCCCGTCAAATACCTTTTTGGCAAACCATTTCATTACGTATGCTCCTTACTAAAAAACTACACTAAAATAGTCTGGCATGAATCGGTTAATTTTTAGTAAAGATTTTGATCGAAGAACGAACCGAAGATATTCCTCACTTTTAAACAATTCTTCGATATCCCAGAGCTTCTGCCACATGATTTTCGCCAATTGAATCTTCCGCTGACATATCTGCTAAAGTACGCGCCAATTTTATCATTCTATAGAAGCCGCGAGCTGAAATTTTGGCTTTATCTATGAAAGAATAGAGCAGATTCCGCCCTTTTTCCGACAAATATTTTTCCAATTCCGTTCCCTCGATTTCGGAATTTGTCTTGTTCCCGCCGTAGCGCCGATATTGAATTTCTCGAGCCTGAACAACCCGCTGCCTTATGACGTCGCTGGTTTCCAGCTGACTTTTATCCTGGCAAAAATCCTGAACTTTCACTTCAGGAACATCTATATACATGTCGATATGATCCAGCAGCGGTCCTGAAATTTTCCGCAAATACTCACTACCGCATTTCGGAGCGCGTGAACACTCTTTCCCCTCCACTCCTAAATATCCGCAGCGACAAGGATTCATTGCGGCAACCAGCTGAATTTTCGCGGGATAAGTTACGTGATTATTAGCCCGCGCGATGGTAATTTCTCCCGATTCCAAAGGCTGACGCAGAGACTCCAAAGCCGAACGCGAAAACTCCGGCAGCTCATCCAAAAACAGAACTCCGTTATGAGCCAAAGAAATTTCTCCAGGACGCGAATTATTCCCGCCTCCGACTATCGCCGCCAGCGAAGCCGAATGATGCGGCGACCGGAAAGGCCGTCTCAAAACCAAACCTCTTCCGTCCATTTTTCCAGCCAAACTGTAGATCGTCGTAACGTCCAGAGCTTCTTCCGCAGTCATGGGCGGCAAAATCCCGACAATTCTCGCCGCCATCATGGATTTTCCCACTCCCGGAGGCCCAAGCATCAACAAATTGTGCCCTCCCACCGCGGCAACCTCCATCGCCCTTTTGGCGAGAGACTGTCCTTTTATTTCACTGAAGCACCCGCACTTCGAGATTTCCACGCCATCGACTTGATCTCGATCCGGAATGATCTTCGGCAAAAATTGAATTCCCTTGAGATGATTTACGAGATCCAGCAAACTTCCCGGGGCCAAAACCAGACTGTCATTAACCCATACAGCCTCCTGGGCACAATCTTTGGGACAAACCAATACCCGATCCGTCTTCTTCGCGAAAACAGACGCCGGCAGAACACCTACAACTCGCGAAATACCTCCTGTAAGAGACAACTCGCCCATGGCAATTACGTTGGAAACGTCTTCCTGAGAAATAATTCCCATCGCCGCGAGCAAAGCCAGAGCGATAGGCAAATCATAATGACTGCCCTCTTTCTGGACATCGGCAGGAGCTAAATTAACCGTTATTCTTTTCGGAGGAAAAGAAATTCCCATCGAGAATAGACTGGCGCGTATCCTTTCCCGAGACTCGGCAACCGCCTTATCGGGAAGTCCGACAATATTAAACGACGGCAACCCATTAAGAATCTGGACCTGTACATCAATCCCAGTAACCGATACTCCGAAAAATGCGATTGTTTTTACGCTGGCATGCAAGGTTATCAGTCCTCAACTTCGGGCTTTGCAATCTTGATGTAGGATACAACTTTCACCACACCGGAAGTACTGCGCGCTATATTCAACACAACGTCTCTTTCATACGCAGTCATTGCTGTTCCACACATGTACACTATTCCGTTAACTGTAGTGGTGTCGTAATTCAAAGACGCGACATTTCCGTTGCTCTTCATACTTGCTTCAATACGGGTGGTAATTCCCGCATCCGCGGCAAAAGTTCCGACCTTTGCCTGAGGTTCCACGCGGGTCTCGTAATAGACATCCTTAACCTGCACCGTGCCGACAATCTCTTTAACTCTTTCACATTGGGATTCATCGTCAAAACTTCCGATAACGACAACAATCCCGTGTTTTACAGCCAGCTCCACTCTGTCATACAACTCTTTGTCTTTATTAAGCAAAGCCAATCTTATTTTCTCCTTCAGATAGGCATCCGAGATTTGCCCGGTAATTCCCTCTTTATCTCGAACCGTAACAGTCCCCGCTACAACAGTGCCACCCACCATCAAACTGACAGGATCACACGCTGCCAAAAACAAAGGCAGCGCCACTAAACAAAATTTCGATAACTTCCGCATAAAACCTCCCCTGACTCCCGAAAATTATAACATCTCGCAACGACTGTTCCAACTGAATTCTATGCAACAAACCAATACGTAACGAATAAATCAGCGCTTGACAAAAATCAGCTATTCTTTCGGCTCTTGCTCTTTTCTGTAAAAAATACGATACAATTCCGAAATGGTATTTAAAACCGAAACTCCGCTCTGCATATTCAACTCAAGCAATTCCTGAAAACTTTTCTTACCAATTTTGCTCGCAACTTTCAGCAATGTAGATGAAGGACTTTGCGGTTGCTTCTTCTCTAAAAATTCGGCAATTTCAGCCATCGCATCATAAGCTTGGCTGATCGTGGGCTCTTTATCCTGAGGTTCGCTGTCATCTTCCAAGACCATTTCCTCGCCGGCAGCGGGCCGCACATTCTGAACTTTCTCAATCTGCTCTTTTTGAGCAAGCCGTGCATGTTGTTGTTCCTTTAACTCGATGTTTTTGGCCGTAATTCGTTTTATATCCTCAAGATAATCCAGCAACTGCCGAAAACTCGGTGACTCCTGCGGACACTTTTCGTCGAGAAAGGTCTTCAATTCTCCCAGAAGCTTAATCGATTTGTCCACTTGATCTGCAATACCTTTAAAGGTATCAAGTGACGTGATGGACACCTGTTTGCTTATATCCTGCAGAGAAATTCCGTCACCATTCTTGATTTGCAGGTTTCGACGTGCATCCATCCAATCAGACAGGGAATAAATCAACGCGTCTTCTGTGCTGGTGAGAGGAATAAGAACTATTCTTTCGGAAATCTTATCCGCTAAGAAAAAAAACGGAGCCAATCTGTAGTCGTAGCTGCGATTTTCCCAATCAATAGCGGGGTAAATTTCATCCCAAAATTTTTCGCTCAGGCCTTTGACCAACTTAAGCCCGTCGATAAATCCCTCGAACTGCCTCTCGACAACCCAAGCTTCCGTCAACCACATGGCTATCTGCAAATCCTTTGTCCTCGTCCGAAGAAGTTCGCAACCGACTTTATTGAGTTTAGGCCAATTTGCGCGTTTCGGCTCAGTCTGCCAAACTCCCTGCGACAAACGAATATCGTCCTCCCGACGCAGCTCCTTCAACTCATCGTAGATATGATCGTAACACAAATATTCGCCGCAATTACTTTCTGCAGATATCGGATTCAGCAAACTTTCTATGTCTATGCTTCCTTTATTCCGCTCTTCTCCTGAATTCCCTGCCCCGTTATTTTCTGCAAACGTCGGATTCGACGAACTTTCTGTATCCATAACCCCTTCCTCCGTCTCTATTCATCAAACGACACATCTACATCCAAAGATGGTCTGTCCGACTTGGCCTGCTGCTCTCTTCCGCTATCTGCGGCAGAGGCAAACTGTTGTTTACCTGCGCTGTCTGAACTGTCGAAATTTGATTGTCTTTCTTTCGCTGTCGATTTTTTCCCATACAAACTCGGACAGCTTGTCGGGAACAAAGGCCACACCGTTGGCGCTAACTTATCGCCGTTCCTCATCATTGGAGTGATTTTGTAAACCATCTTTGCTTCCGTCATATCGGTACCGTCTTTTCGGGAAGCCACGGGAACGTTAAACTGCAACACAACACCATTCGGATATTCCACGCCTTTGCTGATTTTGTGTTCCTCAATCATACGGAACAGAGCCCACTGTCCCGTGTAGGTGAAAGCCGCGAGATTACCCTCAATGCGAAGGTTGCCCATTGCTTTGTCTTCATTTGGTTTCTCGTTCGCGGAAGCCACCCATCCGAAAAGAGCCATCACGGGATTACCGAAGAAAAATGCTCCATTTGTATTATCCGAAACCGGAACATTATTGATTGAAAACATTCTGTCTATTACCGCTGAAGTCATTGCTTCCATATTCGGGAAAGGCCGTAACAACACATTGAAGCAAACCGGACAGGTATTCGGATCTGAACTCTTGGACTGCGCAACACAAGCTTTTAAAAACGGCAGTATTTTATTGGTATTCTTAAGGAAATCAAATACCTGCGAATTAATTTGCTTCGCATCTTTGTTTCTCTCCAAAATGTTTATGACATTTGCATCTATCAATCCATACGCGTTAACAAACTCCTCGAGATCTTCGAGAGATGCATCTTCGGAAGAATCTCCGAACGGGAACTTATTGGCCAGCTTTTTGTTAAATATACTGTTGACTTTGTTGTATGACGATGCGGCCTTGTCATACTGCACCACGTCGGCACGATTCATAAGGGATTTAGCCACGACAGAGCGTTTCGACAAGAAGTAATCCGAGTCATTTTGAGAAATATTTTTAATTTCTCCCTGAGTATCGAAACTATCCAACGATACTTTGGAAAGATTTTCGGTAATGAAGCTTTCCAGCGCCGCAATTGAGTTACCCGGCTTGTTGTTTTCATAATCATTGACGTTGGTAATAATCTCCCGCCATTTGTTGATTAATTTTTTATCGCGAATTTTTTCAAAAATATTAGGTATGGTAAGCAAATCAACAACCGGAGCGGCAAGTTCCTTTGATAAGAATTTAATTCGATCAAACTGCGCACTCAAATACTGTTTGATATTCGCTTGACTGTTCATTTTCATAAATTGAGGATTTCCATTGCCGTCCCAATCATCGAATAAAGCGGCATTCGTAGAATATGGCTTTTCGGTGTTAAATAAAGCGTCAATCTTCTCCAACAATCCTAAGTACTGGGTAATTATCAAATTGGAAAAACCGAAATCTTCCAGATTCTCCTCGGAAATAATTTCATCCAGAACTTTTATTATTTTCGGAATAGATATTGAAACATTACGAATATTCGCAGCTTGTTTTTTATATGAATTTTCAAATAATACTCGAGAATTACCCAACGGCATATCTTCCGAAATCTGAGCATTTCCGACCATCGCTTTTATAGTCGGGTAAAAGCATTTTTTCGCCACTGTCTTATAAATATCAAAATATTCCGATCTCATTCCCTCCGGAACCGTTTCAAAAAATTCATTGTACTTATCAATAAGACCGCATAGTTCCTTCAAACGCTTAACGTCCCAAATCAGCATTTTATCCGAAGGAAGCTCTTTGGAAAAATTTCCGAAAGGAACTATACAAATGAAAGGGAGATCCAACAAAGATTTCAGTTCTGCTTTTACCTGCAGGAAGCCCTCCGACGGATTTTGGTTATCCAAAAGTTTGCCAGAAAGCTTGGATTTATATCCACTCAGCGCGTTCCTGTATTTGTTAAACGAAACGTCTGCAAAGTGCATCAAGTCTCTCAGACATTCGGAACTAACCACCCCCGCGGACTCTAACTCGTCCAAAATTTTCTGATATTCGGGGGTCGGACAAAAAGTGCTTTCTTTGATCCACGAAAAATTTTTGTTTTGGAAAATATCCTCCACTAATTCCACTTTGTTGTAAAGTTTCGCCAAATTCTGGACACTGTAATTTACCCTTGAATTCTGCCCCGCCTCGTGCAAACGATCGATATCATTTGCGACATTCTGAAGCACCTTTTCCACAGTCGTGTCCAAAGTATCCCTTATAAAATTATCGAAGATGTTTTTCAGACTGCTCTCGATATTCGTTTGAAAATCCTCCAAGTTGAACTTAGGCGGCATAATCCGTTTATTCGGAACATGAGTCCTCATTGCGTCGGTAATCTCGAATTTATCCCCAAAGAGGGATTCCGTTAAGTTCACAACATTGTTACTGTCTTCAAGATTTCGCATGGAGTTATATTCGGCACTGATTTTTTTCAGATTCTTAATTTTTTCCGCAAATCCCGATAATTCTTTAAAACTTTCAAAATTCAGCACATCAAAAATATCATTTTTGCTGTTCAGATTTTTCTTAGATGTCGTATTTGATCCCAACAAAATATTTTTTGTATTAAAATTCAGATCAATGTACATAGCTTTTACCACAACGGAATCAAAGACCAATTCCGTCGTCGCTCTGATAGAGTTTCCTATTCTGAAGAACCAAGACTGAGGAACAAAAACCGAGAAAAAATCCCCCTGTTTTACCACCGGCATATTTTGAAGCAAGGCGGATGCCTGACTGTTGATAAGAGTTTGGTCCTCCGCGTTTTTTAATGTATCTTCCAGATATTTTATCCGCAATAAACTTTTCTTCACGGAAGTCATTGTATGATAATAACTTCGGATATCAGTTCTGATATTTCCGTTACCCCAAATCCACCCAACGGAAAAAAACAGAGCGGACCCCGCGAATATCAACTTATTGCGATATTCTTTTTTGGTCATACCCCCGGCATCTTTTAAAATCGGATAAGCAATATTGTATTCTTTAAAAATTTTGTCTTTGAAAAGATCCTGCACGAAATACAAATCATCAGTGTGTAAATGATTCAGACTGGCATCGACATTTACCCCCGGAGTCAGAGCGGAAATTTGGACGAACCCGCTCGGAGAAATCTCCACTTCCTTTTGGCGTCCGACGAAATAAACACCTCTTAAGATCATGCCGTCCGTCGGATTGTGAGTCCGAAACATCGTAAGCAAATATTCTGTCAGCGTCGGCTTAATTTTTTCGAAATACGCCTCAAACAACATCGCTTTTTCAAGATTTTCATCGATATTTCTTTTTCGGGCAAAGTAGAATCCCGCTTTTCTGATACCGTCGTCTATTGTACTGAAAATCTCGCTGATCCAATTCGGGGAAAAAGCGATATCCAGTGAATACGGACACGACCACCCGAAAATCTGCTGTTTTGTGTTCTCCTTCAACAAATGAACAAACTCTTGAAATCCGAAAATCCGATCCGCCTTTGTTACTATGAAGTATATCGGTAACTTAAAATTAACATCGTGCTGAAATTGAAATATCCGATCAAACATCTCTCGCGCCTGCTTTTCGATGTTGGAAGTTTCCGAAATGAAAAGATCGGCGGGAACTGTAACAATAATTCCGTCAAGAGGACGACGCGGCCTGATAAAAACAAACAATTCACTGATAAACGACCAAAATTTAGTCTTGTTTTCCGACGAATCTATGCTGGGAAACTCGAAAATAGCTCCTTCTTTAAATAGTTTCCACAAAGAATCACTTTCCGATTTCTCCGTGCTTAGATGCTCAAAATTCAAATTATTCAACAATGTTGTTTTGCCGCTTCCCTTAGGGCCCACGATCATGAAACAAGGCAGTTTATACCGCCATCTCAAATCATAAGTACTGCTCCTTATGGTTTCCAAAACTTTGAAGAACATTTTTGTGATAGGGCCGGTCTCAAAGACTCCCCACTGGCTGAGAATCTCTCCCAATCTTCCTGAAATCGCCGGCAATTCCTCGCAAACTCCGTTCTCGGAAATTTTCTCAACGGAATTTTCTTCCTCTTTTTTCTTTTTTAAATCATCCCTTTTCAGCGGAGTAATCAACTTCGGTTTCGGCCGAGAATTTATGTAAATTACGCACATGATAAAAAATATGAGGACCAACACAACCGAAAGCAAAATCAGCCCCAAAGAGATGGCGGGTATCAAATCTTTGGGAATCACGGGCAAACTGTCAGATAAAAAATCCTTAAACCTATCCATACCTACGCTCGCAACACTATAGCTGATATCTCCTGCAAAATTTCATGCAAATCTCGCGTCTCCACCAGCCAAACGACAGTACTTATCACCAAAAACATAAAAATAACAAAAGCATAAACATAATTAACGATTGAAACATCAGGAAGAAATTGACGATTAATTGTCGGCAGAGTGTATATATACTCTTTGCTGAACATTCGATGACTTATCATGTTGATAGATTTATCGAATCTTTCAACAAAATTAAAAAGATTCTTCCTGTAGACATCTATCGGTTTGTCTTGCTCCGCATCGTCTCTGTATTTCCCTCTGAATCCCAACGACAGCGCTTTCGTATAAATTTCCGCAATCAAAATGCTTTCAACATCATTTTTTTCAATCAATTTATCAATATTGGTGAAAATCTTTTCCCCCGCTATTTGAGTACCGAAGAAATGCTTTTCAAGCATATTGTCTTCCCAATATTTTTTTCCGTCCCAAGGAATATTTAAAAAAATTTCATCCGCCAGCGAAACCATAATGTAAACCACTTCCCGTACCTGCAGCTCAAAGGTAATACTCTTCTGATGATCAAGAATTTCTTTTATTTTCGCGGCCAAATTTTTGTAGATGATTTTTGGGTCCGGATTCTCAGTTTTTTGAACAATCTGAGTCTTGTATTTGAAAATCTCTGTGCAAAAATCGCCGAAAATCAAATCCAGATCCGTAATTTTATTCTCTTTCTGCATAAAGAATAACCTCCTCTGGGATAACATCGAAATTACTGCTGACTAGACACAGTTGTTCATTGCCTTTAATGTATGTAGTCTGAGGTTTTACTGCGATAATAGTCACACCGTTAGGCTGCGTAATATATTCCCCCCTTTCCAGAATTCTCCGCTCGGCACCTAAAATTCGGCGATCCTTTATCATAGGCATCATAGATTCGCTCGCTATTTGAAGTCCGTTAATCCAATTTATAATATCGCTGTCAGTCGCCGAAAACGGTTTGCGAATACCAATGGCTATTTCTTCTCTCTCGAGCAAGTTCGGATGAATCATCAATCTAAACTCATCCTGAATTTTATCGAACAAAACAATGTCATATTTTTGCTTCAAGTGAGAAACTATTCCGTAAATATACTCATGCAACTGAAAAAAACAATTGTATAAATCTTCATGATTATAAGCTGGCAATCTCGGGATTAACTGCGCCGGATTTATCGACATCACAAATGCCGCCGTCTGGGATAATGCTTTAAAGAGCTCGAATGGATGTATTCCCTCAATACCGAGGATAGTCTCGAGCGGAATTGATGCCTGTATTAACAATCTGAGATTAGCCAAAGATTCCTCGGTTTGGTTTCTCGCAAAATTTTCTTTACGATCCGCGAAATATGAAATTTTATCTCGAATGAGTCGCACAAGAGACGAACACATTTCAACAATCTTAGAATGCTTATCCAAAGATAAAAACGGAGCGATGAATTTCGTACCGGTAATACCTCCGTTGACCGATTTCTCAACCTCAAACACCGGGAAACTTTGATATCTGCCGTCCACTTGATTTTCCTGCATCAGCTTCAGATTCGGTTTCAGAATCGGCACTGTGATGGGTTCTTTTCCCGTATTTTCGTCTTTAACGTCCAAAATTTCAGAAGAGCAATAACGGGCTAAACTTCCTTCCAGCATATTTTCACCGCTGCGGCGAGACGGCACAGCCAAATAAATCTTCGTGGCAACGGAATTGGTCGCAAAATAATCCCCCAGATTTAATTCCAAAGGTTCGTCACGAACGGCATCAAAATCAAAAAAAAGTCCGTCGCGGAAAAATCCTTTTGCTTTCAGTACCCGAACCAATCCGGAAGACAAACACGAGGTGTCTATTTCGAAATCAAACAGCCCGTATCCGAAAGGAAAAACCGCCTCAGATATATATCCCGTCAGCTGCTGAAAATACCCCGTCGTCAATTGAAAATGCTGCGGAGAAATTAACATTCCTTCATGCCATTGAACCAAAGACTCCATATGTTCTCCTACACAAACTCCTCGGAATTAAGGTAAATTAATATTAGTTAATTAATAGTTAAATTTATTTAAAATTATTAATCAATACATAAAAATACGCAAATACCATAAAAATCATTTCAAGGCTCTCCGTTAACCAATGATTAATATTTTTTTGTTACCACCTTATTAGGTACTTTGTTGCCGCCTTGTTACGGTGTTTATTTTGTACAGGGTTTGTTCGTTTAGGAATCGGAGGGTATTGTGAAAAAAATAACTTATGGTTTAATCATCTGCGGAACGTTGTTAAATTTCGAATCTAATGGAGAAAGTTCTGAATTTTCTTCAGCTGCCGATTATTCATCTTCTGACTTTGCAAAATTTTCGGAGAATTTCGCGGAATTCAAAAAAATAAAAGCGGACCTTGATAACATGAAATTTTCGCAAAAAATCAACGAACTTGAAAAATGCCTTGCTAAGATAGAGAGTATATTGTCCGACTTAATTCGTCGACACAATCGTGTTCAACCTCAAACAGAGGCAAACAAAATCTCAGACGAAAAAAATCCCAACAAAATCCAAAAATCACATTATGAGAATCAGGAATCTGTCGAAATTTTCGAGAAAAATCTGAGGGGATTCAATTCGGCCCTGCAAAACCCCAAAACCAGATTCAATACCATTTTGAATAAGGGAAATAAAATATTCGATAATGAGGAGAATTCGCAATTGTTCAGCCTCAACAGCAAAATATCTCCCAACCTGAAAGAATTATTCAAACAAATCCGCGATACCCGATACCCTGAGGCCCTCAGTGCCTGGCTTGAAATAAAATATATGCCGAGCACAGACGAAAAACTCGACGAAAAATTAAATAACTTCAAAGAAAAAGTCGGGCTGTTGTATAAGGACGTTCAAAAAATTAAAACACGTACAAAACCCGACAAACGCTCGACCGCAAAGAATTCTGATTCCACCGACTAAAGCTCGTGTTCGTTTTGTCCCCTCCGACGATTCGCAAAAATTTACGGAATCTCACATTTCCTTTAGCTGCTCAAACGACTCAACAGAATTTATATTTACCAGCTGCATGCTCGGAGAAATCCTTTTCACAAGTCCCGTCAAGACCTTCCCCGCCCCGACCTCGACGCACTTCGAAACTCCTTGCGACTCGGCATACCTGATCGACTCGACCCATCTCACTCTGCCCGTAATTTGTTTCAACAAAAGCTCCTTGAAATTCTCCGTTTCCGCTTTTGCTGTGACATTCGCTATGATCGGCTTCGACGGTGTTTTAAACTCAACATCGCACAAAACTTCCTTAAGAATCTCCGCCGCCGGCTGCATCAATTCACTATGAAACGGCCCGCTGACTGGAAGAACCACCGCCCTTTTCGCCCCGCGGCTCTGAGCAATTTCGATTGATTTTCTTACCGCTTCTTCATGACCACTGATAACTACTTGCCCGACGGAATTATCATTCGCGACTTGAACTTTTACGGAACCAGGAGACGAATCACCGCAGGCTTCCTCAACTATCTGCTCAACTTGATTTATATCCAACCCCAAAATTGCGGCCATAGCCCCGCCTGTCGGACAAGCCTCCGCCATAGCCTTACCTCTGACTCGCAAAATTCTCGCGGCATCTATCAAAGAAATCGCATCGGCCGCACACAAAGCCGTGTACTCCCCTAAAGAATGCCCTGCAAAAAATTTGGCTTTTTCAGGAAGATTGACTCCGAATTCTTTTTTCATTACCTCGACAAAAGCCATGCTGACAGTCATCAGTGCTGGCTGAGTATTTTCGGTCTTCTTTAACTCCTCCTCGGTTCCTTCAAAAATTAACCTCGATAAACTAAACGAAATCGCGTCATCAACTTCATGAAAAACGTCTCGCGCCGAAGAAAAATTATCGTAGATATCTTTACCCATCCCGATCTTTTGAGACCCCTGCCCTGGAAACACAAAAATCATTTTCTTATCCTTTCACTTTTTTCGCTTATCACTCGAACAATGCTCAGCTTCGCTTCAACTACTTATTGTACGGATGATTATCCATTATTTTCTCAATCCGATAGATTTGCTCGACCAAAATCAGCCTCGCCAACATGTGCGGCAATGTTATTCTCCCGAGCGAAAGCACACAGTCACTTTGTTCTTTGACCGATGAGTGCAACCCATCCGCTCCGCCTATAAAAAACACAAACGAAGAACACCCCTCACCAGTTTTTTGTTCCACAAATTTCGCAAATTCACGACTGGTTAAAGGATCCCCCGTTTCATCCATGGAAATCAAGCACGAATTTTTCGGAACATCCGACATCAGCAGCTCTGCCTCACTTTGTTTGGAGGAATCCGCCGACGTGTTTTGCGGCCTTTTGAACTCAAATTCGCTTATTTTTATCTGATTACGAACTCGACTTCTATACTCTTCAATCAGCTCCCAAGTCGGAGACTTTTTCAACTTTCCGATAGCATTTATCTGAAATCTTATCATTTTGCTGCAATTGTCCGAGAACCAATTGCCCCAAAACCAACCGCCGGAGAATCAATCCCACAAATCGTTTTTCCTTGTTCATCGAACAAATAACAACGATCATATCCGAAAGCCAAACGAATTTTTTCTCCGACTCGTTCCATCACCGTCTTTTTGGACTTCGACATAATTTGATATCCGTCTTTCAAATTCACGTAAACAAAACCCTCGCCGCCCAAGTTTTCAGCAAGAACGATTTCCCCGTCCAAATTATTCGCCGAACGCTCTTTCGAATTCTCGGCATTATCGGCACACTGAGAAACAACATCCAAATCCTCCGGACGAATTCCAAACAGATATTTCGCGTTTTTATCCAGATTCAACTTTTTGTTGATGGAAACAATTTCTCCCGTCTCCAATCTAAAATCGGAAAAATTTTCTCGCTGCCCCACAAAACTCACAGGAAAAATATTCATTTTGCTGGAACCGATAAATTGCGCAACGAAAGTATTTACGGGGAAATTAAAAATCTCCAACGGAGACCCCTCCTGCTCCACAACACCATCTCTCATGACGACAATTTTGTCCGCCAAAGTCATCGCCTCCGACTGATCATGAGTGACATAGACCATTGTAGTCTTCAGTTGAGCTTTCAATTTCGCAAGTTCATATCTCATTTGGCAGCGCAAAGAATAGTCCAAATTCGAAAGAGGCTCATCAAACAAAAAAGCATATGGATTCCGAACGATCGCGCGACCTATAGCAACCCTCTGCCGCTGACCTCCCGACAACTCCTTCGGTTTTCGCTGCAGCAAATGATCTATCTTCAAAATCTTCGCTGCATCTTCCACTCTCTTTTGGATTTCATCCTTTTTCAATTTACGAACCCGCAGAGCAAAAGACATATTTTCGAAAACCGTCATGTGAGGATACAAAGCATATGACTGGAAAACCATTGCGATTCCGCGACTCGCCGGAGGGACATCATTCACCAACCGATCGCCGATGTATATGTCTCCCGAATCCGCATCTTCCAATCCGCAAATCAGTCGTAAAATCGTGGACTTTCCACACCCCGACGGACCAACCAGCACTGTACACTGTCCATCCTCAATATTCAAACTCACGTTCCTTATAATGGAGCTGTCTTTGAAAGACTTGCTTATTCCCTGTAATCTTATAGACGCCATATCCGTTCTTTTCCGCCTCTGTTACTACTTATGTTACTGCTTCTCTTCAACTTTGCTATTATCAACCAATCTTACCGCGGACACAACCTTCTCATCCTTGCCAACCTTGAAGAAAATCACACCTTGAGTCGCTCGACCCGTAATTCTTACTCCTGAAACAGGACAGCGGATCAACTTCCCTCCGTCGGTAATCAACATAACATCGTCCTCTTCATTTACAGGGAATACGGCTATAACTTTTCCGTTCTTGGAGCTCATATCAAGGTTCTTGACTCCCTGCGCCCCTCGACTCATGGTTCTGTATTCAAAGGACGAAGTCCTTTTCGCATAGCCCTTTTCTGTAACGGTCATCAAGATCTGTTCCAGCCCTTTCATCTCCTCGTACTTCGCAGGAGGATCCATCTTCTGTTCCAGGTCAAGCTCTTCACCCGTACGCCTCAACCAATTGGAGTAGCGAACATACTCTTCTCTCTCTTCAGCGGTGGAAGTTCCGTTATTCAAAACAGCCATCGAGATAACCTCGTCATCTCCGAGAAGCTTAATAGCGCGAACTCCAACGGAATTTCTGCTGGAAAACACCCTCAGAGAATCCACCGGAAATCTCACGCTCTTGCCGAGCTTTGTGGAAATCAAAATATCCATTCCCGATTTGCAAAGAGCGACCGCAATCAATTTCTCGTTCTCGAGCTTCATCGCGATCTTTCCTTTGGAATTGATATTCGCGAAAACACTCAAATTGTTTCGTCTGATCGTCCCTCTCGAGGTCGCCAACACGACGTCGTAGTCGTCCCATGTCGACGGATCGTCAGGCAAAGCCAACGCTGTAGCCAAAGACTCATCCGCCTTGGTCGGGAATAAATTGACAAGAGCTTTTCCTTTCGACTGCGGAGTTCCCTGTGGCAATTTATAAACCTTCATCTGGTAAACTATACCCATCGTTGAGAAGAACAACACCGGCGTATGGGTATTTGCAACAAAAACATCCTGGACAAAATCTTCATCCTTCGTAGTCATCCCGGTCTTCCCCTTCCCTCCTCGATTCTGTGCGCGATAGGTGTTAAGAGGAACTCTCTTTATGTAACCACTGTGACTTATGGTCACGACCATATCTTCCTTTTGAATGAAGTCTTCGTCGTCCAGATCCATATCGTTCTCTTCAATTGAAGTGATGCGGGGAGTCGCGAACTCATCCCGAACCTCAGTCAACTCTTTGCGGACTATTTCCATAACTCTCGCCCGCGAAGCCAAAACACTCAAAAGATCTTTAATCTGATCGGATAACTGCGCCAACTCATCGGAAATCTTTGTTCTCTCCAGCCCTGTCAGTCTGTGCAGCTTCAAGTCCAAAATTGCCTGAGCCTGAACTTCCGTCAATTTGCATTTTCCGTCGGAATAAATACTGTTAGGATCGTCCACCAACTTAATTAACGGCTCGATCTCAGCGGCATCCCAATCTACACTTGTCAAAGTCGCTTTAGCTGCGGCAGAATCCTTACTGGTTTTAATGATTCGGATAACCTCATCTATGTTCGCAACGGCTATCGCCAATCCAATCAAAACATGAGCTCTGTCCCTCGTCTTATTCAGGTTGAAACGCGTTCTGCGAAGAACCACTTCCGTCCTGAATTCCACGAACGCGCGCAAAATTTCTATCAATCCCATCAGTTTTGGACGGCCGTTATGCAACGCCAGCATATTAATTCCAAAAGACGACTGCAGAGGAGTTGCTCTGTAAAGCTGGTTCAGCACGACGTCCGCATTGATATCCTTTTTCAGTTCTATGACGACCCGCACTCCGTCCTTATCCGACTCGTCTCTTATGTCTGAGATTCCCTCGATAACTTTCTCATTCACCAAGGACGCAATTTTTTCTATCATCTTCGCCTTATTGACCTGATAAGGTATCTCGGTAGCGACTATCGCCTCGCGATCTTTGCGAATCTTCTCAATATGAGTCTTTGCGCGAACAGCAATAGAGCCACGGCCTGTTTTGAATCCCGAAATAATCCCGCCTTTTCCGAGAATAATACCCCCGGTAGGGAAATCAGGCCCAGGCAGCACGGTCATTATCTCTTCCAACGTAGCGTCCGGATTGTCAATCAACATTACGCAGGCATCAACAACTTCTCCGAGATTATGCGACGGAACATTGGTCGCCATACCCACAGCAATACCGTTCGCACCATTTACCAAGAAGTTCGGGAAACGAGCCGGCAGCAAAACGGGTTCTCTCTCTGACCCGTCGTAGTTCGGCTGGAAATCAACCGTGTCCGAGTACAGATCTTCCGTTAGTTTGTGAGCAACCTTGGTTAAGCGAGCCTCTGTATAACGACTCGCAGCAGCGGAGTCACCATCCATCGATCCGAAGTTACCCTGACCATTGATAAGGGGAACTCTCATTGAAAACGGCTGCGCCATGCGAACCATAGTTTCATATATCGCAGAATCTCCATGAGGATGGTACTTACCCATGACATCACCGACGATACGGGCAGATTTACGGAACGGCTTGTTATAATCATTCCCGCACTCAGTCATACTGTAAATGATACGACGATGCACCGGCTTTAAACCATCCCTTACATCAGGCAACGCACGCGCAACGATAACACTCATGGCGTAATCGAGGTAAGAGCGTCGCATCTCCTTACCAAGATCGACCGGAACAATGTCCTCGTTTTCCATACTCAAAAGAAATCTCCCAAACACAAAACCCAACTAAACAAATCGAAATACCTGATCGGACACAGACGTGTGCAATCAGCAGAATCTCCTAAAATCAGAAAGGAATATCGTCGTCTATTCCCGCCGGGGCCTGATCAGAAGGAACATCCGTCACGGAATCATCCCCGCCACCCCTGGAATCCAGCAGAGCAAGTTCCCCTTTGAAGCGAGGAATTACCACCTCGGTCGTAAACTTATCGACTCCATCCTTATCTTGCCATTTTCTGGTCTGAAGCTGACCCTCGAGATAAACTTTCGACCCTTTCCTTAAATATTTTTCGCAAATTTCCGCCAAATTAGGATTGAACACAACAACCCTGTGCCACTCTGTACGATCTTTTCGCTCTCCCGTGGATTTATCTCTCCAAGACTCCGTTGTAGCCAAGGAAAAACTTACTATTTTGCCGCCATCCTGACTCGAGCGAACCTCCGGATCTCTTCCCAGATTACCCAAAAGAATTACTTTATTGATGCTTCCCGCCATGAAAATTCATCCATCTAAACTTGGTGTATTATACGTACGCTACACAAACTTTTCAACCTTCCCTTAACCTTTTGTAAACTATTTCGAAGTAAGGTTTTAAATTTACTATTGCCAAAAAATTTCAAACGGTGTATAAGATTCTCAGAGTTTGGGCACATAGCTCAGAGGTAGAGCACTACGTTGACATCGTAGTGGTCGTAGGTTCGATCCCTGCTGTGCCCACCATTTTAGTTTTTTGGTGTTACCAAAGAAAGGATTTAAATTGGCTCCTCAAGTAAAGATAGATACGGAAGCGGTTCGTGCGCTTGCAGAGCTTCTAAGAGAGACAGATTTAACGGAAATTGAGTATCAAGAAAATTCAACAAGGATAAAGGTTTTGAGGGCTGTTCAGCAGGCGGTTGTGCCTGTCGCTGATTCCTCGGTTTTGGCCTCGACAATGAATCAAAATGCTTCGTCAAACGCAGCGAAAAATGTCGCGGGGGGTTCGTCTTCGGGAAACGAGAAGGACGATTTGGCGAGTCATCCGGGAGTGATTGAAGCACAGATGGTCGGAACGGTCTATCTGGCTCCGGGGCCGGGTGCAGATCCTTTCATCACCGTAGGAAGCAAAGTCGAACAAGGGCAAACTTTATTCATTATTGAAGCTATGAAAGTAATGAATATGATAAAGGCGCCGAAATCGGGAATCGTTAAGCACATTTTTGTAAAGGACGCTCAGCCAGTAGAGTACGGCGATCCTATAGTTATTGTTGAGTAACTACGTGGTTGAATGATTGGATAGTTACATAATTGAGTAGTTGTACAGTTGAATAACCGCGTGGTTGAGTAGTTGCAGGTGATCGGCTCATGATAAAGAAAATATTGATTGCCAACAGGGGTGAGATAGCTCTTAGAATTTTGAGAGCTTGTAAGGATTTGGGAATTAAAACAGTGGCGGTGCACTCCACTGCGGATGCGGACGCGATGCACGTAAGACTGGCGGATGAGAGTGTTTGCATAGGCCCCGCTTCCGCGAGAGAAAGCTATCTAAACATTCCGGCAATCATTTCTGCGGCTTGTATTACGGGGGCAGATGCGATTCATCCCGGGTTCGGGTTTTTGAGCGAAAACGCGACCTTCGCTCACATGGTGCAGGAACACGGCCTGATTTTTATCGGACCTAAAGCCGATCATATCGTCATGATGGGCGATAAAATCATGGCCAAGAAGACTGTATCTCGTCTCGGTCTGCCGACTGTTCCCGGGTCGGACGGTGCTCTGACAAAAATAGAAAAGGCGATCAAACTTGCCGACGATATGGGTTACCCCGTTTTGATAAAAGCAGCCGGAGGCGGCGGCGGAAAGGGAATGAAAGTCGCCAGATCAAAGGATGAGTTTGTCGAGGCCTACGAGACTGCTCGGCGAGAGGCGAGAATTTCCTTTGGCAACGACGTGGTGTATTTGGAAAAATACCTGGAGAACCCGAAACATATCGAATTTCAGGTAATCGTAGACCAATACGGAAATGCGGTTCATTTGGGGGAACGCGACTGCTCCATCCAAAGGAATAACCAGAAGGTTTGGGAGGAAGCCCCCAGCTTGGTACTGTCTCCTGAGTTCAGAGACAAATTCGGAAGAAAAATCGCGAAGGCCATTTCCGAAATGGGATACGTCGGTGTTGGCACTTTGGAATTTTTGTACGAGAACGGGGAACTTTATTTCATCGAAATGAATACCCGTATTCAAGTTGAACATCCTGTAACTGAAATGATCACGGGAATTGATATCGTGCGTGAGCAGATATTAATCGCAGATGGTCAGAAATTGTCTTTTACGCAGGATGACGTGACTTTCACGGGCCACGCGATTGAGTGCAGAATCAACGCGGAAAATCCGAATACGTATATTCCTTCAGCTGGAACAATCGCAAAATACCACTGCCCGGGAGGTCCGGGGGTGAGAGTGGACAGTTTCATATACGAGGGTTACAAAATTCCGCCTTACTATGACAGTCTGATCGCAAAATTAATCATTCACGGAAATGATCGTCAGCAGTGTTTGGCAAGATTACGCAGAGCTTTAGATGAGTATGTTATCAGCGGAATCGAAACTTTGATTCCTTTGCATTTGCGTCTTGCTAGCGACCCGAATGTTGTAGATGGGAACTTTAATATACATTTCTTAGAACAATTTTCCGGAGATTCAAAGCCAGAATAATTTTATTATTTTTCAGTTTGTTATATTTGTGGCATTTTAGTAGCTTTTTATGATTCTGCTCAGAAAAAGTTTCTGATTTTGTTTACAGGAGTTTCTTAATCGTATATACTTTCATCAGTGGTTGTTTTAACCATATAGGTTTTTGTTCTGCGAAGGTTGAGTAGGTTTGTTTTCGCGGATTTTATTGGACGGAATGTTTAAAAGGGTGTCATGCCTGGTTTGAGGTTAGATTTTTTTTGGATATTGTTTCGATCGGACAGAAATGTTCCGGGGGGGAGTATCCTATATCATCGTAAGTGGAAACTTTTGAATATTCCTGCTCAGAGTTATGGAGAAGAATATGTCAAAAGACATGTTGATAGACTCAGCTCATGCTGAAGAGATAAGAATTGCTGTTGTTGCCAACGGAAAATTAGATAAGTTTGATTTTGAAACCCGCTCTAAGATCAGAGTTAAGGGAAATATATATTTGGCGAAAGTCATTCGGGTGGAACCGTCGCTGCAGGCGGCTTTCATCGATTACGGAGGAAATCGTCACGGATTCTTAAGTTTCAGCGAAATTCATTATGACTATTTCCAAATTCCGGTAAGCGATCGGCAGGAACTGGAGACCCATTTGCAAAACGCGATTGCGGCTCACGTTGAGGAAACGGGACAAACTGCCGAGGAAATGGATCCGAGGGAAATTTCAAGACTCCGATATCAATTTTATCGTCGTTATAAAATTCAGGAAGTCATAAAAAAAAGACAGATCATGCTGGTTCAGGTCACAAAAGAGGAAAGAGGAAACAAGGGGGCAGCTCTTACGACCTATATTTCTCTGGCAGGAAGGTATTGCGTACTTATGCCGAATACATCGAAAGGCAGCGGTGTTTCCAGAAAAATTACCAATCGCAGTGATCGTGAAAAATTAAAGAAGATTGTTTCTGAGTTGCACATCGATAACGGAAGTACTGTTATTCGCACTGCGGGGGTGGGACACACAAAAACAGAGATCAAAAAGGACTTTTCATACCTCAAAAACGTCTGGGATGAAATCCGAGAGACAACACTGAAGTCCTCCGCTCCGTGCTTGATTCACGAGGAGGCCGGTATCATTAAGAGATCCTTGCGGGATATGTACTCGAAGGAAATTGATTCTGTCGTGGTTGAAGGTGAAGAAGGCTACAAGACCGCGAAAAATTTCATGAAGAAATTGATGCCGAGCCATTCCAGAAAGGTTAAGCTGTATGACGATAAAAATATTCCTTTGTTCAGCAAATATAAGTTGAATGAGCAGATAAGCCAGATTTATTCAACGAGAGTTGACCTGCCTTCAGGGGGATATTTGGTCATTAATAATACGGAAGCACTGATTTCTATCGATGTTAACTCGGGAAAATCTACCAGAGAAAGAAATATTGCAGGAACTGCCTTAAAAACAAATATGGAGGCGGCGCACGAAATCGCTCGCCAATGCCGTCTGAGAGATTTGGCAGGTCTGATAGTTGTCGATTTCATAGATATGGAAGAGAAGAGGAATAACGTACAGGTCGAGAGATGTATTCGTGACTCTTTGAGAAGCGACAAGGCGAAGATTCAGATCGGCAACATAAGCAATTTCGGATTGTTGGAATTTTCTCGACAAAGACTGCGCTCCAGTATAGCCGACGCCAACATGGTTATATGTCCTCATTGCCGAGGAACGGGCTTCATGTGGTCTGAGGAATCCATGGCGGTTCAGGTACTGAGAAAAATCGAAGAGGCATGCATCTCTTCGGAGTTTAAGGAAATTATTGTCACGCTTCCTCCTTCTATTGCTTTGTATATACTGAACAATAAAAGATCGTTCATTTCAGCAATTGAATCTCGCGGAGGTTTAAAAATCACGTTCAACACGGATCATCGCATTGCGGCAAACGATTTCAAAATCGAACAAATTTTTAAGCCTGTTTCGCCTGTTTTGTTTGATGATGAGGACTCTGAAACGGATGAAAAAAAGGAAGAGACAGAGAAGACTTCAAACAGGAGATCGTCAGGAAGAAAGATTGGTCTCAAGGAGAGAAGCTTTCAGGAAGTTTCGGAGATAAAGTCTGCTCCGAAAAAAAGAAGTTTCACATCTCGTATGAGTGCAAAAAGGGAAGATTCCGTAACAAAAGAGTCTGAAATCGATGCGGAAATTTCAGAAAACGGAGCGGAACAAAAATCCTCAGAGACAAGCCCAACGAACGAGTTGGTTCCGACGACTCGAAAAATTGCTAAACGTTTCGGAGCGAGAAACAGAAAAAAAACTCGCAGCTCGGATATTGGTGAATCCGCCGAAGTATCGGAAACGAGTTCTGAAGAGGTTTCATCGAAAAGCTCTGGAAAGGGAGCAGGGAGAAATTCGGAAAAGAGTATCGAAAAAGTTGATGAATCTTCTGAAATGCCTAGAAAACGCGCCAAAAAATCCGAGAAGCCTGCTGAAAAATCAGGTAATCGAGCAAAAAAAACCAATAAGGACGCGAAGACAGCCTCCAAAAAGACTAAAGTGGAGATCAGCGAACCTGCGGTTTCGACATCACAAGTCGCTGTCGCAGAAAATTCACAGGACCAAGACAAGAATTCCGAAATTCC
>JAGABS010000002.1 GCA_017614525.1 Alphaproteobacteria bacterium
AATTTAGATTCCGAAAAATCTGTGGTCGAAATCGTCTCCGAAACAAATCCGACATGGACTCACGCGGAAATCCGAAAACATCTTAACGACTTTTTGTTTCGAAAAAATGAGGAAGTAAATCGCGCGGTAAAAAATCTTTCAGGAGGTGAAAAAGCGCGGCTGTCTCTGGCGCGAATTGCCGCAAAGCCTCCGAAATTATTAATCCTGGACGAAATAACGAACAATATCGATCTGGAAACAAAAAATCATGTCGCTGAAATTTTGCGGGAATATCCCGCCGCGATGATTGTTGTTTCGCACGACAAAGCGTTTTTGGAGAAAATAAAAATTGATCAATATTTTGAGATTGCGACTACTTAACGGATACGTTAGCAATGCGAAACTCTTTGATTTTACGGAATCCTATTTTTTGATAAATACTTTCTCCATCCGAGCTTGCGGTTAAAACTCCGATGCCGTAATTACGCGAATCTTTTGCGTACTTTAATGCATAAAGAGTCATGTCTGTTCCTATTCCTTTTCTGCGAAACTTCGGCAATGTAGTTACGTCCCAAACTCCCGCAATATTATCCTGCAAAAACAAAGCACCTGTCGCAACCGGCATTCCTTCATAAAAACCAACAAAAAGTTTAAGACGGGAATTCGGATCCAAAATAAACGGAGCAGCTTCCTTGTAAAATTTCTCTATCGCGTTTGCGTCATTCGGAATAAGATTTTTGTAAACGGTTATAAAATCCTGCAATAGTTCCGCATTTGAAACCAACTCAATCTCTAACTTTTCGCAAAAAATTTCAAAATCTAATTCGTCTATAGAAACAGCCATTCCGCTTTCTGTCTCATCACAATTCAACCCGATTTTTTCTATATCGTTTTGAAAATCGCTGTATTCATTATCGAATCCTACCCAGAAAGCAAACGGCAAATTACGAGACCAAAAGCGGTCACATACGGACTTAACATCGAGCGCCGATTTCGGACAGCAAACTATGTTGAACATATCGCACGGAATATTCGTGTCGACGACAACACCGCCTGACTGTTCAATGACTTCCATTCTCATAAGCTTCGGCAAATACACAAACTTTCCCATTATGTTCGCGTCCAATTTTTCAGAAAGTGTCATTTCTGAATTCTCCAATGTCTTCCTCTGTGTTGCGAGTTTCTGGAATAATCCCCGAGGAAGAAAAGAAATCAAGTATTTTTTGCAAATCCCAATTCCACCATTTCATTTTCAGAAGTTCATCAATTTTTTCTTGCGAAAACCTCTTTTTGATAAGTTTTGCTGGATTGCCTCCCCAAATTTCATACGGTCCTACATTTTTCGTAACAACCGAACGAGAGGCAACAACGGCTCCGTCTGCAATGCGAACTCCCGGCATTATCACCGATTCAAATCCAATCCAAACGTCATTTCCAATTACTGTATCGCCTTTTTGTTGATATGCTTTCGGACTTTCTTTCGCGTAGCCAGCAAAATCAGATCTTAAAATTTCAAGAGGGTAAGCTGTTATGTTGCTGTAATCATGTCCCTGATTTCCTCCCATTATGAATTTCACTCCGCTTGCAATGCAGCAAAATTTCCCAATGATCAGTTCATCTGTTTCTTCGATTGAATCGTCAATTTCGTCAAGATACAGCACGCAATCATTAAAATCGCCACCGTGATAATATCCTGAATAGTAGGTATAATCACCGACTTTTATATGCTTACTTTTTATTTTGTGCTGATTCACGAAAACGCTGTCACGATACGTCTTGTCCATTTTTCTTCCATTAACTAGCTGATATAATTGTAGCATAAAAATTAGGAAGAGACTTGACCGAAGATAGACTGTTGGAAATTAGAAAGTCGAAAACAAGTTTGCGAGAATTTAGATGGAAATCAACTTGATCAGAGCGACGGAAAAAGATGCAAAATTGATTCATCAGATGCAAGTGGAATCTTTTTGCGAGTTGTACCTGAAATACAGAGATGATGAAACGAATCCAGTTAATGAATATGTTATGCTTTTCTTTCATCGTTTATCATTTCGCAAGGCGAATCGCTATAAATCTCCACACTTTTTTGAAAATTCAGGTTTTGACACGCAATTCTTTGGCGCGAAGACGCCCTATCCAGCTGAGCTACGAATGCTTTTCATGGTCAACCAGAACACAAATTCATGGCGGAAAGAGAGAGATTCGAACTCTCGATACGGTTCCCCGCATACACCCTTTCCAGGGGTGCGCCTTCAACCACTCGGCCACCTTTCCGCATTCGACTGGCGGAGAGAGGGGGATTCGAACCCCCGATACGCCTTTACAAACGTATGACGGTTTAGCAAACCGTTGCCTTCAGCCTCTCGGCCATCTCTCCAAATGCCTCACATAGAAAACCATTATCGCGGTTTCTTGTCAAGCCTTTTTATAAGATCCTTTTTGATTCTTTCCGCCTTTTTCTGGGCTTTTCTTTTCGCTCGTGCTTTTATCAAATCCATGCAGCCGAATCGGACATTATCATCCTTGTTTTTTACTTTCAAACGCTTATTCGACGGCTTCGTCGGTCGGACAGTCTCGACTGAATGAGGATTTTCCTGAGCATCATCCTTTCCGAAAAATCTTGATATAAAATTACTGAGAAAACTTCCTGTCTCTTCCTCAGTCTTCCAGGTATCAGCTTGTTTATGCTGATCTCCTCTGATTTTTCGAGTCTTCCCTCTCGAAAATTTCTCCATTTCTCGAAGATCCTCTTCCGTAAATCCATGGTCATCGGTTCGAGACGGGGCAACTTTGCTCTCGATTTTCGGAACACTCACTATCTTCGGCATCAGATAATCTGCAACGCTAATCAGCATTGGAGTTATTTTGGAACTCGCGATGAACCCGCGCTTAAAATCAACAAAATCAAACATTATTGCACAAATGCAAATGATAATAAGCACGACGAATCCGCGCACAAATCCGTAGAGAGCTCCGAAAGCTCTGTCCAACCCTGAAAGCATCGTGCTTTTTACGCTTTTGGATATGACATTAACAGTCAATTGCAAAGTAATTAAAACTATGGTGAAAGAGATAACTATTGCAGCGACTTTTGCGAAGGTGGGATTGGATATTATCCTGCCCGCTTGCAGGTGGTGAGCCAAGTAAGGAGATACGAAGGCTGAAGCGAATCCACTTCCCAACCAAGAACAGGTACTGAAAAAATCCTTAATAAAACCTCTGAAAAACCCGACCAAGCACGAAATCAACGTCAGAAATATGTAGAAATAGTCCAGTGAATTGAAAAAACTACCCGTCATGTCTCATTTCCTCTCCTAAAAAAGCGACTAAATCAATTATTGTATTCATTCTTTTAAACTTTACCTCGGGAAAATCTTTATCATTTATGTTTGATAGCCCAGGAAGAATAATATTTCTGAATCCTAACTTAGAAGATTCTTTTACTCTTTCCAAGCACTTGGGAATGGATCTGATTTCTCCCGTCAGTCCTATTTCTCCGACAGCGCATGTGCCGCTTGGGATTATGATATTTTTTCTCGCGGATAACAGGCTTAATGCTACCGCAAGGTCGCATGCGGGCTCGGAGATTTTCAACCCTCCGACAATACTGAGATAAACGTCTCTGTCGGAAAAAGATATTCTCGTTTTAGACTCCAGTACCGCCAATATCATGAACAAGCGATTTATGTCCCACCCAACCACTGTTCTACGAGGCGATGTAAAATAGCTTTTCGACACCAGCGATTGCACTTCCGCCAATATCGGGCGAGTACCCTCCATACCCGAAAAAGTTACGGTGCCGGGGACATCATCTGTCCTTGAGGATAAAAACAAAGACGAAGGATTTTCGATATTCACCAAGCCCGCCTGACTCATCTCAAAAATTCCGAGTTCATCGCAGGAACCGTATCTGTTTTTCACTGTCCTCAGGATGCGGCAGGAATTTCCTTTTTCTCCTTCAAAATATAAGACGCTGTCCACCATATGTTCTAAAATTTTCGGTCCGGCGATCACTCCGTCTTTCGTAACATGTCCGACCAAAAAGACTGTCGTATTCGTTGTTTTTGCAAAATTAATTAATCCATATGCACAGGTCCGCAGCTGATTCACCGTTCCCGGAATCGAGCCGACATCCTTGCTGCATAAGGTCTGTATGGAGTCGATCACCAAAAAATCCGTATCATCACCAACCGAAGAAATAATAACGTCGACATTGGTTTCGCAAGCCAGTTTCACATTTGATGAGGAAAGACCCAATCGCTCAGCTCTGAGACAAATTTGCTCCGCGGATTCTTCTCCGGAAATGTAAACGCAGCGATGACTTTCGGAAAATGCCGCCAATATTTGCAAAAGTATCGTGGATTTTCCTATACCCGGCTCGCCACCGATTAACACGACAGACCCGGGAACAGCCCCCCCTCCCAAAACTCTGTCGAATTCCGCTAATCCGCTTTTTATTCGCTGAGTAGACTTGCCATTGGCGGACAGCCCCTGAAATTCAACGCTTTCCTTTCCGAAAATGGTTTTCGCTTCAATCGAAATATCCTCAACGACAGTATTCCACTGGCCGCAGTCCTCACACCGACCGATCCATTTCGGATACTCTACCCCGCACTCTGAACAATGGAAGACTTTATCTTTTTTCGCCATTACATTCCTGAAGCAATTCCACGTCGTTGATTCTACGATAATTCGTTCCAAAATAGAAGGGTGCCTCCCGATAAGAGTATCTCCTAAATTCGATGGGGTTATCCGAAAACAGAAAATACTCTTTTTGAAACGAAATACAGTATTTAATCAGGAAAAATGCTCTCCAAACAAATTGCGACAATTTACGCCAAAATAGAATTTTCAGCATCAAAATCAAATTTCCATGAAGTTGGATTCAGAAATAATTACATCACCTGTTAAACTATGCCTTTCTGGTTTTTCCGTAGCTTTGAGGACTGCACTTAAATTCTTTATCTTATCCTTAACAGCGTTTGTACTTTCTGCCTGAGTTTTCAAATACGATATGTTTGCGGGCATTTTGTTGTCCATAGCGGTATGTGCTTCCGATATATCGAATTGCAAACGGGAAAAAAATACGGGTTTATTCGAATATATGCCGAATTTTTTCAATATATGGCCAGACATTTCGGAGGTGTTCTCCATAAGAATGTTTGAAATGTTTCTTGCCCAACTTATCAATCCTCTGGGATTGACTTCGGAAACACAATTTCCCGTTCCCATGGACACCAATAGGAAAGCGTCGGCTTTACGGTATAGTGACATCGCTTCCGTTAAAGCACAAGCTGACGGATCGTTTGCTGCAACTCCACCGTCAATTGCCGAGATGAAATTATTACTGTGTATCTCCGGATGATCCTTGCTGTACGCCGTATATAATTTAAATTCCCTGAAATAGGTGGGAGCAGCTGTAGTTGAAGCAATGACATCCTTCAAATAAAAATCCTCGTTTTGCGAAAGCGCTGGATCTTTCGCTTTATGACTCTTAAAAAAAGCAGGATGATTATTAGTTAGGTTATAGTACGTAACTAAAAGATCACAATCTGATCTGATTTGAGAAAGTTTTACATCCCCAAAATATCTATTATAAGTCGCATATGCCGACTCTGTTTTGTATTTCGATTTAAATAAGTATCCCAGCATCAATCGGGGTTTGAAAATATTTTTGCATTCGTTGATATACAGATTTACGACACTGTCGGCACTGTACAAGGAACGAGTCAATGTGTTTGTATTTCTCCTGGCACTACTCGAAGACTGCTCCAAAAATTTCGGATTTTCCATAGTTAAAGCCGTAGCGACGATGCCTCCCGTCGAAGTTCCGGCAAAAAGATTGAACATATCCGCCATCGGTTTTTTTGTTAGATGCTCGAAATTTGCACACCATGAGGCAGGACCAACCCCCCTTACTCCTCCCCCGTCAAACGAAACCACTCTTGCTAGATTCGTATTGGTCGCGTAATAATTCAATGTTTCGACATTGTACGCCCGGACAGATACTATTTTTGATTTCGTTCTGTAATCCTGAGAAAACATCAGATCCCGATCGGGTTCAAGCTGTCCGGAAATTGATCCATCCATAGCTTTTGATATGTCAAATATTAGCAACAATATTAAGACAAATTTTGGCATAATACTTTTCCTTTACCACTCAGAATCTGTATTCTAACAACAAATTGTTAACGAAAGTTTAAATTTTGATATACAACGCTAAAAATTCTCGCATCTTTCCAAAAAAAATCCGTCCCAAATAATTTGAATATGCGAAAAATATCTAATTTACAGGCAAATTAATTGTTGCAAATTTTTCAAAAAACGACAAACTCACAAAAAACACAAATTTAGTATCAGTTTTTGGAGAGATTTTATTATCATGTTGGTAGCAACGGCGAACCGAAATTCTTTTCATGATTAACGATTTTTTAACCAATACTTGCGATGATGCTTTGTGT
>JAGABS010000015.1 GCA_017614525.1 Alphaproteobacteria bacterium
ACTCAGACAGTGGCGATTGATTTAAAAAACGATATGGTGATTTTTCACGCAGTAAGAGAAGGAGATCAAAAATGATTCCTTGGGATTTCGGATTAATCCAAGCGTTAAAAGAAAAAATCGGCTGGGAAATTTTCCCGTCTGATCCTCCGGATGACGTCGGATGTCCTTATTTAATTTTAGAAATCGGTGAAATGAAATACCGATCGGATCAAACAATATTGGTCGATATGAATCTTCGACTCATTGATTCAGATAAGCCGTCATGCAAAATTTACAAATTTTGCAGAGCGTTACAGCGAATCACCATGGAAGATTTACCTCTGAGTAACGACAATCAAAATATTGGAAAAGCTGCGCTGAAAATCGACCGTATCGTAACAGTAAAAAACGATCAGGTCATTAAATTGGTTGCAATAATAAAACTGAAAAATATAGAAGGAGAATAATAATGAAGATTTCAGAAGAAAAAGTTCAACACGTCTTGGTGTTGGCGGAAAAAAAATTAGCAAAAGCTATGGAAGTATACAGAAAAAATAAAAAAAAGATTCCCGAAAGATTGGGGGAAAAATTTCAAAAACTTTTGAATGCCTGCTTTGAATTTTTGGAGGAATTCAAACGAATTTTAAAGGGAGAAGGAGAAATCTATGGATAAAATTACAAAAGATTTTCGGAAACAATTTCAAAAACAGTTTTTTCCGAAAAAATTTTCTTCGGATGACAGTTTTTCGGAAGCAAATCTCGCTGACGAAAGCCTGTCCGACTGCTTGGAATTTTTGATTAGAACGACTCCAACCACTATGCCTGAATGGATGAATTGAAGATTTCAAAAAACATCAAAAAAAGTGAAATTATTTCGAAAACAGTAAGCGAAAGGACTGAAAATGAATGAAATTATTTTGGGAATAGCTGGATTACCTCAAGAACGTGCAAGAAACTGTACGCAGGAACTGATACCAATCGCCAATGGTAATTTCAAAAAATCTGTTAACGGAAACTTGTTGTTCCTGGAAACATCCAAACGCCAAAAATATCGAAGCGTAATCTCCTGCAGCGATTCACTGTCGCCGATTATCGACAAAATTTGGATCGGATCGCAAATAAACATCGGATGCATACAGGGTTTATGGCAAATAATTCGTCCGGGGGAAACAATATTGGATTTGATCCGCCCGGCAGTTTCCGACTCGATTCGAGTAATGGATAAATTGGGGCAAAATGTTTCCTATTCAATCTCGGGAAATCGGATTCTTTTGAAAAAATCGAGTCCTCAAAAAATTTTCGTCAGCTTCCGACCTTGGCTGACGATGCTGGTAACAAATTTTTCCATGAAAACCAATGAATGGGAAATGGAAGGCGGTTGGAAATTAGAGTCAGAAGAAATTTAAAAATATTTATTAAACTGAAAAAAAAGAATAAGGAATAAAAATTATGAGAGAAATTTATAAAAATATAACAAAACAAATCCTAATTAACGGGCCGGGTAATTTCAAAATAAACGGCGCGACACGAAACGGAAAATAAGGAGAATCGGAGACATGACTTACTCGGAAACAACGAAATTCGCAAAAGCGAACTCAGGCAGCTGTTTTTTTCTTTCTGCGATTTTCGCTGTATCCCAAATAGAATGTACACGGTATCAAAATCAGCGCACCGGCGTAAACATTCTTCCCAGGAATTTCGAGGAAAAATACGAAAGCGCAACAAGCACCGATCAACAATTCCAAATAGCGATACGGAGCAACAGCGGAAACATCTACCAAACTGAATGCTTTGAAAATAAAGTATTGAATGAGGTTACCGCCCAACCCCAAAAGGAACAACATCGCCAATTCGAACGAAGTCGGAGTCACCCAAACTTTGCAGGCAGTCGGAAAAGTCACCAGGCTCGAGATAAGAGCAAAATAAAACAGCATTGTGATACGCCCTTCTTTCGCCTTAACCATCTTTTTTATGAGAATATCCTGCAGCGCGAAAAGGAAAGAAGCTCCGATCGGAATACAATAAAGAATATTAAACTGGAACTCGTTGTCGGAATTCAAGGTTGTGGTAATCGTCAGTCCGACGAATCCGATCAAAGTCGCAATCCATCGAAAGCTTGTAACATTTTCTCCGAGAAAAATTTTGGACAGAATCAGCGAAAACAACGGAATAGTCCAAAGAATAATTATAACCTCAGCCAACGGCAATTCGATAACAGCGAAAATGTAAAGAAAAAAACTTACTGCACCGAAGATTCCGCGCACGACGTTCAAACAAAATTGATTTGTTTTGAAGGCCGACTTGCCCTGAGCAATTACGAAAGGCAGCAGAGTAACCAATCCGAAAAAAAATCTGAAAAAAGTCACTTCGAAAGCATCCAGTCTCTGCCCCATGAATTTCGAAACAATGTCATTGGCGCAACTAACAAACATCTGACAGAAAAAAAATGCGATCCCCTGCCAATATCTATTCAAAGTCATGAATTCTCCGACAAAAAAAGCAGACTACTTATAACATTTATGGTGAAAAATGAAAATATTTTTTAATTGGTGCGACAACTTCAATGATGATTCCGAATGGGGTAACGACGAGGAAATTTTTTCTCTGAGCATCGTCCAACGGGAAGGAAGTTTCGCAACGGCAAGAGTATCTATAAAAACGAAAAAACTCGAGCATAAATTTGCACGAATCGGAATTGAAAAAGACGGACGGATAAAAACAATTTTTCGCGGGAAATTGATTTCTTTCCCACTGAGTTGTGAAGGTTCGATTATGACCGTCGAAATTTTGTCTGAACCAAGTGATTATCAAAATCAGCTGAGTGATTTTTCTCAAAAAAATTTGAAACAATATGAAGCAAAAAATCCCGAAATTATTTTCGATGATCTGTTCTTTTCGGAGAAAGATAATCCGACAGTTTTTTTGGAAGGTTCTAGCAAGATTTTTTATTGGAATATGTCGACGGGAAAATTATCGCTGTCGGACATAAATTACGGAGAAAGAACTTTTGAAATCTCCAAACAGGACATTCTGAGAAATTCCACTCAGATAAAATTGGCCCGCGAACCCTACGGAGAAGTTCGACTCAATCTTTCGGCAAGTTGGATTCAAAAAGTTTACGGATACATTAATCTAATGCCGATGATCACGCAGCGATTTTGTTTAAATCGATTAAACTCTTTTACCAACCTCGCGCCGTGTTTTCGAAATAGTTCGCCAAGCGGATATTCATTGATTTTTAACAGTGTAAAAAAGATCAATCCGAACGGCGGAGGAATTTTGAACAGATTTCCGGAACTATCAAATCCGGTAAAAATCAAAAATGGTAGTAACGAAAAATTCGCAAAATTTCGCAGATTTTACTTCGACGGAAAATTCGTTTTGGGTTGGGAATATCATCAAAAACGAAACGAAAATGTCAGTGTTTCAATTTGCGATAAAAGTCATTCACGCCGCAAGGATGTTTTCATAAAATTAGGAGCTATTCAGTTATCGAAAAACTATCCGAGATGGTACGCATTCAAAAATTATCTGTGCACCGATCGAGTAATTCACGATGGCTGGATTTTCGAGTGCGATACCCCTCATGATTCAAACGAAAATTTCGATAAAACCAAGTGGCGAAAAATAAAAAAAGTTCCCGACGCGTTGAAAGATGATCAGCTCAGTTCTTTTTTCGCAACTGATCGGGGCAAATCGGCGATTCGATACGCTTTACGAAAAATTGCGGCACTCGTAAACTTTTCGCGGCGATATGTAACGATAAATTTTAGTTTGGATGCAAATAAATTTTCGGAAATTTCCGTAAACGACTCGATCAAAATTTTAGATCTGTATCAGCATCCGATCACGGCAAAAGTAATTCAAACAAAATTGATTTTAGATGAAAAAAATCGATTAATGAACTTGTCTGTCGGATACTCGCCAGACAATGTCACGGATATTTTTGAAACCGTACAAAACTATGACTTCGAAATTAATCCGGATAAAGATCGGGTTGAAATTTCGGATATCGTAAAAAATATATCAATCGAAAATGATCCTGAATCGCAGGAGAATTTGATGACTTCCCGAACTTTTCCCTCGGAATCTGCCGCAATAAATTTTTTGAAAAAACATCCGACAAAAATTCACGTTGATCTGCATCCGATCAGCCAGAAACGGGAAATTGTTCGTACGATAAATTTAAAAAATTTGGAAATTTAAAATGATAATAAGAAGCATAAGAAATTTCGGAAAAATATATGAACGAAGTATAAATATAGTTTCCGATACAGAAGAACTTATTCGGGATAGATCCGTGTTGGATCTTGAAAACAACGACTGTGAGGTCGAGCTGTCGCAGGATTTTCCTGAAGAAATTTTTTTGAGAGCATCCCTTCACCCCGTCGCGACAAATGAAACTACGCGTTTGACCAGAATCGATTCGGGGAAAAATTTCGTGATCGAAAATATCTACGATCCGGATTTTTTCCACTCGGATTCAGAAGTAAAAAATCATTTTTGCAAATCGGTTTCGATAATTTACGAAGGCACGGGCTATTATACAAAAAACAATCGATATTTGGATTTTTCCGACAAACGTTTTGAAAATTTCGAACTGGATTTTGATTACGAATTATTTCGTATGGATTTCCAAACTTGCGACGAAAAATTTCTGTACGAAAAAGTCGAAAATCTGAAAATTGTTCTCGGTCCGGACGAAAAATATTCCAATATTTTTTATCCTTACGGCGGATTTTATTTTTACGGATGCCATCCGAAACACATCGAACCATGCATTTGTCTCGCGCGGTTCGAACAAAAGGATTTAAGGATAAAATCCTACACTTATTCTTCATTGTTGAATAAAAATATAGACGTCACACAGGTCGGACCTCGGAACAACAAAATTGAATTCGATGAATCTCCGAACATCGATCTGTACGAAAAAATTAAATGCGGAGAAATAAAAATCAAAGTTAAAAATCGCGATGAAGCAATTTTCAAAAGCGTCGCGGTTTTTAATTTAGCAAACACAAATCTGATTACGATAAAGTTTATAAAGGAATGATAAGAAATGAAAATGAATAACGATACAAAAATTTTAGCAAAAACAATTTACGGAGAAGCGCGGGGCGAATTGAATAATTTCGGACTGGCTCCGTTAATCGCCATCGGCAACGTCGTGGTGAATCGGTTTCGAAAAAAATTCGCAAACTCGATAGCCGATGTATGTCTCGCTCCTTATCAATTTTCATGTTGGAATCAAAAAGATCCGAATTATGAAAAATTGAAAAAACTCGACGAGTCATCCACGATTTTCAAAACATGTTTGGAAATCTCAAAAAATTTAATCGAAGGGAAATGGCCAGATCTGACCGACGGATGCGATCATTATCACGAAAAATCAATCAAGCCGTATTGGGCCGGACACATGACTCCCAAACGAGTTTTCGGAAATCACTTGTTTTACAGCTTAAAAAATTTTCTCAACAAAAATAAGGAATCGAAATGAATAAAAATTCAAAACAATTTTCGTGGGAAAAAGGAGAATAAAAATGACTGAAAATTCGAATTATCAGAAAAACAAAACAAATGTTTTCGAACCTCTTCGGAAATCAAAAAGCGTATACGAAATAAACGCGAGCGAAAAAAACAAAAGGCGATATTTTATGATAGTCGGAGCGAGCTGCGGCCTAATTTTGTGTCTGACGACATTGGTAATTTTCAAAAAAGAAATGTCGGAAGAAATCACCGGAATTATTTACACAATCGCGGGAATTTTCGGAGCGTGTTTAACCGAAGCCTATAATTTCGAATTCGGATTTTTCAAGAAAAAATTCCGCAACAAAAATAAATCGAAGAGGAATTAAACGGAAGATCTAAAGTCATGGAAAAAACGCCTTTTTTAAATTACAATTAAGCAGTTGAACTTGGAATGAACGATGGATTTCGAAAATTTGCTTTGGGCGATTCCTTTCTTGGGGATAATTTTTTCCATGTCTTTTCTTCCGCTGCTTGCTCCGAATTTTTGGGAAAAGCACGGCGGAGTGATTCCGTTCGGGTGGACGGCAATTTATTTGGCATGCGTTGCGTGGATTTTCGGATTTCGCGAATTGCTGCCGGCAACTTTCGAACCACTGCTCAATGATTATGTTTCATTCATCATTCAGATCGCGACTTTATACATAGTGGCGGGCGGGATCTACATTGACTTTCCCAACGGAAAAGGTCCTGTTTTCAATACGATGTTTTTGTTTCTCGGATCTTTACTGGCGGGATGGATCGGGACGACGGGGGCGGCAATGCTTTTGATCCGCCCGTTTTTGAGAGCGAATGCACAAAGACGATACAAAGTTCATCTGATGGTTTTTTTCATTTTTTTGATCGCCAATATCGGAGGCGCGGCGACTCCGCTGGGCGATCCTCCTCTGTTCATCGGATTTCTAAAGGGCGTTGATTTTTTCTGGTTCATTCAGCATTTATATCCTGTTTTGTTCGGAACGATTTTTGTTTTATGCGGACTGTTTTACGTGGTCGACACAATCTTGTTTAAAAAGGAAACAGGCCGTTTTGAAATGGCTCGGGACAACGTATCTTTTGTAATTAAAGGAGCGAGAAATTTATTTTTTCTCGTCCTGGTTTTGCTTGCGGTAATTTCATGTCAGTTCGAAGGTTCATTCGAAATCGTGGGAGAAACTTACAATTATTCTTCGGTTTTGCGCAACATAATTTTGTTATCGATTGCGACAATATCCATCAAACTTACTCACAAAGATATTCGAGAAGAAAATGGATTTACTTTCGCTCCGATTCGGGAAGTCGCAGAATTTTTCGTCGCGATTTTCATCACGGTCGCGCCGATTCTTTCGATTTTATCCAAAGGAGAAAACGGTTCGCTGGCGATGATTTTCGATTGGATCGCGCCGGGCGGAGAATTTATTTTGAGCAAGTGCTTTTGGGCAAGCGGACTTCTTTCTTCGGTACTCGACAATGCTCCGACTTTCCTGATTTTCTTCCATCTCGCTTCGGGAAATGCCGCGGAATTAATGACGACCAAAGCGGCGATTTTGACATCATTTTCGATCTCCACAGTCTTCATGGGAGCGCTGACTTACATCGGAAACGCGCCGAATTTGATGGTGCGTTCGATCTCGGAACATCACGGAATAAGAGTTCCGTCCTTCCTCGGATACATGGTCTGGTCCGTCGGAATTTTAGCTCCAATCTTCCTGGTTATTTCGTGGCTGCTGTAGAAAGTTTTTGCAACGAGATAAGTACTTTGTTATTGTGGTACATCTTCCGTAAATCCACTGTTTGGAATGAAAGTAACAACTGCAGGAAAGTATGTATTGGTTGCATGAGGTTTTGGATTTACTAAACGAAGTCCAAAAGCTTCCCGAGCGCTGCTGACTTTTTCCCCGTTGGAGTTTGCATAACCACTCCCCCAAGCCAGTTGAACTTCTATTATTACTTTGGAGCGTTCCTCTTCAACCTTAAGTGTTGGATAAATATTTGACTGAATTATATTAGTTCCCATATTGATAACACTGTAACTACTATTGCTACTGAGAACATCGCTTCTCCATGAGGCAAATTTTATATTGTAAGTGTTAGCATAGCATCCCCACATAGTTGAAGCCTTTCCATCCGATTTGCCCTTTATATAGTAGATGTACACTCTTGGCATATGAAAAAAATAATGATAGCTACCAGAATCTTGCAGGTTATACATAGTTGTTCCTGGATATATGGTCAGGTATGCCAATGCAGCTGCATGTTTTATATCATCTCTTTTGATTGCTCTGGTTTTCGCAATATTTTGCAGAATGTTAGCCATTTGCTGGGCTACGAACTCAGTTTGCGAATAGTATCTTTTGATTTTTATCAAATCATGAACATAAAACAGCAAAATAATAAGCACTGGCATGCAGATCGCGAATTCGATCAGGATTGCTCCGCGGCAATGTGACGTTACAGCCAGTATTTTTTTAATACGCTTATCCGATAGTATGCTCGCTTTTTCTGATAAGATTTTTTTGATATAGAATTTTATAAAACTAAAGATTTTGTACTGATAATCTCTTGATTTTCTTTGATTTTTTAGGTCCTTACCCCCCCCCCGTCAAATACCTTTTTGGCAAACCACTTCATTACGCGCTCCTCGATACAAAAATTCACACAAAGCATTCTCTCAGGTATTGGTTAAAAAATCGTTAATCCCAAATAAAGAAGAAACGAACAAAAAAAGACTCCCGAAGGAGCCTCTAGAAAGGATAAAAATCTGCTCCGATTACTCAGAAACCACTGACACCGTGCAACGTCCCTGTGCATTCTTGGAAAATTTCACTACCCCGTCTGCTGTCGCGAAGATTGTGTGATCCTTTCCCAAACCGACATTTTCTCCAGCCTTCATTTTAGTTCCGCGCTGTCTGACAATAATATTGCCCGCTCTGACCGTCTGACCGCCGAAACGCTTTACACCTAACCTTTTACTTTCCGAATCGCGCCCGTTCTTAGAACTACCACCGGCTTTTTTTGTTGACATTTGCTGACTCCTTAACCCTTGATGCTATCGATTTTCAAAATGGTCGCAATCTGTCGATGCCCATTTTTTCTGCGATAATTTTTACGACGGCTCTTCTTGAAAACCAAAACCGTTTTGTGCTTCCTGTGTTCGATAACGCTCGCGGATACGGAGGCGTTCTCTACGTAAGGAGTTCCGACTTTTACATCTCCGCCGTTTTCGACCATCAGAACGTCACTGATTTCCAACTTCGCGCCCAAATCAAGAGACAACTTCTCGACAGAAATAAAATCGCCCTCTTTTACTTTGTACTGTTTACCGCCTGTTTTTATGACTGCAAGCATAACTCAATCCCTTTTAACTTATACGAGACTTACTATTAATTCATTTTTTGAAAAATTTCAAGAGGCAATAAAAACTTGCATAAAAACTTTTTTACCAATAGAATTGGCACGGAGTTGTGTGAATTCAGGTTAATCGACAGAGGAAGTTGAAATGTTCAATTTTTTGTTCAACAGAACACGTTTGGATTTCGTGGTTCGTGCGGAGTTTGTTGCGGATTCCGTCGGAGCATTTCTGATTAACCTTGACAGAGCGACTGACCGCCTGGCGTTTGTAAAGCCGAACATTGACCGGTTGGGATTTCCCGTCGAAAGGATTTCGGGAATCGATGGAAAACTGCTTTCGAAGGAAGAACTTCACAAAGTTTGCGATTACGAGAGGTTTAAAAGTTATTTTAAGATGCTGCCGGAACGAGGAACCATCGGTTGCTCATTGAGCCACGAAAAAGCATTGAAAAAGTTTCTCGAATCTGAATATGAGTTTGCCTTAATATTTGAGGATGACGTTGTATTTAATCCGCAAGAGCTGAGAGAGTGCATCGATGCCGCAATCGAGAAAAAAAATCTTTGGGATATCCTCAATTTCGAAACATTCCACGACGGTCTGCCCGTAAAAATCGCTGATTTATGCTCGGATAAGCATTTGGCGCTGTATTTTTCATCAATAACTCACGCAGGTTGCTATCTCATAAACCGCAGCACCGCAAAGAAGCTTTTGGAAAAGTTCTATCCGATTGTCATGCCTTTTGACCATTATTTCGTCGCTTCCTGGGAATTCGATATAAAATTCGTCGGAGTCGAGCCCCGCATCGTGCAGCAAAATTTCGGAAATTCTCAGATCAAGTCGGAGACGACGCAAAATTTTGAAAGTTTTGGAATAAAGCTCAGCAACGCCGTGTTCAACTCGCGCCGGGCGGTGACTGGTTTTATTTACAATTCGTATCTGTTTTTGAGGAATTTTGCAGATTGAAAACAGCGTTTTAAGATCCAATAAATTCGCGCTTATCTTAAAATTCGAAAAAATTCAGAATTTTTGAATATGACAGAAATTATCCGTTAACAAATTTCGGCTATAATGCTAACATGTGGTCTGTGTTGTGGATAATATGAAGATATATTTAGTCGGTGGAGCAGTAAGAGATCAGATAATGGGGCGCATTCCGAACGACAGAGACTATGTCGTTGTCGGAGCTTCCATTGAGGATATGTTGCTGAGCGGGTTTCGTCCCGTAGGGAAGAGTTTCCCTGTCTTTGTGCGAAAAGGTTCGAATGAAGAATATGCTCTCGCCCGCAAAGAAATCAAGACAGGACCCCGGCATACCGATTTCGGTTTTTTTTTCGATAAATCGATAACATTAAAGGACGATTTGGTCAGGCGCGATTTCAGTTGCAACGCGATTGCTTACGATATCGAGGAGGACAGAATCATTGACTACCACGGGGGAGTTGAAGATATTCGGAATAAAATTCTTCGCCACATCAGTCCGCACTTCGTCGAGGATCCGTTGCGAGTCATAAGACTGTGTCGGTTTGCTGCCCAGCTGGACTTCTCGGTCGCGAAGGAGACAATGAATCTGGCGCGTGACATGGTGCTTCAAAATCAGCTGGAAAATCTTTCTCCGGAAAGAATTTGGAACGAGATAAGAAAAGCGTTGCACTACCCGAGCTTCTACAGATTTATTGAGGTCGCCCATGAATGTTTCGCTTTGAAGAAGATTTTGGCTGCCGTTGAAAAGCTTTGGTTCATCAAAGAAGATTCTCGGAAAGGAACCCTCGCGGAACACACCATAGAATGTCTCAAACACGTGGGTCGAGACAACGAAATGGTGAAGTTTGCGACCTTACTGCACAACATCGGCGAGACAAATTTTTTCGACGCCAATCATCCCTATGAAGAATCCGAACAACAAGGTGTCAGCATAATAAGGAATATTTGCCATGCACTAAAGATTCCTAATGATTTTCAGAGTTTTGCGGTGTTTGTCTGCAGAAACTACAGAAAATTTGAGCAAGTGAATCAAATGAATATCGAGCAGTTGCTGGATCTTACAGATGACTACATAAAGAGGACGCCCGCGGACTTTGAGAATTTCATGGCAATCTGCAGAGCGACCATACCTGACTCAGATTTCAAACGTTCCGAGCAAAAAATTCGGGATATTTACAAAGTGCTGTCGCAAGTCAGAGCAAGCCAAATGCCAAATTTCGATTCCCTGAAAAAAGACTCGACTTTCAAGGACAAGTACCGAGAATTCAAGTTGGAAATTCTGCGAAAACATGGATTTTAGATCGGAAGTCTCACGGAAACGCAGATTTTAGATAAGTTTGGGAAGGTCCGTTCTGAAATTTTCGCAAGTTCTCCGCGCTATCTGTAGGGTTATCTTCTGGTCTTCAAAGATTTTTGTAGAGTTTCGATGAATTCTTAACCTTATTTTAGGGTAATTCGTTTTATAAAAAACTATATCGGCACTGCGGTCGAAAAAAGAACCGTATTGGCGTTCTGAAAAAGAAGAGGATCAGAAAGAGAAAATGCTGAAAGTTGCAAAGAAAATCTCAAATATAATAAATAACAAAACATTCGGCGATGAACTGAAAATCAAAAAAATATCTCATGTATTGGAGGATAAACACCCTGCCGACATTTCGGACGTAATCGAGGACTTGGATTCCAACTCTCGGCTGGAATTTTTCAGACTTACTCCGCGACTCGTGGACTCCCGCGTCTTGGTAAACCTCGTAAATCCCTACCGCACAAAAACCTTGGCTTTCTTCGGATTGGAATATTTTAAAAAGTCCGTACATCTGCTGGAAAAGAACGAACTAATCGAGTTTGTCGAACAACTGAACGTCAAGGAACGAAAAAAATTCATCGAGATAATGCCGAAAAAGATGCAAACCACCGTCAAATTTCTCATGGCTTATCCCGAAAACTCGGTCGGCCGAAACATGTCCTTTGACTTCATTTTAGTTTCGGAAAATCTCTCAGTAGAAAATGCTCTTAAATATATTAAGGAAAAAAAAGAAATACCTGACAGTTGCTCGGAGATTTTCACGGAGAATGATGAACACGAACTTACGGGATTGATATCTCTTACTCGCTTGTTAAAATCAAGCAAGAAAAAGAAGCTGAGAGATATTGAAAGTCCGGATATTGTTGGGATTACGGCTGCGGATGATCAGGAAGTGGCTTATAATCTGTTCAATAAATACCACTTTGTGAGACTTCCTGTCGTAGATGCCAACAACCATATGATCGGGCTGATCAGGTCCGCGGACCTTATAGACATTGCTCAGGAAGAAATCACTGAAGATTTCAATCAATTTACGGGAACTTCCGAAGATAACGAAATCGATTCTCCTCTGATACCAAATTGCCTCAAGAGACTCCGTTGGCTGTCATTTGCGATAATCAACACTTTGTTATCTCCCTTCATAATTTCATTGTTCCAAGATACTATTCAGCAGACGGTAGCGTTGGCAGTGCTGATGCCGATCGCCGGGGCATTGGGCGGAAATATCGGAATCCAAACGGCCAGCGTCGTTATTAAAGGCTTTTCCACAGAAGAATTTCGTGAAAAACAATGCTCAAAATTAATCAGAAACGAGACTCTCATGGGAGTTTTTAACGGATTGGTAATCGGTCTGCTGCTGGGAGTAACAGTGCTTTTCTGGTTTTATAATTTCAAATTATCTTTGCTAATTTTTGGAACAATGGTTTTCTGCGCGACATGGTCTTCCTTCATCGGAGTAGCCCTCCCCGTAATGTTTTATCGATTCGGATACGATTCCTCTCTCAGTTCCGGCCCCTTGATCACAACAATAACAGACGTTTCCGGGTACATAGTGTTTCTCGGATTAGCCCACATATTTCTAAGCTAAAAATCACTGTAGTGGATTGACATTTTGGTTAAAACTGCTACAATGCAGGTCCATTGGTTGAGAGAGATTACAATGATCAATAAAGAGAGAGTTTTGGTTTCGAGAACGATTGCTGTGCCGGCAGACACCAATCCGTGGGGAGATATTTTTGGCGGATGGATTATGTCTCTGATGGATATTGCCGCAGGAAGCATTGCTGCTCGTTTAGCTCGCGGGTCTATCGCTACAAAAGCGATCAATAATGTTACTTTTGATACCCCTATTTTTGTGGGAGACGAGGTTTCTGTTTATGCAGAGATCGAAAAAATCGGAAATACTTCTATGACTCTGAATGTTTATGTGGACATCTGCAGAAAAGGAAACAGCGAAGTGTTGAACGCCGTCAAGGGAACTTTTATAATGGTGGCGCTGGACGAAAATCGCAGGCCGCGTCCCGTGAAAGCGTTCTGGGATAAGTCCGAGAAGTAATTTTTGAGATAAGTTGTTTTTGAGAAAAGGTCGGATTATGGAGAATAAGGGAAAGGGCGTCAACTCGGAGGAGCAGATGGAGTCCGAGAAAAAGTCAGAGATCGGGGGGAAGTCCGAAATTTCGGGAAAGTCTTCTAAAAATTCAGAGATTGAGAAAAATTCGGAAGCTGACTTGCTTGCTCAGATCTCAGAACTGAAAGACGCGCTGCTTCGTAAGACGGCGGAATCCGAAAATCTCAGAAAACGCCTCGAAAAAGAGAAAGACGATGCCGTAAAGTACGCCAACAAGGGTTTTGCACGCGATCTTCTGGCAGTCTTGGACAATTTCGAGAGAATTAACAGCAACATTGCGTCGGTAAAAGACAAAATTGAGGAAGACGCAAACCTGAAAGCTTATTTTGAGGGCATTGCAATCTGCGAAAAAGAATTGCTGTCGACTTTCCAAAAATACGGTATTTTTCGTGTAGAAGTCGCTGCGGGGGATCCTTTTAACCATGAACTGCATCAGGCAATGTGCGAAGTTGAGGACAGTCAGCAGCCGGCTGGAGCTGTGGTGAAGGTGTTTCAGACCGGGTACAAGTATAACGACAGGTTGCTGCGTCCCGCGATGGTGAGCGTCTCCAAAAAGAAGTAGAGGTCAGCGGAACAGTCGAACGAATGTATCCCGAAAGGACAGTAAACTCGGTGGAATGATTGGTGGAAGGCAACGAAAAAATTATCTGCGTCGACTTGGACGGAACTTTGATAAAAAACGACTTGTCTTGGGATTCTGCCGAAAAATTTGCAAAAAGGAATTTTTTTAATATCTTCAGGTTAGTATTTTGGTACTTCAGAGGGATTCCTTATCTCAAATACAAATTAGCAGAAGAAGTCGAAATCGATCCGTCTGCCTTACCCTATAATTTCGAATTTTTGTCTTACCTGATCCAAAAAAAATCAGAAGGCAGCAAAATCTACTTGGCGACTGGTTCCACCGAAAAGTATGCAAAGCAAGTCGCTGATTATCTTCAGATTTTCGACGGAGTTTTCGCCAGCGATTTACAAACGAATCTCGTCGGAAAAAATAAGGCCCAAAAGCTTACGAAATTATTTTCGGAGGGATTTGCTTACGCAGGAAACAGTACCGATGATCTCCACATTTGGAAGAAAGCCTCAAAAAAAATCCTGGTAAACCCGAGTGAAAGCGTTCAAAAAGCCATGCGTTTTGTCCCGCACACACTGATAAATCCTAAAATTTGAAAGAAGACATTAGAGAAACAAACCAACTGCTTTCGCGCAAAGTTCAATATTTTTTGTGTTTTTTTGCTTCATAACCAACTGATAACACTCGATTCACAGTACCTCTATTGCAAATGCAAATAAATTAGTGTTAGAGTTGAGCATTGTAGTACTAGAGGTTAGAAAATGAACAAAACAGAATTGATTCATAAGGTCGCGGAGGACTGCGGGTTGTCCCAAAAAAGCGTAGGAGATTGCCTGAATTCGATTATTGAGGTAATCCAAGGCGAGTTGAAGTCTGGCGGAGATGTTGTTATCCCGGGATTCGGATCGTTTTCCGTAGGAGAAAGAGCCGCCAGAACAGCACGCAACTTCCAGACGGGAAAAATGATGGACATTCCTGCAACAAAGACCGTGAAGTTCAAGGTCGGAAAGACATTAAAAGAATCAGTTAAATAATTTTTCGGGAGAGATTTTCGTCTCTCCTTTTTTGGTACGAAAAAACCTTGGGTTCAACCGAGGTTTTTTACAGAGAGAAGGCCCCGATAAGAACCGGGGTTTTGTGGTAAACGGTCTCGGTTAATACTTTGCGCGGTACTTAACCAAGGCACGAATGGTCCAGCCCTTGTTACATTTAAGGTTCCAGCCAGTCGGAACATATATCGAATCGTCGATGAAAGTCTTGTGGTGTTCATCTTTCCACCTAAAACCGAAATTGTAATCAGCTTCCAATACGGCAGCAACTTTATTACGGAATACTTTTTCCGCTCCCATTCCCAGTATAAAAGATGTTTTTCTTTCAGAAGACTTATCCGGTACTACTGTTTGGGCTACCTCAGAATCAAGTTTTTTAATGAAACTCCTCTCCTGTGATACCCGGGACAGAGCGCAACCAAACTTTCCATAAGCCATTGTGTCTTGACCAAATACACAACCAACTTTCGCATTAACTTGC
>JAGABS010000016.1 GCA_017614525.1 Alphaproteobacteria bacterium
TATCTAACAAATTCGATATAGTCGAATATTTGGTTGGCGTTGAAGGTATAAATATCAATGCTCAGGATAATAATTCATATACTCCGTTGCTGTACGCTGTAGAGAAAAAGCAGACTGATATTGCAGAGCTTTTAATCAAAAAATTAGTGGAAAACAATATTTCACTGGATACAATGGGAGGTACAAATGGATTACAAAAAACTCCTCTGTATGAAGCGAGTCGGAACGGATCTCTGGATATTGTAAAATTACTGACGGAAAACGGAGCCGATCTTAATAAAAGAGCTGGCAATGGTATATCTCCGGCAGAGATCGCTATCCAGAATAACAACATAGATATCGCAAAATATCTGATTGAGCACGGAGTAAATGTCAACTCAACAGATAATAACGGAATGAGTCTTTTGAGCCAGGCAATAGTGAAAAATTCAGAAAATTCGGTCGATTTAGTGAATTATCTGATCGAAAAAGGAGCAAAAATCAATAGACAATCCAATGACGGATGGACTCCGCTGCATGAGGCTGTACAGGCTGGTAATAAAGATATTGTTCAGATTTTGTTAGATCATGACGCTTTTGTTAATGCTGCAGACATAAATGGATGGACTCCGCTGCACGAAGCCAGTCATAAGGGAAATCTGGGAATATTCAAATTGTTAGAAGAAAACGGAGCTAATACCAATGCATTTGTTTTCAACGATGTTTGGCGCAACAACTTGAAGTACCAATCTGGTGCTACTCCGACATCTATCGCTCAAAATCGCGGATACTCAAATATTGTTAACTATTTAAACGGTAAATCCTCCAGATTTACACCAAACCGTTTGGCTGTTCATAACAAATAGCGTGAATGAAGGAAAACAATTATCTCTAAGAAAAGGGCACTCCACGTGGGTGTCCTTTTTTCGATCTAGAAAAGGGAAAGCAATCAAATAGAAGGAGGAAAAAAATAAAGAAATCAACGAGGGCGCCAGACTTAATCGAGAGTGAAATAGTAATAATAGCACTGATTTTTCAGTAATCTCTGTATCGGAGTTTTAAATATTTTTATAAGCCGAGTTGAAGTCGACTAAACCTTAGACTTGTGATCATTGCCCCCTTCTCTCTAAAACGCAATTGGGGTCGTGCCTCAAAAAGATGTAGAAAAAACCAAAATTTCAAGAAATACGCATTTCTCTTGCTTAGCTCTGCCTATAAATCAATTTCTGAAAGTTGAGTTATGATTTATCTCTGATCCATTTTCAGCGCAGCGAGGAAAGTTCCATGCGGGATTTTTACGTTTCCGATTTCGCGCATTTTTTTCTTACCTTCTTTTTGTTTTTCGAGAAGCTTACGCTTTCGGGAAATATCCCCCCCGTAGCATTTCGCGGTAACATCCTTGCGGAAGGCCGAGATAGTTTCACGCGCGATCACTTTTCCGCCAATCGCCGCCTGAATAGGAATCTTGAACATATGTTTCGGAATTAAATCCTTCAATCTCTCGCAAAGCTGGCGGCCCCGATATTCCGCGTTATCCTTGTGGACAATCATCGACAGCGCATCGACCTGCTCTCCGTTCACGAGGATTGTCATTTTCACCATTTCGTTTCTTTCAAATCCATGTAGCTCATAATCGAAGCTGGCATAACCGCGACTGATTGACTTCAGACGGTCGTAAAAATCGTAGACGACTTCGTTCAGCGGCAACAGATACTCGACCAGCGCACGACTCCCGATATATGTCAGATTTTGCTGGACGCCTCGTTTTTCTTCGCAAAGTTTTAAAACATTTCCGAGATATTCATCAGGCAAAATGATTTTCGCGAGAATCCAAGGTTCCTCTATGTAATCAATCTGCGTAGCGTTCGGCATATCCGATGGATTGTGCAGCTCCAGAACCTCTCCGTTCGTCAGATGAACTTTGTAGACGACACTCGGAGCTGTCGTGACCAAATCCAGATTGTACTCGCGCTCGAGTCTTTCTTCAATGACCTCCAAATGCAGCATCCCCAAAAATCCGCAGCGGAATCCGAATCCCAACGCCTGAGAAGTCTCGGGTTCGAAAGTGAAACTCGCGTCGTTCAAATTCAATTTAACAAGACTTTCTTTCAGCTTTCCGTAATCAACCGTATCGACGGGGAAAATACTGCAGAATACAACAGGAATGCTCGGCTTGAATCCCTGCAGCGGCTCTCTTGTCGGGCGGTTTTCATCCGTGATCGTGTCCCCCACCCGCGCATCTCCGACACTTTTTATTCCCGCGATGATATAACCGATCTCCCCTGGATTCAGCCGGCCGACTTCCTGAGTTTTCGGAGTGAAAACCCCGACTTTTTCGACAGGATAGGTCATTTTCGCCGCCATCAGCTTGATTTTCATCCCCGGCTTGAGAATTCCGTCTTTCACACGAACTAAAGTCACAACTCCCATGTAAGGATCATACCAGCTGTCAACTAAAAGCGCTTTCAGTGGAGCATTTGCGTCGCCCTTCGGAGCGGGAAGCCTCGTAACCAACGCTTCCAGAACATCTTCGATGCCCAATCCCTGCTTCGCGGAAATCTCAATGGCATCCGAGCAATCCAGACCGATGACATCTTCAATCTGCTGTTTTACTCGGCCGACATCCGCCGCCGGCAAATCGATTTTGTTCAAAACCACGATAATTTCGTGATCATGTTCAAGAGCCTGATAAACATTCGCCAAGGTCTGAGCCTCGACCCCCTGAGTTGCATCGACTACAAGAATTGACCCCTCACACGCCGCCAGAGATCGACTGACCTCGTAAGCGAAATCGACATGTCCCGGCGTATCCATCAGATTCAGCTGGTAAACATTCCCGTCTTTCGCCTTGTATTCCAAACGGACAGTCTGAGACTTAATCGTTATGCCTCTTTCTCGCTCGATATCCATGGAATCCAACATTTGATCATGGAATTCACGATCACTGATCGCCCCGCAATACTGCATGAGACGGTCTGCCAACGTGGATTTCCCGTGATCAATATGAGCTATAATCGAAAAGTTTCTTATAAACTTCATTGGTTTCTCAATTTTCCGCCGAATTTTTCGACATACGACACGATCTTATTTGAAACCTCGGCCGCCTCGTCTTCTGTCAAAGTTCTGGTAACAGCATCCAGCATAACGGTAATTCCGATAGATTTTTGGGTCGAATTTATCTTGAATGAATCGAAAATATCGACCTTTGCAATACGGTTATCCAATTTATAAATACCATTAACCATCTCACCGACGGCATCTTTTTCACCAAAAATAAAAGAAAAATCTCTCTCGATCTTCGGGAAAATTTTGTTGCTGTACTCTCTCTTTCGCTTTTTCTTCAACTCATTAATCGCTGGAAGAACTTCGAAAGCCATTATTCTCTCTGAAATCCCGAAAAGTTTGTTGATTTTCGGATGCAGTTCCCCAAACCATCCCAACAACTTCCTTCCCAAATATACCGCTCCGCTTCTGGACGGGTGATAATATGACGGAACATCCGCCTCTATTTTGACGTTTTTAATATTGATACCGAAAAAATTCAGTATCGCAAAAAAGTCTTTTTTAACATCGAAAACGTCGTAATTCCTTTTTTTATTCAGCCAATTTCGAGAGTTTGCAGCTCCCACCCTGATTCCTGAAACGTGGGTTTCCTGATCGCAAAAATCTGCAAAAACGTGGCCCACCTCAAAAATACTCGCCGATTTTTCACCGTAATTTAAGGACAACACTGCCGTCTTCAACAAATTCGGCAACAATGACGGACGCATAACTTCAAAATCCGTCGTAATCGCATTCATTATCAGGATCAACTTACGATTCTCCCTGAACGCCTCGGCCAGCTCTCTCTTAGTGAAAGAATACGCAACAACTTCCGACATATTTCTGAAAGCCAGAAGCTTTCTCAAATTCGAGAGCTGATAAAAATCCTTCAAGCAAATGTCTTCGCCAATCGAAACTATCGATAGAGGCTTTTCCTGAACGTTATTATATCCGTTGATACGCAAAACTTCCTCGATTAAATCCTCTTCAATGGACAAATCGTGCCGCCAGGACGGAATTGTAAAAGTTGCGGACTCGCCGTCCTCCTCGACCATCTTCAAACCGAGCTTTTGCAGAATTTCCTTAACCCTGTTCCAGTCTATATCACATCCGGACACACTTCGTAGCTTTTGTTTCGATAATTTTACGGATTCTTTTTCTTGCGCAGCTCGGCCGATTGTGAAAATTTTTCCTGCAGACCCTCCGCAAATTTCAAGAATCATACGAGATACCTGCTCCAGCGCATCCACACATCCTTCGCGATTGATACCTCTCTCGAATCTGGTCCGCGAATCGCTGGTGGCGTCAAGATAAACTCCTGTTCTCGCAATACACTCCGGATCGAAATAAGCAGATTCAATCAAGATATTCTCGGTATTTTCGTCACAAGCAATTTTGCCCCCACTCTTAATTCCCAGCAGACAGAGTGGCTCATGATTATCATCTTCTGAAATCAAAATGCTGGAATTTAACTTATACTGCTCGCCTTTGAAATCCGAAAATCTTTCGTTTTTGTATGAAAATCTGATATTGAGGTCGCCTTCGATTTTATCCAAATCATAGATTTGAAACGGCGCACCGCAGTCAACCATGCAATAGTTCGCAATGTCAACTACCGCCGAAATGCTGTTCAGCCCTGCATTTTTCAAAGCATTTTTCAACCATTTCGGAGACTCTCCGTTTTTCAATCCGCGAATTACTCTGAAAGACATATGCGGAGCATAATTGAAAACCGATTCGTCTTCATAATCCACTTTCGTCGAAATTTCAGAATCAATTTCACACGGCTTTGTCTGATTTTCGATAAATTTTCCGACGCCACAAGCGGCCAAATCGCGGGCAATTCCCTTCACTGAAAAGCAATCTCCGCGATTCGGTGTTACGGATACGTCCAAAACCCCGCCGTCAAATCCCAAAACATCGGCAATCGGAGTTTTCAAATCTGTCCCTTCCGGCACTTCTATAATTCCGTCGAATTTATCCTCTGTTTCAATCGACAGCTCATCGAAAGAACACATCATCCCCTGACTTTCGACCCCGCGAATTTTGCTTTTTTTCAAGACTTCGTTGGACGCAGGAATTATTGCTCCAGGCATAGCTAAAATCGCAATCAGTCCTTCACGAGCATTCGGCGCGCCGCAAACTATCTGATGCCTATTTCCTTCACTGTCCACCACCGAACAAATTTGCAATTTGTCAGCATTCGGATGTCTCTCCGCTTTTTCGATCTTTACCAATTTAAAATTCTTGAAAACGACTTCGGAATCCAAAAGATTCTCGACTTCCAAACCGATCGCCGTCAGACTCTCCGCTACCTGAGCAATGCTCTGTTCGGTCTCCAGATATTTTTTTAACCAATTAAATGAAAATCTCATTTCATTCTCCTATAAATCCATCGGGGAAAACCCGAAAGTTTCCCGCCATTGTTCGTTCGATTCGAAATAATTTCTCAGGTCAGGCACACCATATTTAAGAGATGCCAAACGCTCTATGCCGAGCCCAAAAGCAATTCCCTGATACTGCGAAGGATCGATACCTCCCGCCTTCAATACACTCGGGTGAGACACACCGCAACCGCCGATCTCCAGCCACTTATCACCCGTACCGAAAATCATCTTGCCGTTCACGATGCTGTAATTGATATCAACCTCCGCGGACGGCTCTGTAAACGGAAAGAAACTCGGCCTGAACCGCACAGACAATTGTTCAAGACTAAAGAATTTCTTCAGGATATCCTTAATAAGCCACTTCAATTGCGCCATTCCGACATCCTTTTCCACCACCAACATCTCAACCTGGTCGAACATCGGAGTATGCGTCGCATCATAATCGCTGCGGAAAGTTCTGCCGATGGTAAAAAATCTCAACGGAGGCTTATTCCTCAACATGTAGCGAGTTTCCACAGGCGAGGTGTGAGTGCGCAACAGCCTGCGTCCGTTCTCATCCGCCGGCATACTTAAATAGAAAGTATCGTGCATGGTTCGTGCTGGGTGATATTCAGGCATATTCATGGCATCGAAATTGAAATATTCACTCTCGATATCGGGACCTTCTGCAAACCGAAAACCGTATCCGTTCAAAATCGAGGAAATTTCTGAAAAAACTTTGCTAATCGGGTGGATATATCCGAAAGATTCAGCATCCACTGGCATGGAAGTATCGATTTTTTCGCATTCTAGCTTTTTTTCCATCTCGATCATCTCAAGATCACTTGACTTCGCACTTAATTTCTCGATGATCGCACACTTTACCTCGTTAACCTTCGCTCCGACAGTTCTTTTTTCCTCTTGAGACAGATTTTTCAAACACTTCATCTTCTCCGTGAGCTTTCCGTTTTTTCCGAACACCGCGACCCGGATTTCTTCCAACTTTTTCAGGTCCTTACATTGGTCAATTTCGAACACGCAACTGCCGAGTAACTTGTCAAGTTCCGCTAACATTTTTCCCTCAAAACTTTTGCGGCGATTGTATCACAAATTCCGTGACGCTTGAAGACCTCTGTACACCGCTCCTCTTCAACTTACAAATTCGACACATGATACAATTTGTTATGGGCATTACTTTGTGCTAAACTTAAATAAAGGTGGGTGAAAATGTTGGAGTATTTTGGTCGGATTTGTCAGGTGGTAGCGAATCATCCCTTGGTTGTTGCGGTGGTTTCGAATGTAGTTTTGGGTATTGTTTCCTTTTTGTCTTTTTGGATTCCGCGAAAATTTGTAAGTCGCGAGTTGAAAAAGGTCCGTAAGGCGCCAATCAACGAGTTTGATAAGATTATGATTTTGCTTGCAGGAGTGGTTTTCTCCGTAGTGATCTGCGTAGTGGGATCCGAGATAGTTTCCGGATCCGTTCCGCATCAGGTACCAAGTGAGTTCGTGTCTGTTGTTGTGATGTTTTCCTCGCTTTCAGTTCTCATACGGTCATTGCTTGATGCCGATCTGGTGGACAAGTCGGAGATTCCTTCCCATCTGAAGTTTTATCGGATTGCCATTGTATCATTTCTGATCGCAGCAGCTTTTTCTGTTTCGTCGGTAAGCCTTCCCGCCTATGTGTCCTACGGATTCTCTCTGCTGATTTTAGTTTATTATTTTGCCGAAATTTACATCGATCGGCATGCCGTCGAGAAGTGCTTTACCGTACTTCGTACAAAGGAATATTCGATAGGAGCGAAGTTGGTTGACTTTATCAACAGGAAGTTTGTTTTTATAGTTTTGACGGGCATGGTCTCGATTCCTTTGATAAACCAAAAGTGTGGCGTACCGGCAGAAACGTTCTTGTACTGTAACATCCTCGATATGGTCGGGGTCCTGATCGGAATGTTCGTGCTGCAGGTGTTTTCTTCGGCTTTCGTGAATCGGTTCATAAAGAAGTTAGATGAGCTCGAGAAAGGGAAAAGCTCGAGAAAGTCGGCTCAGTCTCGAAAAAAGAACTTGCTTTGGATTTGCGACGTGTTGGCGGTTTTCGGTTACTTGTCGGTAGTGCTCGCACTGCTGTGGCTCGTCGGAATTAATGTTCAGAAGTATATTTTCCACGACACGATATTCACTGTTGCTTTGATAGTTTTCGGAACAGTTCTTCTCTACAATGCATTTAAAGAATTTACCGACGCTTTCGTTGACAGGTCTAATCCGATCGACCACGAAAAGATTTTAACCTTTATGCCTATTATTACTATCATCTTTAATTTTGCGCTGTTCTTCGTGGCAGGACTCAGCGTTTTGTCCCAACTCGGAGTTGCGATAGGTCCTTTGCTCGCATCTTTTGCTGCGGTAGGCGCCACGGTGGCACTTGCGGCAAAAGACATTCTCAAAGGATTTTTGCAGGGAATAATTTTGTTGTTTGAGAACAACTTCTACATGGGTGATTTCATAACGATTAATGGAAAGAGCGGTATTGTTGTGAAGATTTCCACGCGCACACTGACTCTGCGTGATTTTAACGGGGATGAGTACGCGATCCCTTACGATACCATAAGCGTGATTACTAACCACTCAAGGGAATTTTATGTTCATTATGAAAATCTGTTGGTCTCGCCAAATGCCGATGTTAAGAAGGCGAGCGAACTTCTGATTCAGGTGGTAAATCAGCTAAAGTCTGAAGCTGAGTATTCCGACAAAATTTTTGGGGACGTTCATATAAGCGGAATTAAAACGTTTTCCGATGATGGAATTTATATTAGCTGGAGTTTGAAAACGTCCACGTCGGCTCGTTTGTTGCACTTGGAGATTTACAAGAGGTTGCTCCCATTGCTGCAAGAGGCGAAGATTCGTGTCCCGTACAAACAAGAGTACATCGAGCATATCCTACTTTCTGACGGTTAGTGACAAGATATTTCGCCCTACTAAATTGATGTACATAGAGCATATCCTACTTTCCGGCTGTTGGTGGGCAACATGCCGTTTTTCATTTATCGAGAATTTGGGATCAGCCTGAAGAAGCACGCTGTTTTTCGTTTATCAAGAATTTGGGATCAGCCTAAAATGGCGTCGATGGTGGTATTGGTTCGGTCATTCTTCGTTCGCTAAGTTGAGGAACAGCAGGGCATTGTTGAAAGTTTTGCCGGGAAAGTATGGAAGGAAAAAAAGAGAGTGGCGTGGTGTTGCCCGTCGCTCGTGCGTTCTTTCGAATCAAACCTTTGAGATAAAGTGTTTGAGCGTTTGGTTAGACATATCTTCGATATCGCTTTCCTATCGAACCTTCAGATCAAATATCTGAGACATCCACCCTGTGCGCGCGTGAATATCCTTTCCTACCGAACCTTCAGATCAAATATCTGAGACATCCACCCTCAAAGGCTGACCATTCTGCTTAATGACTTGAGCTATCTCGTTCAATTTTGCGTTCAATTCCTTTTCGCTCGATGCCGAGTAGGTTTCGTCGGCGCAATCTTCCAAAGACAATGTAGAATCTGTCCTGTATTTCACCAAAAGCACAATCGGTTCCCCCTGTTCGTTAGCCAAATCCGTTTTGAGCCTTTCACAGGCGTCATTTGCTAGGTTGGCCAGCGCCTCCTTAGGTCTCGTGTAACCCGAAACATTCCCTGAATCCAGGCTGTAAGTTGTTTGGTATCCGTTGCTAGCTAAAATCAAGTTAATCGGCAGAGTATATCCCGCAAACACAAAAGCGCTGTTGCGTGCATAACTGTATCCGGCGTAATCTCTATTATAAGTACTATACGGGAAAAACATTCTGTGCAGTCCGTTGAATGCATAATTCGATCTGAAGGCACCGAAACCCGAATCGCTTACCGTTATATCTTTGGTACCCGACCGAATTGAGTTTCCTATCTTCCACTGCACAGCTGGAGCCTCCCCTTTATAATCCCAGAGTTGAATAAAGAAATCTCCTTCTTCTCCCTCAAACGCAGCACTCGCTCCTGACAGTCTCGGATAAAAATATCTCGATAAATCATCCGTCTTTACGTTATAGAATAATTTTTGAACTGCGGACACCGCCGGCAAATTCCCATTATTATAATTCATATTCCCGTAAAGAGTCATTTGTCGATAGGTTGCCTGATCATAACCGTCTATGATTCGAGTATTTATCAGATTTTCATTTATGATATTAGGGTGAGCATAATAAACCAAAAGATTTGCAGCCGCTCTCAAATTTGAAATATAAACATTTTTACACTTTTCGAGTTTCACATAGTAATATGTTTTTCCGTTTTCGACTTTTTTCTCAAAAGTATGAGTAGCAGGAGAAATCGTGAAGGTTCTTTCTTCAGGATTTTTCTGCCCCGGAAAACTCAAAGTATCACCATCTACCTGACTGAAAGCACCGGACGAAACAGACACGAGTACGTTTTCCACAGAACACTGGCTGCAATAACAATTTTTTTCGCTGTCAGATGTCAGGTTTTTTTTGTCAGCATAAAGATCCAGAGCCCTCCCCGGAGCTATTGAACGTCCAGATGCCTTACCTTCTTTGTAAAGCAACTCAAACGCCATTCCGCCTCTTGTCAGGCTTTCATTATCCAAATTTAACAGGTAATCCGGTTCGGAAAATGTATACTTATAATTGCCGAAACTTCCAGACACTTCAGATTCGGACATATTTCTCGTATAATTGCTCCTCGCCCTAACCTTTTGCGGCTGAACATAAACTCTCACATCCCCTATTCCGTGGAAAGAAAGCGTCCCTTTGTAATTATGATTAACTTCATCTTGATCGGAATAAGAAAGATGATCCGAATGCATTAAATCACATGGATTAGTTGCCTGATAATAGCAGGCACCCAGATAATTATAGCCTTTGTAACTGGAATCTCGGTAACGTTCCATCATTCCCGCTTTTGCAAACTCCGAGGAGGGACACAGTCCCATCAGTACTACGTTTAAGTTACCTACAGCCCCTTCCGATTTATTGTAGTTGACCTCGGAAGCCCCTGCAAAAAATGTTGCGTCTAGAGGTCTGGTACCTCTGTAGGCATACAATAAAACAGTCCCCTGTCCATACTGATTATACGCACTGGTCATGTCGATTTTTGTTTCAGCATCCCAGAAATCCGGCAAAGGTGAAATGTGTGAGGAATAATACCCGCCATCCGCACACGATGACCACGGAAGCCAATACCCCTTCCGACAGTCAACTCCGTTCTCGTCCAAATACCCACACACTGTAGGATAGTTATCGTCGTCCACAAAGCGCAAATCATTCTGACACCCTCCCGAACCTTGAAGTATTCTTTCCCCGTACGTATTGGAAAGGATCACGCTCGAGAAATCATTAACGGTCGGACTAAACTGTATGATTAAATTTTCCGCCGAGGCTTGAGTCATTTTACAAGCGGTAAGGTTAAACTTCAAAATGTTAGGAGTTCCATAATAAGTTCTTCTATCATGAGTTTCATTATCAAACCCGCTTCCAATTTTTATTTGGGCATGAGAAAACGCAACCAAAGGCCAGTCAAACAACCTTAAAGCAGAATCGGTGCTCACTTCTTTTGTGCAGAATGTATAGCTTCGGGGAGACACTGCACCGCCAAACTCTACCCTCGGCGCGACAAAACTCGGCACCGTTATGGATTTCAGCTTTCGATCGGTGCTTATTGTATAGGTGTAATTCGGCGTAACCTCTTCTATCAGCTGTCCGGTATCGGATCGTTTGTTTTCCCTGGTCGGCTGTCCTGCAGTTAAAGTGATCGTTCCTTCCCCACTGTCCGGTGCGGCTGCATTGAAATAAAGACCGGCTTTGTCGGTATTGCTGCACACGAGGACGTTCCCCAAATCCTGCCGAAAATCGCTCCGTCCCTCTACCCAGTACGAAATAGGCTGGACAGTGAACGAATAAGCCGCCTCTTCAGGTAATTTGAGGGTTACGGTCTCCAACGCGTTTCCTACCGCCTTCCCGCCGGACTCATCATGGCCCACAATTTCGCCGTCGATACTTTTTTCCTTCACAGTCTCCATTTTTAACGGTCTGTTTGTAAGCTCAACTGACAGAATTCTCACCTGCCCTTTCAAATTCAAATCAACATAATAGTTGCCGTCATCATCGGGGGTATCTTTTATCTGATCGGGATGGATATAAAAAATCTGCCGCGTTTCTATATCATTTTTCGTGTTTCCTATTACCGTTTTTTCTGCGCTGTCGCCAAAATCCACCATATATTGAATCTTGGAATCTACATTAGGAAAAGTGACACTCGCCTCTGTCGCATCTGTGAAATTCAGGGTCAAATTGGCATCCCCGCAGAAGCACACCCAATATTCGTTTTCATTCCCAGTCGGCAAAAGATAAATTCCTTGGTTACTACGCAGCTTCGGATCTGTGTCACTGCTGATTTGCGATCGCGAGTCCAAGGTATAATCAGGATAAGACCCCGAATAAGAGTAGGTGCTGTACTTATTATAGCCGCCGTATTCATTATCGCCGTTCACGAAGAAGAAATTATGCAACTGGTAACGGTAAGGACTTGTTGTCGTTTTGTTGCCGTCGTAGGTGCCACTGGAATACGATGGCTTGTTTCCCGGACAAGAGGCCGGCGAGCAATCCCCATTTTTATCGCAGGTAAAACACTCAGTGCCGGCATCGTTCCCATCGATATTTTTCAGATAGCGGGCATAAAATCTTTTATATTCGGTTATACTCTCAACCCAGTCTGTATACGCCGGAGCCCCTTCCGATTTTCCAGTATCGCCATTACATGGCTCATAACTATAATCCACTTTCGGATCCGATATAGAATCGTAAGAACATATACTGTTGTCGGAATAGTTACTTCCCTTAGAATAATCGCACCTGCTTGTTTTTTGCGTTTGACTCCCTTCGAATGATTCAGTTTGAATTGTTTCTGCGTGACCGTCCTTACATTTCCTCGATGTGGATGGATTGCCTACTCTTTTCAATCCATTAAGATCTGTGACAACGGAGTTATAACACACTCCCGAGCAGCCGGGATCTTCATTGTATCCGGTGTGATTATATTCATAATGGTATACAGGTGTTTCGCATGATCGGTTGATATCTGAATATATGGCTTTTTCTTTCAATTCCGGATACGAACACACATGACCTTTAGCGGGAATTTTCGCATATTCTTCGCATGCGTCTTGACATTTATATATACATCCCGTTTGACGAAGTTCATAAGAGTAACGCCATTTAGAATAGTAAGGACAGGAGTATTCACAGGTTGGGCTCTCGTAATTGCACTTATAATCACGATCACCACTCATCCAACACAATTTACACCTGCCATCATCAGAGAGCGTATAACCCGAAGGACAACTACAGTGTTCTTCTTGGGACACGAGCTCATCATGACTATGATATTTTAGGCAGTTATTTTTATCCTCCAGACATGTGCAATTCTCCGCCGGACACGTACAATTGGCACCTATCCATTTACTTTCGTATGTGCGCGTGTTACAGTCTAGGACTGCTTCTTGTATATATGAGAACTTTTCTGATTTTCCGGGAACATCGAGATATTTTTTGACTAGATTAACCGAGCAATCGCCGTCTGAGACATATTCCCGATTAAAATAAGAACAAGAGCCTGATCCGCAGCTACAGTCGGTATTGTGCTCTGTTCTTCCATTCCAATAATTTTTAACAGACAAACTATTACAGTTAACTTTGTTTGTTGCATAAGGACGATAATAACCCTGCCATCTTTTCGAACAACAAAAACTTTTATTGTAACTCGACGTTTGATCTGTTTCCGTTCCTTGGGTAGCTTCGACTGATCTGTCCGGAAAAATCCTTGTTGTGGTAATTATTTGCTTGATTGTTCTCTTTCTTTCTTTCTGACTGACATATTGGTCATAATAGGCATAGTTTTCAATCTGCAGCTTTCCTGTATAGAATGGAAGAGAACCTCCGCTGTAAACTCGGTATGCTGTTCCTGAAGAAGAGTGTTTTACACCATTTCTTCCTCCCACATAATAATCATCCACAATGTCGCGGCGGGATACTCCGCCCACCGCCATGACAAATTTGCTTAAATTTGAAACACCCGCGCAGTTCGGACTGAATCCGTATGCCAGGATGTAGGGCCCATAGTTTAACCATCCGTTGCTTTTGTCCTCCCCTGAACCGAAAGATATGCACGGGTCCATCCTGCTGCCTCCTATTTGAGACTTGCCCAACTCTGAAGAAGAATAAGTTCCGTAGAATCTCAGAATTTGGTTCGATAAAGACGCGGAGCTTAACTTGCATCCCGTAAACTTGATTTTAACCTTTTTGGTCGAGGTATTGTGCCCGAAATTCGGCCCTTTTGTCGTGTAATTCCCCAGTGAAAAGTCTTTGCTCAGGTCACTCCAATTGTATACCTGCTGCGGACCTCCGAAAGTCAGCGTCTTACTGTCTAAAAATGTGTGGGTTCCCACGTTATCTTCAACCCTGTTCCCGTCAGGGCCACCGTAGACCGTAACTGTCGCGGGGTTTACTCGCTCAGCAACAATTTTCAGCAGCCCCTTGTGCGGAAAGGAAATTTTTGCCTTCATCACCTGATCTTTGGACCTAGCTTTGAACTGATACCCCTGGGAACCCAAGCTTCCGTCAAGTGTCGAAAAGCGGACCGCTCCTTTCACCCCCATGTAAATGTTATTTCCGTCTCCGTCTTTTGCAGTTTGATACCCGCGATCCTGATTGAACAAAATCGTGTCGCTTTCGATCATAGGAATTTCCGAATAATCGTTGTTGAACCCGAGATAAGTCATTTCCTGCGGCTCAAAATTGTCAGGTGCGTTGGCTATGACAATGACAACCCGCTTTTTATTGTGGCGGGAGCTTTCTTTGACCCTCCCCCCTTCTGATGACAACTCGGACGTATGACCTCCCCAACTGAATAAATTCCCCGCCATGACGATCGGCAAAAACAGGAAATTCGACTTGTTTCGCTCATCTTTGAACGGAACGAATAATTCCAGATCGTATATCAAACTTTGAATATCGGAAGTCAACTCCGTCATGAAATACGGGTTCGCCATGAAAGTCGGGCAATCTTTTTCGCATGTCATCGCCAAAGTATTGCAAAATCCCAAATAACACGAATTCGTATTCATCTGCATAAATTTGTATTCGCTTTTCGCGTCAGTCGGCGTCGTAGTCATGTCCAGCAGCAAACTTTTACTTCCTATTTGATCAATTAACGCTCCGCTGTAAAATACCATGTTGCGATAATTCCACTCGAGGCCTCTTCTTGCCATAATCGGCAGTCCTACATCTGCTGTCCCCCAATCTTTGTAATCACCGAGGGAATCATTGTTTTTACCCTTCGATCCGTGAACTATAATATCTCCGCCGTATTTTCCGTCTGACCCGTAAAACATCGCCTGAATTGCGTAAGGCTGGTTGGGCCCTCCGGTGTTCATTGCAATTTTCGTTGTGTAAGAATCTTTTTTTGTTGTATTGGAACCCTTGGAATACGGAGACAGCGAAACTTTTCCCGAGTAAGGGATTATTCCGACAGCAATTCCTGCCGTGTGCAAAAAATTTTTCAAAAACAACTGACACGCACCAGCTATTTGTCTGATCGGCGTATCGGCTGCGTTGCTTGTATTTGAATAATTCGCGAAATCAGCGGCATTGTCGTTTGTCGTTGTGTTACTTGCTCGGTTCGTTGGAATCGCTATTATTATGTCCACGTCATTTCTTGGCATAATGATTTCCGCTTTTTGCCCCAAATCCGGACATTTCGCTTCAATATTTCCTTTATTGTTCAAGGAAAGTTCCAACTTGCTTTTGTCTTCTTTATATTTGTTTATCGTATCCACTACATCTTCGTTTCTGGTCACTCCTTCATAGCTTTCCGAAAATACGAGCTTTTGTTTACTCTCATCGTAAGCAAAATTTGCAAAAGGAGGGTAGTTCACTAACATCTCGTCATCGGTGGAAAATTTTGTACTATTTTCGTCTCTTCCGCCGGTACAGTAACTCGCATAAAAATCACACAGACTCGTAACCGATTGAGATTGCGATGTTTTCACCCCAATTCTAATTGTTTTATCGTGTTCAAGAGCCATTTCCTTTCCCGAAATATAAGCTCCGTCGTTATAAACTTGCGCAGCTATTGAATATAAATATTCTTTTTGATCCCTAAATGTTTTGCCAGGATTAAATGCTCTCGCAATAGCCTTTCCCAGCCCATACGGAATCCCTGTGTTGGTAGTATGAACATTTGATTTTTGAGTATATTGAACTAAATAATGGATTCCAGCAAAAATCACTGGCAAAAACAGTATAACTAAAATCGCAGAAACCCCCCGCGACTCTTTGAATGCTCTGCCGAGCCTCTTAAAAAAAGCCAACACAGTACAACCTCAACAATTCGCTGAAATTATACATTAACAAGCCAAATATTTTCAATTTTAATTAAATAAATACTAAAATTATTTCAACAAATTAAAAATTCCGCGCAATATCAAATTCTGACCTCTGTTCAATGGAACATCCTTCAAAACCACCTCGCTGAGCTTTTCATTTTCTAAAACAAAATTGATTTTTATCCGCTGTTTTTTCGAAATATTTAAGAACGCGCTTAACTCAGACCTTTTACCATCGTCTTCCACATCGCTCTTGCCGTCATCACTTAAATCTTTCTTCGGAAACTCAAATTCATAATCTTTTTTTATATTTGGAAGAAACGCAGCCCCAACACTCGCGTACTGACTGAAACGATCTTTTTTCAGGACCATTTCTTCATTATTTACAACAACTTTACACCCATCATTGAAATACCTTTCGAGAATCTTCTGCAATTCTTTAGCATTCTTTGAACTCTCCGAAACTATTTCATCCTTCAAGTTCGTTACAACCTCAACTTCCGAAACCTGCGCCTCTGCAAGAGAACAAAACAACAGACCCACCAGAAATTTTTTCATAAACACAATGCTGAAAAAAAGGCACGCCCCCAGAAGCACGTGCCAAAAACTAAGAAAAAGATAACTTTTATGCTGCCTTGCTTCCCAACATCTTCTTCATCTTCCGGAAACGAGATGAAAGCAAGCAATCGCAAGTATTTCTCAAATAATTGTCGATGCCTCCGTTCTTCTCAATGGAACGAACTGCGTGAGTCGACAACCTAACTCTAACCCTAATCCCCAAAGCCTCGCTCAGAAAAGAAACATTCTGCAAATTCGGCATAAATCTGTGCCTGGTCTTGTTATTAGCATGGCTGACTCTGTTACCGTACAAAACCTTTTTACCTGTCAATGGGCATACCCTAGCCATTTCAAAACCTCTTTTTAATTAAGCGTGTATATTTATACTTAATGCATGTTGTTATGTCAACTGA
>JAGABS010000017.1 GCA_017614525.1 Alphaproteobacteria bacterium
GCATGCTCCTTATTCTAAAATTCATACGGAAACATTCTCTCAGCTATTGGTTAATAATTCGTAAAGATAGGGCAGTTTCGAAATTTAGAAAATACAAGATATTGAAGAGATCGCTCAGCAGTACATGTTTTTTTATGGGAGAAGTTCTACGCAGCAATAAGTTAATTATCACTTCCGCGAATCACGGAATTTTCTTTAGTTCCAGACAATAATTTTATTTTTGAAATATACAATTTTAATCCCGAAAATATAATGGAGTTATCGATCGGGATATTCATGAATTTTGTTTTTTCTAAGAGTTTTTTGGATGAATCACAAGTTACTACGTATCCGTGTGATCCCCATAAATTCGTGTTGTTGGGCTTTACTTTTGCGTAATAAGGGGACAGCGTGTTCGAAAACTTGTTTAGCCAAAAATTTGGAGGCAAAAAACGACTTTTGTTCAGCTTGGGTAAAAATGCTCCGATATCCAGAAAAAACACATCGAAATCGTTTGGCAGATTGTTCATAATTAAAGACAGTTTTTGCGAAAAATCATCTTCCAACGTAATATCATCCTCGAAAACAATCACTCTTTTGTAATTATTCTTCACAACATCGGCCCACACTGCGCGGTGGCTCATGGCGCATCCGAATTCTCCCAAATTTGAAGTGTATCGATCGTGTTTATAGAGGAATTCTGCATCTTTATACCTTTGTTTCTGAGTTATTTTGAGTATGGCTCCGTAACGATATCCTCTGTGATACATTGCTGCCCAAGGAATTGTCCGATTTTCTTCCGTATCTGTTACTGTTATTAGTTTACCATCGACCGCAGAAAATCTTTCGTGTTTTAAATTAAACTTATCCAACTGCTTTTTTACATAGGCATATCGTTCAGGAGTGCGATCCAGCGATATTACATATATTTTATCATATAGCTTCTCAACAGTATCCGAAGGGGTTTCGCATAGAGAAATTGGCGCTATTAATAATAAAAAAGTTAAGAATAAAGTGTTTGCATAACTCGGGAAAGTCGCGCAAAAGAACTCCGAAAAATATATTTTACTCAATCCTCGCGGTTTTGGAATTGAGGGAGCGTTTTTGTCGGTTTTTATAAAAGTTTGGCTGCGGATTTTTGTGGGCTTTGGGGATAGTTGACCAGGATTGTGTAATTTCTTCTCACCTTCCCCCATCAACATTATTTTACAAAACCATCTCATGACGTATTCTCTGCCTCAAAAACTTACATGAAAATATTCTGATAAAGATTAGTTAATTATTGGTAAAAAAATTTAGTTCAGCTTTTCTGCTGGATCACCGGAAATTACAGGATATCGGCAGAATCATCCGGCAGTACGTGTTTTTTGCGGAAGGAGTTCGAAAATTTGAATAAAAATCCTCAACTGTTGTTTCAAAAATTGCAGGATCTCAAAGATTATTGCGGTCCTTCATCATCAAATAATCCTGGTTTTGGGGTAAAAATAACAACAGTATTGAAAAAATTTGATCCTTTACATCTCGGAGTAACAACATATAGTCCTAAAGCTTCTTTCAGTGAACCTTTTTGGTTGCCAAAATTATCTTTGAAATATGTGGCCCATTCTGAGAATAATTCTATAAGGATTTTTCTTTCTCCGGAATTGATTTTTAACTGAGAATAAATCGCCTCTGGTGAAGCACCTGACTTGTAGTTAATTATCGAGTTATTTACTCCTGCATGTGTTTTGTCATGAAGTAATGTTTTCGGAGATGTCACGGAATTGCTGTTTGTCCACACCCCTGCTCTCCACATACACGAAGCTTTACCATTTTCTGTTCCTTTAACACAATAGATATTTGCGAGTGGTAAATGGAATGATCCGTGCCCTTGGCCAGAGTAGTACATTGTTGTGCCTGGGTACATAGTTTGATGTGATAATGCAAACGCATATGCTAAATCAATTTGGGTTATTTTCAACTTTGTAGGATCCGATGCTCCTCTTTTCCGTGATATATTTTGAATTACATTCGCCATTTGCTGCGCCATGAATTCAGTTTGCAAGTAATATCGTTTGATTCTTATTAAGTCGTTGATATAAAACAAAAGGATAATCAGCACGGGCATGCAGACTGCAAATTCGATCAGAATCGCTCCTCGGCAACGTGACGTTGCATCCAGTATTTTTTTTATACGTCTATCCGAAGATATGCTCGTTTTTTTTGCTAAGATTTTTTTGATATAGAATTTTACAAAACTAGAGATTTTATAGAGATAATTGGTTGATTTTGTTTGATTTTTTAGGTCCTTACCCCCCCCCCGTCAAATACCTTTTTGGCAAACCACTTCATTACGCATGCTCCTTATTCTAAAATTCATACGGAAACATTCTCGCAGTTGTTGGTTAAAAAATCGTTAAGCAGGCTTAGCTACGGACGAAAATTTTAATATTCTTCCTAAGCTGAAAGCCCAACGGATTTGTTCGAAATCTGGTTAAATACTGGTTCCGAAATCTATTCGAACACCGATTCCAAGAATTCGTCGACAGTGATTTGTTCATAAATGACTTGGTAGATTTTTTGAAAAATTTTCACGGAACATCGTAAATTCGGAATGAATTTTGCCGCGAAGATTCCCTCCGCCAGTGCTCCATTCCAAATTTTTAAAGATCCACCGTCCGCGAGAAATTTTCCAAAAGACATGTTTCGCGACTGCAGGCTGGAACACGTTAGGATGATATCGCCCAGCGCTCCTACCTTCGAAAATGTTTCCGCGCGTCCTCCGAGAGACTCGGCAATTTGAGTCATCTCTTGAATTCCCTCAACCATGAAGCGAGCCGCCGCGCTTTGTCCGAGATTTTTTCCGTGCAAAATTCCGCATCCTATCGCCAAGACGTTTTTCAGTGCACCCGCAACTTGCAGTCCAATCATGTCCCCAATCGGCTCCAGTTTGAAATTTTTCGAACTTAACTTTGTGGAAATTTCGACGCACTTTCCGAAATTTTTTCCCGCTAAACTGACCTTTGCCGGAAGATTTTTTGCGATTTCCGCGGCAAATGACGGCCCCGACAGCACGAAAACGTCATTTGGCAATTGTTCCTCGACCAGATCTGACAGCAGCCGTTCGTTTTCCAAATCGAAACCTTTCGAGCACAGAACCACTGGCGTTGCGGAATTTTTCACGCATTCACAGGCCGATTTCAAAAAACTCGTTGGCACTGCAAGAAAAATTATTTCGGCATCGTACAATCCATTATCGTCGTTTGTATAGACAATGTTTTTTCCGAGGATAATACCCGGCAGTGACACCGAGTTTTCGCGATTTTGATTAACTGAAGTGATTATCTGAGAGTTCTTTTCGACAACCAAAACTTCCTCTGACACCCGACTGAAACACGCCGCCAGAGCAGTTCCGTAACATCCACCGCCCACAATTCCGATTTTTTTCAAAATTATCCTCCGAATCTACTTCGAATTTCTATCATTTTTAGAGAAACAGTTCAACTGTGAACCCCTTTGGTTTTGGAGTCAGAGTAGTAGAGAATAAATTTACACACTGTAATACGGCGATTTTTCTTCTACACAAGTATCGCCCGAGGATTGTTCATAAAAACCCGCCGGAAATTAACCAAAAATTAATAAAATTCTGGAATAATGCAGGGAAGGGAAAGGGGAGCCGGGGTGGCTTCTGCGGAAGAGAAGTTTTGCGTAGACAGAGATGATCGAAGGCGCGGACACGGATGCCCGTAAGGAAAAAAAGATTGACGGGGGGGGGTAAGGACTTCTAAAAGCAGTCAAAGCGCTGCAAGGACTTCCTCAAATATCAATCATCAAACTTTTACAAAACTCCTGAATTCAATCTTAAAATTTATTGGTAAAACTAAGTTTAAAATGGGCCAACTTCGGTCGATTTTCGGCAGAATTTTGCCAGC
>JAGABS010000003.1 GCA_017614525.1 Alphaproteobacteria bacterium
ATTTTTCAGATTTTCGGATAAAAGCTTACGGATTTTTACGAATTTTGAAACACAACCATGTGATTTATAACAATTTTTAGGTCCTTGCCCCCCCCTGTCAAATACCTTCTTGTCAAACCACTTCATTCCGCGCTCCTCGATGCTAAAACCTACACGGAGATATTCTGGCAGGAATTGGTTAATAATTGGTAAAAATACATTACAATCAATCTGGTACTTCCAATTTCGCTGCTTATTCTTGTTTATCTTGTATTTTAACTTTTACGTCTGAAAAGTGACCGAAAAAATGACCTGATGGATGGACGGGTAGCTTGTCCGGCAACTGTTTCTTCTTGTGGATCATCACATTTTTCCAATACACTGACCACGGCGTTCCACTTGGCTTTTTCTTTGTCATTTTCGGCCAACTTTTGTTCGTAGTACAGCGCCATCGATATCGGCGTATCGCCGTTTTGATTCACCAAATAAATATCAGCTCCCGCATTTTTCAGCATCCTCACTATCTCCAGATGATTGCCTCCCATCGCCAAACTTAATGGAGAACAACCCAGACAAGAAATGGCGTTAACGTTTGCCTGGCTTCTGATTAACGTCCTGACCAAACTTTTATTGCCCAAGCAGGAGGCAAACATCAGTGGTGAAAGTCCGGTGGGAGAGTCTACCATATTAGGATCGGCACCATTTTCCAATAAACATTCTGCTATCGCATTATTTCCCTGATCAATCGCAATAAGTAACGGTGTTTCTCCACGACAACCCCTCACGTTAAAATCAAATCCGCCGTCCGTATAACTGTTTTTTTTCTTTGATTTATTTTCTTTTGCTAAATCTCTCACGATTCCTTCTAAGTTATTTTCTACTGCGTAAAACAGCAGACTTGCCTTTTGATTTCTATTCCAGCCGAAAAAATGATTTTGACAAGCCTCTTTTGCAAGAAATTTCACCAGATTGTTGTTATGGTCACTCATTGCAGAATTTAATTCATGAAACAGATCTTTTCTGCAAACTTCGGTTTTTTTGGCGGATTTGTTTAACTTCATCCAGGAAGAAACGCTCACTCCCCACGCCATTGTTTCAGGTCCTCCGTAACACAGAGCTAAAATTAAACATAAATTTACAAGACATTTCATGTTTCCCTCCCAAGGTACATTGTTAACACAATAAATCACAGAAAACCACTAAAGTAGATGCGGTTCTTCTCACCCTCGCAAAAAGGCAGAAATATCAACGAAAAAATCGCTATCATTGTGCCAACTATATTTCGCTGAAAGATGTTAATGAGTGACATAAAACTTCCCGATATATTTGTACACAACAAAGGCCTCATGGATTTCCGTGACCTGAAGCTTATAATAATTACACTGCGTTCACAACACCGCAAATCCAAAAATCAACAAATACGTCTTTGTTTTTATAAAAATTTTTCTAAATTTTCGGTCTTGTAAACTCAAATTGAAAGTCTACAATGTCTGCAGAGTCAATGAAAAAGGATAACTATGAGAAGAATATTGCAAATAGTTGCCTGTGTTAGCTTCTCATTGAGTTGTTACTCAATGGGAACAGACATAAATTTCGGAATAAATACAGAAACAAATACAAAAGTAAACATTGGTGATAGTTTTTTAAAAATATCAAATGATGAGTACGTCCAATATCATTACGAGCCGATAGCAAGCCCGTCTAAGGCAAGTGTCGGTCGCATTACCTCCACTCATGTCAGAACTTATGGGGGAGATTACCCCAATTCCGTATGGAACATCCAGACAATAATTTATGCGGGAAGCCACGTTATACTATTCAAGGACTGCGGAAATAATTGCTTCATTGATATTTACGAATCATCAAACAATCAAAACAAATGCCGCATAATCGGTAAAAACGGACGAAACATGCATATTGGACCTTATTGTTTTTCCGTCTACGATGTGTCACCGAACGAAAAAAGCTTTATGGAAGACGAAAATAAACTGATTTTTGTGGATAATAGCGGAACGTACATTGTATCAGCCGCGCAAAATCCGATAGATGCGGTAACTGATATGTATGAAAAAAACGGAAAGTTCAGCTTTAAAGGGAATGTAATCGCAATATCCGCAATTTACGGCAACCGATTAATAAATGATCACCAAATTACCTCCGAAGATTTTTCGAATGACGACTTCCTTGTGCAACCCTCTTCTCAGAATCCGGGAATAAAATCAATTGGGACATTCTTATTAAACTGTTCCTACAAAACGCCGGCATTTATCGGAACAATCTTCGCTCCCGTAACAAAATTGTACCCAGCTATGAATCAAATCGAGAAAATTACCAACATAAAATTAACAAGTCCTCCTCCCAGCGAAAAATCTGTAATAAAGCGTATTGCTGACATATTGGAATTGGGAGTTATAGCGGATATGCTCATGATAAGGGACGGTAAAGTATGTCTGGCTGACGTAACACCTGCAGCGCTGCGAGGAGAAATTCCGGGCATAGTTTGGAATTTGCCCGATGCTGCCTTGTTTTACAGTTATGCATGCCCTTTGCAAAATTTTATTCCGATAACCGATCAGGACATAAACTGGGCTGACTACAAAAAGGCTTGCTTAAATATAGACCTGCTTGTTAGGAGCGGCATGCTGAAAGATTACATGTTTGATATATCCGCGGAGGCTGTTGTAAAACGCAAACAAATCGCAGCACTGCCGTGGGACAACATTTGATCTTTGCTGTGTAATTTTAAAAACCAAATCGCGGCGCAGGTGAGGAATCGCTTTTGATTTTTATTAACTGCAGGAATGATTTTCAAATTTAAATAAAAAATTCGTTTTTTATAAATAATTTTTAATTATATCCATTGCATCAATTATTTTTGCGTTTATAGTTTTTCGGAGAGGAATGTATTTCGTTTGTCTGTATATGTGAAAGTTTAAATGGAGGAAGAAGCATGAAATCAAAATTTTCCGCTGTATATTTTGTGATATCGCTAACATCATTGTGGTCTTCTTCCGCGATGCAAACTGCTGATTCTTGCGACAAAAACAGAGAGGTTCAAAATAAATATATACACTTTCCAAATATGGTTTACTTGGGAATTTCCGCTCGGAGTTTGGATAATATTCATGAAGCAGTTCCGCTATGTCCCAAATTGGAATGTCTTACAATACACGGAATCATCGAAAAAAATGAGCAAAGACTTAATGCTCTATCGAAATTTTTATCAAAAAATCCTCATATTCGCGTAATATATCTAAGAGGAAATCTGCTTACAGAATATCCCCGAGCATTGGGAAACCTACATTGTCTATACACATTGAATTTATCGAAAAATCAGCTAACAACACTTCCTAAGGAGATAGGAAATCTGAAAAATTTAGAAATACTTAATTTATCGAAAAATCAGTTAAAAACTCTTCCCAAGGAGATAGGAAGTCTGAAAAATTTGGAGATACTGAATTTATCGAAAAATCAATCAACGGCTCTTCCCGCCGAAATTGTCGATTTAAGAAACCTGCATTGGCTGTATTTGGACGATAACAAATTTAAAACCTTTCCAGAAGCAATATACGGACTGAAAAATTTGTACAGACTACGTATCGATAAAAATCAAATAACAACTTTGCCCTATGCATTATGGAAAACTTCAGGATTACAAGAAGTAGTGATGGACAGATGTTTGGTGCCGCAAGTACCGAGATATTCCTTTTCAAACGAACCTACTGATACTTCCGTGATAAATTGCTTACTGGCGGGGAAAAACCATCTCGAACTAGATGATCAGCAGATAGATTTAATGGCCAACGGCGATTTTATGATAAAAAAGATCTCTTTAGAAAAAAAAGACTATAAATGGACAGATCAAGATGGGTGGAACGCGACTCAGCCACCCATCAGCAACGTCGCGCAGGTATTTCTGAGGCAAACAGCTTCCTCCCTCGCTGTACTTAACGGTGTAGCCATAAATCCGGGAACAACCTTGCTGCACATTGCCGCAGCACAAGGGAATCTGAAAGCGGTAAAATGGTTAGCAAACCATGGCGCAATGATAGATATTCGCCACAATTTCGGATGGACTCCTTTGATGTTCGCAGCGGAATTAGGTCACCTGGATATAGTTCGATATTTATTCGGGAAAGGAGCGAATATCAATGCACGAAGCAAAATCAATGTTACTTCGTTGCTACTCGCATACAAATGCAAACGATTTGATGTCGCAAAATGGTTAATCGATCACGGAGCGGACGTCAATATTGCGGGAGACGGAGGATTTACACCCCTCATGCTGGCAGCTCAATTCGGAGATGCAAATGTCGTAGGATACTTGCTTGAACACGGTGCGAAAATAAACGTACAAGAAGATCATGGCGGATTAACTCCCGTGACTTTCGCAGCGGCATCAGGCCGTCTGGATGTCGTAAATTTGTTGGTTCAGCGCGGCGCAGATATTAATTTACCGGAAAAAGAAGGAAACAGACCGCTATTTACCGCAGTAAAAAACGGACATGCTAAAATTGTAAAATATTTAATTGATAATGGCGCAAAGACAAATATTCGCAACGGTTCCGGATGGACTCCGTTAATGTCGGCCGCCATAACCGGACAGCCAGATATCGTAGAATACCTAATCGAACAAGGAAAAGTTAATATTGATGATCAGGACGAACATAATCTGACGGCGCTGATGGTTGCAATTACATCTCAACATTTGGAAATAGTCAGATATTTGGTCGAGCACGGTGCCAATCTTAATCTGAGTGAAAGCCACGGACTGACTCCGTTGATTTTGGCAATCGCGTCCGAAAATCTGGATATTGTAAAATTTCTGGTTGAGCGGGGGGCCGATACTAAAATAGTTCTCAATGAGGGAGATACGCCTCTGCACTTCGCTGCAAAAAATCCTGATACGGACATTGTGGAATATTTGATCAAGAATGGCTCTGATATTAACTCAACCACAAACATCGGAGCAACGCCGCTATATGTTGCCGTTACCAAGGGAAACTTGAAAGTCGCCAAATATTTGGTCGAGCACGGCGCCAATGTTAACTCCGTCACAAGGGAAGGAATAACGCCACTGCTGTCGGCCGTTCTGGAGAGGCACTTGGATGTGGTAGAATATTTGCTCAAACACGGAGCGAATGCCAACGTAAGAATAGCTCGCGGATCAATTGATGGATGGACTCCTTTAATGTTTGCAACAGCAAAAGGAAGTTTAGACATAGTGAAAATGCTGGTTGCTCACGGTGCCGATGTCAACGCAAGAACAAAAAGATTTTCTGTGCTGGATATCGCGAATTTGCACGATCATCAGGATATCGCCGATTTCATCAGGAATTATATTGCAGGTAACAGCCTTTGAAAATTAGATGGATTTTACTCAAATCCAAACACGTCAATTAATGAAGGCTTTATCTGCTGATAGAATCGATCTGCCGCGCAGTGAAAATCGTGGAGATCGACAACGAAGGGCAGCCAACTTTCATCGAATTCTCTTCGCAATTGCTCGAAAGTTTCTATCGGCATTCTTTCGTGACCTTTGATTAAGATATCAAGATCAGACGTCTTGTCAAAATTCCCTTTTGCTCGAGAGCCATAATAATAGAAAGAACATTTGTCGCGATATTTAGAAAGAATAGATTCTATGATTTTTTGTTCCTTCTCGTTAACTCCGGGAATCATTGCTCTACTGCCTCCGAAAGCTTCGCATAGAAATAGTCGCATTCTTCAATGAATCCTTCGATCTTGCTTATTAATTCCAGCGCTTTTTTTTGGTCGTACTCGTGGCTGGTGTTATTGCGACATTCATAATATTTACGCCACGTTTCCCAAGATTTGATGAATCCGTAGCTCTCCATCATCCGAAAGATATTGTTGATTGTCAAATCGTTCTCGTCTTTTCCACGAACTCGCTTCAAGTAGCGCTTCATTGTTTTCCAAGCGATCTCAAGAGTATACTCAAACCGCTGGATATAGGCATCGCCAATGAGCTCTTTCATATCTCCATCTTCTACATTCTTGTAAGCACTCGAAGCTTTTTTCAAAGTTTTCAAACAATCGCTCAAATGAGTAACATCTATCATTTTAATCCCTCATAGAAACAAGAGCAGTCTAACATAAATCAAAAAATCTGCATACTTATCGAGTATTACATCGCAGTTTCGTCAAATAAACCTGGCTTGGGAGTGAAAGTTATAACAGAGGGAAAAAAACCTGCTGAGCAACTCTAACTGTCAGGACGAACTTCAGGAAATCCCTTGTTTGGACTGAATATAACTACCGAATGAAAGTATAAATTGTAGAGTCTTTTAGGGTTTACAAAGCGAAGTCCAAAAGCTTCTCGAGCAGAGTTTACCTTCTTTCCATTCGTATCAGCCATATTCTCTGTCCAATAGAGGGTAGTTTCCAATATAATTTTCGGTTTACCTTCTTCTACCTTGAGAGTTGGATAAATAGTTGATGCATCGACTCCGCTTGAATTGTACGTTACGGTGCTCCAAGTTTGATTGGCTGTTATATTCTTATAAAAACGAAAAGGAGGAGTCTTATTGTAAGTACTAGTAAAAGCCGTTCCCCACTTACATTTAGCTTTCCCCTCTGACATACCCTCCACATAATAAACTGTAAAAAAGGGACAATGAGTAAGTCCGTGTCGTAAACTGCCTTCAGCTGTGCTGTACATAGTTGTTCCGGGATATATTGTTAAATAAGCCAACGATGCGGCGTGAGATAGGTCGTCGGGGCCAAGAGTTTTACCTTCTGCAGCTCTCTTTTTCGCAAGATTTTGCAAAATATTCGCCATTTGCTGCGCTACAAACTCAGTCTGCGAATAATATCTCTTAATTTTCACCAGATCATTGATATAAAACAGCAAAATAATCAACACCGGCATACAGACTGCAAACTCGATCAAAATCGCTCCTCTGGATAATTCTTCCTCGCCCCGCGGCGTTAGGAAGCGCGATACTTTTTGGCTGAACTTTTTGGTAAAATATTTTAGAATTCCGGAGATTTTTTGCAAACAACCATTTGAATTGTCTTGTTTTTTTAGCTTACCCCCCCCCCGTCAAATACCTTTTTGGCAAATAATTTCATAATCTACTCCTCAACACAAAAACAGAGGATATTCTGGCATGAATTAGTTAATTATTGGTAAAGATAACGCGTTTCGGCTGAATTTTTGCGCTGTTTTGGTGTAGCATACCAGAATAGCGAGTACCGTCACTCGTTATAAATTCTTCATTTATTTTTTGGAATCTGGTAGCAATTCGAAAACCTCAACACGTTATTTATAAAATAAATATTCCGACTTCGAAATTAAATTTTTTCGAAAAAACAGCTTTTCGCCGCATTGATGCAACAAGCAATTTGTTCTGAATTTTCAGCGTCTAAATCAGGGGCTACCATTCTACGCGGCTAAAATGATTTGTTTACTTTTTATTAACTTTGCGGTGATAAATCTTAATTAAGAATGAATGTTAAGGTTTGGCGATGCAGGCGAGTTTATTTAAAAGAAATGCGGTATTAGTGGAGCAAAATCCTATGCACTGCAGGTTGTACAGCGATTTGCTGGAGGCAAACGGGTTCGACGTATACGTCGCAAAATCCGTTATGGATGCCCTCATGAAAATCCGCGAAAAAGCTCAAGATCTGATCCTTATAAATACAGAAATAGTGGAAGAAAAATTTATACAAAAATTTATACATAACATCAGGGAAGAAGAGGTCTCGAAAGACCTTCCGATAATAGGAATTTCCATCTACGGAGAAGATAAGAAAAAAAATATTGCAAAAATTGTCGACGGTTTCTTAACAAAGCCTTTTTCCATTGATAGACTGACAGAAGCAATTGATAGTTGTGTAGAAAAAAGAGATGATACTGAGAGTTTTGATTATCAATGAGTGCAAGCTGGATCTCCACAGTATTAAAAAGTGTTTGGAGAACAATTTTTCCGCGGTAACTGAATCCAAATCGGTAGAGGACGCCCTTCGGGTCGTAGGGCAGAACCATTTGGACCTGGTTTTACTAGCGTTATCGAATGCGGAAAATATCTGTTCGGATTTTCTGGCAGTGTTGCGACTGACCCTTGGAGTGACGCCGTTGATAGGAATTGCCGACAATTGTTCGCCGACTGATTTCCCTCTCTTTGCCAACAGCGGTATTGATAACATAATATACTCTGATATTCCCGGAGACGATCTGTTTAGAAAAGTTCACGCACTGTCCGACGCAAAAGAAAAAATCTACAGCTCCTTCTTGGTCAAAGATGCACTGAGAAAGCAAAAAAACAAAAAAGTCACGATATTTTCTGAAAGCGAATTAAATTTATTTGATAATGATTTTTTGAGCGACGGCACGGTCATCAATTCAGTCATTGGTTTAAAAAGAAAGGAAGACCATCTGGAAAATTATTCTTCCTCCGATATATTCTTGATAGACGCTAGAATACGAAATATTGAGCGGTTGTGCGCCAATCTGAAGCTGTGTCGCACACACCGTTACAAACCGATTCTCTTGGTAGCTGACGAAGACCACAAAGAAAAGGCACTTTCTGTATATCGCAAAAATATCGGCGTTTTGGATGTAATAGACGCAGACACTCATCCGTCAATAATTTCCTGTGTGGTGAACGCTCACATAAAATATAAAAGATTGCTGGACGAGTTTTACCGCGAGATAAAAAGAAATATCTACACGTCCTCGGTGGATGCAATCACACTGGTCTACAACCGGAGTTTCCTCGAGGATTATATTTCCAAGAGGGAAGATGCGTTGAACCACTCTGCGGTCCTGATGATAGATTTGGATAAATTCAAGGAAATTAATGACAAATACGGACACTCCTTTGCGGATAAAGTTCTCAGCGAAATAGTCGCTCACATAAAATCTTACATAAGACTGACAGACTTCATTGCCCGCTACGGCGGTGACGAATTTTTGGTTTTCATGAGAAATATTTCTCGCGGAGAAATTGAGAAAATCGCCGAACGACTGGTCCGCAGCGTAGAAAACAAGCTGTTTAACGGAATTCGTTGCACTATCAGTATCGGAGCGTGTTATGTCGGAACGGAAAATGTCAAACTTCGTGAAGCGATTTTCATCGCCGACAGCTTTATGTACATTTCCAAAAAATCGGGCGGAAACTCCGTTTATCTCTGCTGATAGCGGAAAATACTTTTTCAACTCTACTCTGTTTCGAGATTAATAAAATATTAGTGAATGTATTACATAATGATAAAGCTTGAAGCAGGCGAACAGAAAATTTGCCATTAAAGAGTGGAAATCTCACTTCGAATCGTTTAGAATCGGCCCCGACTTTTACGGTTCAAAAGCATTTTCATTCTGATCGGTTAATGCATCAGGCGAAAATTGTTTTTTTGGAGTTGTTAGCGTTTTGCGGGGTATTTTTTGATGCCGGACAGCATTTAATCTTTCGTTTGTATTTTTTTAATTTGGGAGAATTATGATATGAAAAAAATTCTGGTGGTTGTTGTTGCTATATCTCAGTGCGACCTTCAAGCCATGTGGCTTGAGGAAAAAATCAAAAAAATATTACCGAAACACAGTTACGTACTGTCGACGACCATACGAGAAACGACAAATGAGGAAAAAGCTGTCATAACTGAAAAGAAAGAGTCTCCGAAGAACATCGGCGCAATATCGATAGCGACTTCAATCACTGCGGCAAATAATGAAGAATTTTCCCTGATATTATCGGATATCAAGCAATCTCCATCCGAGTTAACTATTACCTCCAGTGTTAGTGCCAACACCGACACTAATTCCATTAACTCGGACTACCTATCAATGATCGCAACTCAACCAACTTATGAGGAAAAAATCTTCACTCCAATTGAGAATACGCAATCATTACCTAAATTCAGCAGTGCGGTTCCGTTTTCTGACGCGCTTTCCGACGAAGAAAGAATTTTTGATATAGAAATCTCTGGCGGCGGGCTATCATCACCTGAATATATATTATCAGAAGAGTACTTCCCAACTCATTATCGCGATAAACAAACGCACGATACGCAAAAATACGGACACGGAACACCTTACAAGTCAATGAAACGAAGGAAAAGCAGCCTTGACGTATATTTTCACGGGCGCAAATGAGGATATTTGGGTCTTAGTTTCAGAAATTTTTGCACACGACTACGAGTGCTGACAACAATTAGCTTACATTTATGCTGTGATAATTGTTCGTATAGTTTTTTAGAGAGAGATTGTTATGAAAAATATAAAAAGAGTTACTGACAGCGACTGCGTTGATGGTATCCAGCTTTGGATGCGTTGAAGCGATGAACTCTGAAAACGTGTTGGTTTCGAATAAAGAATCGAATCAAAAGATGGTTAATTATTCAATAAACGGCATGGAAGACAGATCTGTACCGAATGATTCGGAATATTCTTCCGACATCAGAGTCCATTACTTGCACGCGGAGAGCGGCCAACAAGCAAAAAGAATGAAACCCACGGAGAACCGACCGGCTAACATCAGAGATTTTTTCGCCGACGATGAAGAATATAAATCAACGTTCGGATTAACTTGGATTGGCTTCTAAAAAATTTGATCGGCTCTATGAAGCAACTTACCGACAAAGAACAATCGGAAAAATTCTTGATTCAGACACCAATTCGGACATCTATTCAGACGCCAAAGAGAAAGTTTTGGTGTAAGAAAACGGCCAATCAGTAATATTACTTTCAGTAGGTTTACTTTCTCGCGGAAAACGCCGTGAACAACGTGCCGTCATCGAGATAGTCCAGTTCGCCTCCCATCGGAATGCCGTGGGCGAGAGAGGAAACTTTTATGTCCCTGTCTTGGAAAAAATTTCGTATATAATAATCAGTTGTCTTTCCCTCAACGGTGGCACTGAGCGCGTTTATGATTTCGGTTACCTCATTTTTTTCACAACGTTCACTGAGTTTATCAAGCAGCAATACTTCCGGTCCCCTTTCGTTGATGGACGACAGCAGTCCTTTCAGCACATGATACTTTCCGCGAAAACACGCTGTTCTCTCGATCGCCCAGAGATCGGCAACACTTTCCACAATGCAAATTACGTCGTCTCGTCTTTTCGGATCGGAACAGATAGTACAAATCTGGTCGAACGCATCGATATTTCCGCAAATCGGGCAAACCTTTACGCTGTCGTGAACTTTCTGCATAGATCTAAGCATAGGTTCGAGTATGTCATGATTGTGTTGAATAAGATGAATCGCGATTCGGCGGGCCGAACGAGGGCCCAGCCCGGGCAGTCGGGAAATTTTTTGTATCAGAACTTCGATATCAGGACTCATTTTTCACCTTACACAAAAAAATAAACAAGCGAAATATAAAAATACTTCTGTCAAAATGGAGTTAAAGGTTAAAATTTTGTTAATTTTCAACAAAATCCCGCCCCTCACTCCCCACCCTGGGCATGGTAGCACAAAAAGGTTAATATTCCGTTGATTTAACTTTTTGTTAACTTTTAACATGCGACGCGCCCTCTGGCCCGCCTTGGGAAAAATAACACAAAATAGTTAACAAACCGTTGACTTAATCTTTTGTTAACTTTTGAATATATTTCGATAGGAGAGCTATTGCCTCCGGAGATTGGGCTGCCTTCATATTTCATATTTCGTATCTCTCAAAAAATATCTCGAAAGCCTCCGCCACCAATCCGTTTTTATCCAACATCAGGGCCTCACCTCTGTTCAAATTCGAAATAACCTGCAGCACTTTTTTCATCTCACGGTCGATCGACACTCGCCCGATAAACTCGGAAAAGTGATCATCAACCTTGATCTCGGTTATGGTGTCCGTATAGATCTTCAACACGCGGATAATCAGCTGCTTGATCAGACTGAAATTATCACACAATTTGTTGGAGATTATATGTTTGACAACTTTGTTGGAAGTTTCATAGTCAGAGGAAAAAGCGTTCAGAAAATTTTGGAAAAGATCAACACCGTTATTTTCATGGAGATACAGGGCGTCGCCAACGGATCCATCGGCAATTGACGCCAAAACCGACGCATTCCCGACATCAAACAAACTCAGAGCCAACTCGACTTCTGCCTGACTGAGCGGACTAAACTTTAATTTTATTGCTCGAGACAGCAGCGTAATCGGCATTCCTCCGACGTTGGCACAGACCAAAATAAACACAGTGTCGCGAGGCGGCTCTTCGAGAATTTTCAGAAGGGAATTGCAGATATTTTTGTTCAGCCGATCAGCGTTTTCAATTATCACGACTCTGCGTTTCGACAAGCTCGGCGCCTTACACACCTTTCCCATCAGAATTCTGGCTTCATCTATTGACGAAGATGCACCATCCATCACGAAAAAATCCGGGTGGGTCCTATTGTCGACCCAATTGTGAATTTTGCTGTCGTCGGGAATATCGAGATTCTCATTTACCGAATCCAAATCCGCCAGCAGACATTTCGCGAACTTATAAGCTACGGAAGTTTTCCCTATTCCGTCCGCTCCCGAAAAAATCCAGACGGGGAATACCTTGCCGGAATTTATCGACTTCGCAATAATTTCTAACTGCTTGCGATGACCGATAATTTTTCTCTGCTTAAATCCCATATTTTCATAGTCTGTTAACTATTTAGATGATAATATCTCCGTTAGTTAACGGCAATAGTTTTTAGGAGAAAGAACATGAAAAAAATAGCATTGGTTACAGGCGGAACCAGAGGAATCGGAAAGGGAATTTCAGTCGCTTTGAAGCAGGCGGGATATGCGGTTGCCGCGAATTACAACAGCGATTTCAAAACAGCCGAACAGTTCCACGCCGAGACGGGAATTCCCGTGTTTTCCTGGGATGTTTCAAGCTATGACGCCTGTGCCAAAGGAGTCGAGACGGTCTGTGAGGAGATGGGCGGAACGGTAGATATCCTGGTGAACAATGCGGGTATCACTAAAGATTCAATGCTTCATAAAATGGATGTTTCATTCTGGGACAAAGTCATCAGCACGAATTTAAACTCGGTTTTCTATATGACGCGGCTGGTTATTCCGTCCATGAGGGACAAAAAATTCGGAAGAATCATCAATATAAGTTCGGTCAACGGGTTGAAGGGGCAAGTCGGACAAACGAACTATTCTGCCGCAAAGGCGGGAATTATAGGATTTACAAAAGCTTTGGCACTTGAATCCGCAAACAAGGGAATTACCGTAAACGCGATCGCTCCGGGATACATCGCAACAGACATGACTAACGCCATACGCGACGATATCAAGGAAAAAATCACCGACACCATTCCGATGAAGCGTTTCGGAAATGTTGAAGAAATATCCAATGCTGTGTTATTCTTAGCTGATGAGAAGGCCTCGTTTATTACCGGAGTAACTCTGAGTGTGAACGGCGGGCAGTACTTGTAGAACTCGGTGTTTATAGGATTGAGATGGAAAAGGGTCGAGTATTTGAGACGGTTGTCGGAGTTTTTGTATTAGTAGTAGCGGCGTGCTTTTTTAACTACGTCTATTCGAAATCCAGCTGGAAAAGTGTGGACGGATACATACTGAAAGCTCGATTTGACAAAGCAGACGGATTATCCGAGGGAACGGACGTTAAGATCAGCGGAGTCAGAGTCGGGAAAATTGACAGCATCGAAGTCGACCCGAAGACATTTTTTGCCGTGGTTACTTTTCACATTTCGCAAGATATAAAGTTGCCGACGGACAGCAGCGCCAATGTCGCCAGTGACGGACTTTTCGGCGGGAAATATCTGTCGCTTACACCCGGCGGAGAGGAAGAAAGCCTGAAAAGCGGCGAGGAGATCGAACATACTACCGGGCCAATAAATCTGGAAGGTCTGATCGGAAAGTTTGTTCTGTCAAAAGACGAAAACAAGGTTGCGGATTCAGCCAATTAGCTTGGTTAGGCGGCGTTTTCGAGGTTGCCGGAGCCTTGTACAGTCGTAGTTGCCTCTTCAAATTTTACTTCCGTGTTTGGCAGATGCAAAAAAATTTGCAAAAATCAAAGGAAATTATCAAAAATTTACGGATAATTAACTTTTTTGCGATATTCTAAAGGATATATATTGATAATTAAGGAGTGAAAGATAGGCTATACAACAAGCAACAAGCAACAAGCAACAAGCAACAAGCAACAAGCAACAAGCAACAAGCAACAAGCAACAAGCAACAAGCAACAAGCAACAAGCAACAAGCAACAAGCAACAAGTGAATAGTGCTCTATCAAAAAATTTAGTCAACGGAAAATGGAAATTTTTTTGCGCGGCTTTAGTTCTGGTTATGTGTGCCGGGAACGTGCTGGCAGAGGGCAAGTCGTCTTCAAACATAAAATCCGCGATTAATTCCGAGAATCAAACAGGCGAACAGGAATATGTTGAACACCCGTGGTTCGAGCCTCTTTATGAAATGACATCCGAATGGGTAATGCGTCAAAAAATAAAAGAGTTCTGGGAAGAAAAGCACATAATTCCGGCGAAACCATCCAACATAATAGAGGAAGATAATATCGAAAAGGTAAAGGAATTGCTGGCCCAGGATAATATAGACATTAATGAAAGGAACAAAAACGGTGACACGGCGTTAATGACCGCTATAGAAGTTAGGTTAGGTGCCGACAACATAGTGAAGCTGTTGCTGGAAAAGGAAGCATACGTTGACGTGAAAAATAAGGAAGGAAAAACTCCTCTGATGTTGGCTGCAGCTCGAGCCGAGGAAAATATAGTAGATCTCCTGCTGAAAAAAGAGCAGACTCTAAAATAGCAGATAAAAACGGGGAAACGGCAATAATTTGTGCGGCAGATCAGTCGCGTTATAATCCGATAAAGATAGTGAAACAACTGGAAAATAAAGGAGCCGGCGTCAATATAAAAAACAAAGATGGCGACACGCTGCATCCCTCGCAAAAGAGCACGGGCATGAGAAAATAGTCGAAATACTGAAGGAAGCCGGAGCGAAAAAGTAGTCCGAGTTGATTTTTCTCGAGTGACGAAACGAGGCAACCGTTACAGCTGCCTCTGCGTATTTTTCTTTCCCAGATCAGCTGTTGAAGACGATCATATCCGGAATCGCCACTGGGAATCTCTGTGTCATGAATTCTCACGCGAAAATCGCTGTACACCACAAAGGTCGCTGTACACGAGACTCTCACACCCGAAATAACTGCGCCCGAGATTATTTTATCTCGACATCCATTCTCAGAAAGACTTTCATTTTTCTTTTCGGAACAGGCTGCGGATTGTCTCGGCCGCCGCTTACTCCATCCGCAGAATTTACGGCCATAAGCGATCTTGCCATGTAAAACTTGTTGTTCATTCCCTCAACTTCGCAATTCGGGTCGTAAATTTTGTGAATGCGGCGGACTTTTACGTGTAAAGCCCGCGCGAGATTTTTCGCCTTTGCATAGGCTTTTACCGCGGCCTCGTTTGCCAGCTGATTCCGGACTTCTTCGTTTGCGGAACAACTAAAATCGATGTGGTTATTGCTCAGGACAATTCCTTTTTCGTAGAGTCCTGAAAGATTGTCCCGCAGCGCCAAAATTTTTTCTACGTCTTTAGATTTGATCACGAGATTATATCCCGCGCGGTAGACTGTTTTGTTGGCTTTCTTCGTTTCTTGATAATCCTCACGAATGAAGAAAGAAAATTCCATGTCTTCTTTTTCGATCCCTTTGGTTTCAAAAAATTTTTGAACAACATTTCGATCCGACAGCAACAGTTTGTTGAGTTCGGTTTGATTGGAACCTGTCCTGTCGAAATTAACGTTCCAAGTTGCGCGATCCGCCAAAATGCTTTTCTCAGATTCAGCACTGACCTCAATGCAGCGCGGGTTGAGGACTATTCCTTTGTGAATTTTGTACAAAAACCCCACGCATGCGATAATTGATAGTACTGAAAACAACAGGAAAAAAGACCCTATACCGAATTTGCTTTCGTTAGACATATCTTGTCTCCTTTATCTTTTCTTTCCGCGATTGATTGTTACGCCGAATTTTTTCTCGGACGTAGACTTTATCCTCTTTTTCTTGGCCGCCGCTTTTTTTTCTAATTTCTGAGCGGTGGCTTTCTCGGAAGACCTGTCAAAGGCTTTGTTCGCGAAAGGATCTTTTTCCTTGGAACCACTGACGGCTTCCATGGAGGAACTACCGGCATTGGCAGGTACCAAAGCCTCCATCATCGGATAATTTTCCGTGGAAATTATCGGAAGCATATTGCCGAAAACCTCAGAAATTGCGTCATTCGTCACGAATTGAAGAGGCTTAACCGACATAACCGGCTTCGCAATCGATCCGAGCAGCTTGTAAGGCGCCGCATAAGCTCCGTTTGTTCCCCTGGAACTCATGATTGATGAAGTCAGCAGCGAAACTCCGACCAAATCCAGTTTGTCCTCTAATCGGTTGTAAGTTCCGGCATAAGAAATTCCCACTGTTGGTCCAACTGCTTTTCCGTTTTCAATTTTGATCAAATTATCGACCAAAATAAAGCTTCCCAAGCAGAAATTAAATCCGACACTGTAGCTGTCCATATTTGAAATTCCGTTCATGGACGAGAAAGAAATCAGCCTGGTAAGTTGATCGTTTTTGGCCATGAAGTCGGTCAATTCAAATGCACCCGACATCGAGCTGTCCGAAATAATGCTGTTCTTCAAAACGATATTAATAGTTCCGCCCGTAATACTGTCGGTGACTTTAAAGTATTTCAAAAAGTCTCCGGCGTTAGACGCAGACAGGGAAACGATACTGTCGTCAGAAGTCGTGTTCGGCTGAGCCGTTAAAGCCAAAGTAGTATCTTTGCCTATTACGCCGTAGCAGGCTCCGTTGGTGATTTTTCCGTTACGAATGTTTAAACTTCCTTTAACATTCTTCACAGGGAAAGTGTCTTCGATCACCAATTCTTCCAAATTCAGATAGCATGCTATATTTTCGTTGCTCGGAACCATTCTGCAGACTTTGCCGACAAGATCCGTGTTGAACTTCTTTCCGATAACCGAAACCGACAGCTCGTTGAGATTATTGCGAATAATATTAAGTTTCGCAGTATTTCCATTAATCACAAAATCATTGAAAGCAGCTTTATACAACAGACCATTTTTGCCAATTACTATGCTTCCGCCGATTTTGTTGTCTACGGTATCGATCGAAAACTCAGAAATGTCTGCGATATCTTTATTTACCAAAATTTTGGCCTTCAGAGTACCTGGGGTGTGCTTCAATTTCATATCTCCGAGAATCGGGAAATTCAGCAAAGCGTCTTTCAGGTCCATATTGACCTCATATTGAGTGATATCGCCTTTCCAACCCATGTTCATATTGATAGAGTAGTTTCCAGAGAAAATTTTCTCGAATCCAGGCAGCATACCTTTCAGGAAATCAGACTCGGACTTAAAGCTGAATTCCGCCGTACCTTCATTCTTTTCGAAATTTTCCTCGAGAACCAGGTTTATATCGTTTTTGCCCTCGCTCACGTCACCCGAAACATTGAGTTCCTTGTCGTTCCAAGAGAATTTCATCTGTTTCGTGTTGTCCGGGGACTTCAAAATTCCGTTCCCTTCAACGATTCTGAAAGGCAGAGCCTTATTGGCCAGGTTATCGCCTTCGACCTTCACCAATTTCATGTCGATATTGGCTTTGTCCGCGATGCTCAGATTATCAACGTGCAGAGAACCTAATTTTTGAGAGATGTCTGCCGCATATTTTTTCACTTCCTGAGCGGAAACGTCAGCGTTTATCGTTCCGATCCAAGAATTGTCTTTGCTGGAGATAAAGAATTCTCCTTTGTTGACTGTAGTTTCATTGAAACGAGCTTTGGTCAATTTGACGTCAAATCCGTCTTCGGTAATGGATCCGATCGCTTCGACATCTTCGATAATAGTTTTTCCCAACGGCACCTGGGCTTCACTCAGCTTAAACACTCCGTTCCCCACGGACATCGGCTCGGACACATTTCTTTTACCGAAAGGAATGGCCCCTTTCAAATCAACCTTAAACAGTCCGAGTTTGAAGCCCGGCATATAATTTTTGAACGAAGGAATAATGGATTTACTAAAATTTTCCGGCAGCAGTGACGACATTTCAGAAATTCCGACATTTGTCAGGCTTAAAGTTCCGTCGATATTCGCCATATCCATCAGATGGTACTCCAGCATCGGAATGCTAATTCCCGTTAATTGAATACTGGCGTCTCCGTAATTCACATTCAAGGAATTTATATCTATTCCGTCCTCAGTGAAAGTTCCAGAAATATTTCCGTTGTCGATAGTCTTCCCGAGATTCAGAGAAATCGAAGTTTTGGCGGGAATTTTTATAGACCCGGCTCCTCCGATCAAATCAAAATCTCCCTTGATAATCTGTTCGTCCTTTTTATCGAAATGAATCAACCCGGAAACAGGAAGACAGTTATCCAAAAGCGAGTTTATAATAGGATTGTTGATCGGTGAATTTCTTTTCACCAGAACTTCTTTTAAACTTTGCGGGTTGCACGAATCAATATTTACGATGTATTTGTCGGTATCGGATATTCTGTTCCTCACGATATTGAAACTCGAGAAATAATCCTGTTTTGGAAGTTTGATTTTAAAAGATACCGCCGTAGGTAATTCATCTCCAATTACGTAGTGGCAGTACGCATTGGATAATTTCCATATCACACCGTTTTCTTCTATCGTAACATCTGCATTGATGATTTTCAGATCACCGAAATTATTCAGCAACTTTTTAAATCCGTTTAAAACAGAAGTCGGTTCGCTCAATGAATTTCTATTGTACGGCCTTTCAAAATTCGGATCGAAATAAGAAATTCTGAAATCGTCTGAGAATTTTAAGTTAATTTTCGGACCGACGACATTAACACTGTCCGTTATGAATTTCTGCCTCTTGATTGATTCAATGATATTCGGGAAAATCGAAATCGAAGGTATCACCAGATCGTCCAACTTCATCTTCTTCAAAGAAATTTCTGGAGCATGTTTTTCGGTATTCCAGGACAATTTTGCAGATTTCACTACTAAGTCGGAATCCGGAAATAAACTATTTATTCTGCTGTCAATGAAAAGCGAAATAAATTTGTTTTCCATCGATCCGAATTGCATAAAAACAAAGAAAGCAATGACTGAAAACAAAGCTCCGATCATTCCTCCGGTAATGACAAAAGTCATAATCCTCACGAACTTCATGAAGTAGTTAGACAAAGGCTTCACTATCAAAACCGAGAAAGATTCTTTTGCATAATTTCGTAGCGAAAAATCGAGCTCCATATTCGATGATACGTTTTGCTCGCCATTTTCGTTGCGATGTCTGTTTTTGATCAACTTTACAGTGTTACTTAAAAAACTCATAATACAAAACCTACAAAAACTTAAGGACATTCTGCATTAAAAAGTTTTTACAAAAGGTTAATTTTTTTAGATTTTTTAAATTTTCTGTAATTTTTTTTGAGAAAGCTTAACCTATTCAAAATTCGGGTATCATTTGATAGAATTCTGACTGAAATGTAAGGCTTTTCACATGTTGAATGAGGTAAAAAATACTCGGAATGTACGGTTTTTCATATGCTGAATGAGGTAAAGAATTCCCGCGCGTCGCTTTGGATTTCCGCTTCGGCGGGAACGGGAAAAACTAAAAATTTAATCGACAGAATTTTAGCGCTGCTGCTGAATGGCGCGGAGCCGTCTCATATTTTGTGCCTGACATATACGAAAGCAGCGGCCGGGGAAATGCTTGATCGACTATTCGGATATCTTAACCGCTGGCATCAGCTATCTGACCTAGAAGTTATTTCTGAGTTGCAATCGATCGGATTCTCCGAAAAACATCTGCCACGAGTTCGCGAATTATATAAGAAGAGTCTCGAAAGCGATTGGGTAAACATACGAACCATTCATAGTTTCGGAATGAATCTTCTGAAAAAATTCCCGCTCGAGACAGGATTATATCCCGGCGCGAAATTATGCGATGACAATCAAAAAAAGCAAATGCGGGAAGACGCTTTCACTTTCGTTTTGAACCAAAAGGAATTTCACCGCGATTTAAAAAACATCGCGCAATATACTTCGTCGATTTTGGATTTGATAAAAGACAATACAATTATAAAAGTGCGGAAATTTTTTGATAAGCACGGAGATTATGAAAGCATCCGAAATTTTTTCGTCAATGAATTTGAAATCGATCGTAACTTATTGGATCTCGATCAAGATGAAGCGTTGCAAAAAATAAGGACGAAAGTTTTCGGAAAAGATTTTCAAAATCACTTCGCGAAAATCGCGGAAATTTTATCTTTCGGAAGCAAAACCGATCAGGATAAAGCGAATTTCTTGAAAAAAACCGCGGAATTCGGCGGAGACGATTTCATTTCGGCTGTGCTGACAAAGGAATTAACTCCGATCAAAAATTTGTGCACGAAAAAAATCGAAACAGCGAGTTTGAAATCCGATCTTTTGGATTTGCAAAATAAAACTCTGACATACTTAGATGAAAAACATAAATTAATCGCGACGAAAATCAACATTTCTTTTTTCGTCGTGTTAAATGCTCTTATCAAAAAATTTATCGAACTTAAAATCGAGCAGCACCTCATCGATTATGATGACGTAATTATCTCGACTTTAGAACTTTTGCAAAATAATCTGTCTTGGGTTTTTTATAAAATCGATAAGAATATAAATCATATTTTGGTTGATGAAGCGCAAGATACCAGCCCCGAACAATGGGAAATTATCCGCCGTTTAACGTCTGAATTTTTTGCTCACGAGTATTCCGAAAAAACGATTTTCGTGGTGGGCGATGAAAAGCAATCTATCTATTCGTTTCAGGGAGCAAATGTTGAGCTGTTTGAAGAAATGCATGAAAAATTTCGCTGCGATTCCGTAAATTGCAAACAAAAATTTTACGACGTCGAATTGAATAAATCGTATCGATCTGACGGAAATGTTCTGAAATTCGTCGATAAAGTTTTCGAAAATGATTTTGAAAATGTTAAGCATGATACGGTAAAAAATTCTGATGCCGGGGTCGTGGAAATTGTCGATTTGTTCGAGAAATCAGACGATGATTCCAAAAGTGAGTTAGCAGAATATGTCGCGAATTTTATCGAAAATTCTATCCGAAATCATATTGCGGTGAAAGACGGAAGCCGCGTGGCGCGTCCGGAAGATTTTTTAATTTTATTTCGTCATCGAAAAATCGAAACGATGAATTTGATTTGCGATGAACTGAAAAAAAGGAATATTCCTGTTTCAGGAGTCGATCGAGTGCTCCTCAAAGATGAAATCGTCGTTGAAGATTTGATTGCACTCGCGGAATTTAAGACTTTTCCGCTCAACGATTTAGTTTGCGCCTGTGTTATGAAATCGCCGATCGTCGGAATGTCGGAGGAAGATCTGATGCAAATCTGCCTCGCACGCGGAGACAAAAATTTGTGGCCGTATATTTTAGAGCAGGAAGATATTTGCGAAAAATATCCGATCGATAATCTTCAAAAATATTTGGATCTGAATTTGTCGGTCGCTGACTTTTTTCACTTTGTTTTGGTCGACGGACTGCGCGAGAAATTTCTGAATCGCTTGGGAGAAAAATGCCTAACCGCACTCGATGAATTTCTGGCAGTTTGCGAAAATTATCAGCAGCAATATTCTCCGAACCTCTGTAATTTTTTGAGGTGGTTTGAAAAAAACGATCAGACAATCAAAAAGGATTTCGTCGGCAGCGGCGGGGAAGTCCGAATTATGACGGTACATGCGTCGAAGGGATTGCAGGCTCCTTTTGTGATTTTGGCAGACGCTCATTTTGAACCGAAATCCTCCAATTCGATTGTCGCCGCTGATGACGGACGAATCTTTTGGAATTTCGACCGAAAAATGATGACGGAAAATCTTTCTGAAATTATAAATTACAATGAGAAATATCGAGAGACCGAAGCGCAGCGGTTGCTTTATGTCGCACTGACTCGCGCCGAAAGTTATTTGTGCATTTTGGGGAAAAAGGGCGCCAGGAGTATCAATAAAAATTGCTGGTACAATAAGTTAAAAATTTGCGCGGAAAATTTCGCGAAAAATTCAGCGGAAGACTTTTCGCGAGAAGGTCGAAGTCTGAGATTGGGAAATTATCCGACGGCATCCGAAAGTTATGAAGAAAAATTTTCAGAGAATGAAATCGAAATTCCCGACTGGTATTATCAGAAATTTCCTCTCCCAAAAAACGCTCCGCAAAAAAAATTCAAGACGCCACAAACTGAGTTCGGGGACTGCGTTCATCTTCTCTTAAAAAATATTTCCGATTATCGAGATGCAAAAGTTCTTCCGAAAATTCTCTCGGATTTCGCAAATTCATTCGAGCTGTCCGGCGAAGAAAAAATTCGAGCGGTCAATGTAGCGCAGGAGGTGTTCGAAAAATTTCCGAAATTGTTTGATGAAAATTCCCGCAACGAAGTGACTGTATTTTTCGAAAATCAAGAATTCAGAATTGATAAAATCGCGCAAATCGACGGAAATATTTGGATAGTAGATTTTAAAACAGGCATTCCGCAACATAAAATTCCATTTGAATACAAAAATCAGTTGAGAAATTATCAAAAAATATACAAAAAAATCGCAAATGTTGATGCCCGAATCGCAATTTTGTGGACAGAAGACCTCAAGTTTGAGGAAGTTATATAATTTTCAAAAATTTTTTTTAATTAGATAGAATTTAACTTTTATTTAACTAATTTCGAATAATATTACAATAAAAAGTAGAGAAGCAGGCCGAATGGTTCGGCCTGCAATTTGGTGAGTTCTTGTAGTTAATCGGTAAAGTGGGAATGTTCAACACGCATCTGTTTTGCGGAGATGTGTTGAAGAAAATGTTGCACAGTTCTCTTTTGCAAGAGATGTGTCAGGAAAGTTAAGAAAGGGAGAACAAATATGAGACTTATAATTTTGAACATGATGATCTTGGGAATGGCGGCCAGCCTCATAGGAAAGGATGTCTTTGCGAAAGATTTCGTAAAAACAGAAGATATTCTGTCGGAAAACCCTGTATATGAAAAGTCACAAAATAACATCAGAAAAAACAAGAAATTAGACAATAATTATGATGGTAAAGGAATATTGAAAGGTAAGCAAGTTCGTGAAAGGACCGAAGAACATGCAAATGTTTCGACTCCTTCGAAGCCAAAAATACCTCCTGCCCCGCCACGCCCGTCTGTAGAAGGCGTAGATTCAGGCTCGAAAGTGCCACCACCTCCTCCGCCTCCCTTCGCGATGAACGGAAGTGTGCCGCCACCTCCTCCTCCCTTTTCGATGGGCGGAAACACTCTGCTGCCCGCAAAAGAAGTTGATGTCGATATCATAATGAAAGACTTAAGAGGAGAACTGGATGAATTTTTAGACGATAACAGCATAAAAACGACGGCTAATATCGTGAATTTATATTTGGCAGGCAATAAGGAAAAAATTTCTGAAGGAGTTTCCACGGCAGAAGCTGCCATGACTCGCCTGGACGGTCGACTGAATAAAGATTTGGAAGAGATGAGGAAAATGGCCGACACGGAACCATCGAGTGATGATTCGAAAGAGTCGGAAAAAACGATTGTTGCAAGTTCGATCATCAAAGAATACATCGAAATATTTGAAGCCCTGCAAGTTCCTCTGAAAAAACTAACGGCCAAAGAATATCGGGCGGAAAATCCCGACAAAAGGAAGACTTTCCGAGAAGTATCGCGGGAGATTAACAAAATCGCGCACGAATATTTCCAAAAAGTAATGACTTCGGGTGAAAAATTGAAAAAAGTTCCGAGTTTAACAGCTGTGAAGGACGCGGAAATAGTTTTGGAAAGAGCCGTGGTTTTATCTGACAGCTTCAGCAACTTAGTGGATCTATCCGTGGAATCCAGAAACGAAGCTTTTTCTGAAAGATCAACGCGCGATGCTATCCAAATTATTAATTTGAAGAGATTTATTTCAAACAAACTTAAGGAAATTGATTCGGCCGTCTCAGAAATGCCGATGGAAGAGAAAGTCACCGAAAAGGAATATTCCGGACAGGAATATTTGGAGAAGACTCTTCAATATATCGACAAGGTCTGGAAAGGAAACAGCCAATTGCAAAATTTGAAGGAATTCATTTCTGATAAAATTAAGGAAATCGATCTGGCATCCCTGAAAAAACTCGTTAAACTGCCGACTGGGGACGAGACTTCCGAAAAGAAACAATCAGAATCGGGAGTTTCCAAGAACTTCGTCAAACTGCCGACAGGAGATGAGATTTCCGAAAAGGAATACCTGGAAAAAGCATTCCGGTATATTGATGAAACCTGCAAAGGAAACGATCAATTGCAAAAATTGCTGGATATGAGGGATGTATTAAACAACAAATACACGACAATCGTGTCAAATGATCAGACCGATAACAAAAAAAATCCGCTGATGATTATACGCAATCTGGATGATCGTATTGCAAAAATCGGAAATTTGTTGGAGCAAGCAAGTAAAGAATCGAAAAATGATAAATACAGTCAGTTCGGAAGAATGTTTACAGAAGGAGACACCGGGTACGGAGGAGCATTAATTGCTTCCGTCAACAAGTGGATCGATTTTGAAGATTTTGCCGAATTCAGTGCCGACAAAGTACGAAAATCGTTCCAGGGAAAAAACTTGAGCGGAAATATAATCGCGGAATACATAAGATTGCTCACTGCCGATATGAATTTATGCAAATCCTTTGCCAAAAACGTAATCAGTACGATGAGTCGACGAAAGAATTTTAAAGCTTCTTCCATTGTTACGACGCGCAAGCGAACTGAAATAAAGAAAGAAGATCAAAAGATTTTGGTGGAAATAACCAATGGACAAGCCAAACTCGGTACTTCGTCAGACCCTCAAAAGGATAGAAACTTGATTCCTTTTTCGATGCTCAAGAAAAATTGCGAGGAATACGTAAAAGAAATAATTTCCGCAGAAAAGGAAGTAAGAGAAATTCCGGAAGTACTCAAGAAAATAAAGAAAAGTTTCTCGAGAGAAATCACTGATAAAGAACTTGCCGCCTACATAAGCAGCATTCTCAAAAATTACTTCCTCTTCGAAGATTTCCCGCCGCAGGACGATCAAGTGAGGTTTAATGTTGTTAATACGAAAAAAGGATTACTCTCTGCAGAGGATGTCCCGAACGTCGTCTTCGCGTTGGCTCAAAATTGCGATTTGGCGGTAAAACAGCCTGCGTTGCCGTTATTCCCGACATCCAAAGATACTGATAATGTGTGGGTGCTCAAGATGGCGATGGATTTGTGCGACACGACCTCCCACATCACCAAAATGATTTACGATATAAATGATAAAGTTTTTGCTGGAAAAGATCGGATTCGAGCAACCAAGGTTGAAGAACTTATCGAAAAACTTCAAAAACTGGAAAACTCTATAAAAGACGCGGTCTCTCGTGTCGCGAAAGGATTGCCAACTGCGATTTCGAACGCCAAAAAAGAGGTTTCCGCGGAAAAAGAACAGATCGGCAAGACAAAGCTAAACGAAATTACGGAGGAGTTGCAAAATTTAAGCGAATCAGCAAAAGATGTAACTGTTCCGTACGCTGAAAACAAACAAATTGACAAGGATAAACTCTGTGCAATCATAAGCAACCTGCAAAAAATCAATGAAACGATTGCATCAGGCGGAACTGAGTAGAACAGAGAAAATTCGAGCAATTGACTTAACAGAATGGAGGGGAATATGGGTTAAATTCATGAAATAAACGAAGAGAAAAATACAGAAACCATAAGGAGGAAAAGAAAATGAGAAGTGTAATTTTAAATATGATGATTATAGGAGTCGCAAGCGGTTTGATTGGAGAAGAAACGTCCGCAATAAGTTTTGGATCCGGAAAATCGAAAACTAAGACTCAGGAGGTTCAAGAAGAAACAAGCTCCGTAAAAAGAGTCGCTAAAAAAACGAAAGATGCGATAGTGAAAGCGACAAAAAAAACAAAAGAAAGTCTCATAAAAGCAAATGAATCCGTAAAAACTTCTTACAAAAACAGCAAGGAACAGAGGAGAGAAAAGGCACACCAAAAAGGACTTGCCGAAGAAGGACGGCCGATAAATACAATGTTTAAGTCGAAATCTGATGTGGAATATAATCTGAAGTACTTAAACGACGTACATAAGGGGCTGAAAAACAGTGCAAGTTCGATAGAAAAGACGTTGAATTCATTGGAAAGTACCTTTGTGGTAAAGTCTCTGCTGTTTGAGATTTCTATATACGTAAGGTTATGGGAAAAATTTTCCGCGCAATACATTGAAGGAATGAATAAACTGAAAAAGTCGAAACAATATGATGATGCCGATTACAACCGCGCGATGAACGCCTTCGAGAATGCGTACGAAATTGCTTGTTACGAAACAACTCAGAAGAGTTTAATTAATCATGTGCAAGGGTTAATTACAGAGAAAAACCTTAAAGGTTTATCGGAAACAGATGCATCAAATACGTTGAAAAAAGTAAAAAAGCTCTCGGAAGGCCTCAAACAAATCCCGGAGGACACGGCTAAGTTAAAAGAAACCATAAACGCAATCAACGAACAAACACTCGATCAAGAAAGCTCCTTCGGGGTTCTGGAAAATGGAATGTTAAATCACGTTCGGAATGCAGTGGACATAATGGAGGATATTCCTAACATGTTGAAAAAGGCTTCAAAAATAGTTCAAAACCGCATTGACGAGCAACAAGAACCATCCGCGGAGAACGATTAAAGAGCGCTCTAAACCGTTAAAAGTGTCTGCAATTCCTAAAAGCAGGCACTTGAAATTCTGGGAAAAATAGATAGCTTCGCATAGACAGTTAAGCTGATGCTCTGGAAATTTCTCATTCCAAAAAGACATGTGCTGGCGAAAAATATGCCGACTGCTACAGAATAACTGATGAGCATATCCACCTTATAGAGGAAGTGATGAGGGAAAATGACTTAGCGAATATTTCTCGTTAAGATCGTAGAATTTTTAAAAGAGGAACGCACCGAAAAGTGTCAAAGGGAAACCGCAATGAGGCCCGCGTCCTCAATTCGATCATTCGATAAACTTAACAAGCCTAGATCGTGTCGCCGCGAGACGTTTCCCCAGCCAGCAAAGCATATGATTTGAACGGCAGCAACGGCGATAATTTGCTCCAAAATTCGTCGAATATGTCGCGCTTGTTCAAACTTTGTCTGGCTTCACTATTCATCCTGCAACAAATTCTTTCCCTTATTTTGTCACAAATCTTGTGAAGACATAACCTAACGACTATTTTTTACTTCCTTTTCTAATTTTTCGAACGCCTTATTGAAAGCTTTGTGTGACTCTCTCAGATCGTCTACGTAGGAATAGATGAGTTCATCGGTCAATATATTCAAAATATTATCCATATAATCATCGGCAGCTTTTTTCATCGCTTTAGCGTTAGCAAAGTTTTTTATTTTATTTGCCAAACACTCTTCCAATTCCTTAACATAATGCTGTCCGTCTTTGTATATAACAACTCTGTCATGGTATTGTATATTCTCCAGCTGCCCCAATGAACGAATGTCCGCCTCCAGTTCTTGATTCAGTTTTGCAGTGCAACCCATAAAATTTGCACGTGCTTCCAAAAATTCAGAAGATATCGTGCCCCTGCGACTTTCTTTCCAGATATCTTCAGTTTCATCCAGGAAATCTTCCACCTTTTTTCCGGCAGCGGAGGTCTTTAACTTATCCAATTCAACTTCAAATTTGGAAGATCCCTTGTAATACATTTTATTAAACCAACTTTTGATACTATCCGTACTAAAATCCGCATTGGAATAAAAAAATATTGTAAATAAAGCTAAGACTAGTGCCCTCATTTCTCGATATCCTACTTCTGGAGTTCATTATGTGATAAAAAAACTAATATTCCGTTAAAATGCCTGAAAATATCTATTGATAGTCATTGGGTTTTATCAAAGATTCCCATTCTTTGTCGGAAAACGAGAAAATCTTCATGATTTTTTCATGAGGAACATCGGCATAATAAAAATCCTGGGCAATGAGAAAAACCAAATGTTCATAAGCTTCTTCAAAGAATTTACCGACTTCCTCAATTAATCTCAGATAGTTTTGGATCCTCCTCGGAAGGCAGCAAGATTTTTCCGCCGAACCATCGGCAACTCCAGTGGATTTTTCATTTTTTCTTCCGAAATATTTATTAAACACAAACAAATATTTGGCGCGATCTTTCCAGACTACACCGCAGCCCAAATCGGAAAGAACATCGTTGAGTTGATCGCTGTTTACATTCTTCCCCAAAATAAATTTCGGCAGTTGGATGTACTCAGAACTCGCAAACTGCAGCACCTCATCAGCATTTACTCCCTCCCTTACGGCGCGGCGGGCATATTCACTTCTAATGACAAAATCGAAAATCAGCAGATATTTTTTCTTGATTTCTTGAGCGTCTTCAATGAGAATCATCAGCTCCTCTGTAGAAAATTCCTCTTCGGAGAAAACCTTTCGCAACTCGGAGAAAACCGCGTGCTGATCGACACGCTGATCAGGACGGCAATTAACAATACGGCGGCGGATTATTTCCATAGCCGCGTCCATGTCAAGGATTTTATTCTGATGCTCAGACTCGAAAATTTCATTAAAATCTGACGCGGAATTTTCCCATAAATCTTTAGAATTCAACACAAAATATTCCGAGCTTTTTGTATTGATTTCAGATTCTGTCTCTTGTTTCGCCGATGCCTCAAACAAATTCAACGCAAAAATCATACAAAGAATCACCGAAATATGTCTCATAAAAATCCCCAAAAATCCTACGGAGTGATTTTATTATGAATTACAAATTTTATCAATTTGAATTAAAATATAGATATGATAAAGATGATCGCGATTGTTGAAAAAAAATTCGGACTATCGAAGGGTGGCGAAATTCCGTGGGAATTCGATGAGGATCGTGCAATATTTCAAAAATTAACTCAAAATTCTGTCGTGATTATGGGAAGAAACACTTTTTTTTCACACAGAAATTTCCCGCTGAAAAACCGAACCAATTGCGTTATTACGAAAACAGATATTCCGAACGCGATTTGTTTTCCGACTTTGGAAGAAGCTCTGCAAAATTACCCCAACGCTTGGATTATCGGCGGTTCACAGCTCTACAATTATGCTTTGCGAAAAAATTTGGTTGACGAAGCGATAATCTCCCGCGTCAATCGGGAATACGAAGCAGATACATTTCTTGATATGAAACATTTGGAAAACTTCGATTGGGAACTGATGATAAAAGAAAAAAACTACAGCATCTGGAAACTAAAAAAGCTTCCAAGGAAAGTCTAAGAGAAAAAATACAGAGCCTGGAAATTAAAAGACGTTATCTTCAGTGCGCGATACTAATCAAAGAAACAATATAATGTTTGAAAATTAAAAAAGCCTCCGAAGAGGCTCTAAGATATACAAAAGAAAGAAAAACTTATTAAGCTGCTTTTGATTCGTCGTTAGAATCCTTTTGAGACGTAATTTTCAAGAATTCCACGTTTAATCCACGAACAGCGTAGAACCAAACCACCATAAACACAGCAAAGATTCCCGCAACCACAGGTGCTATTTCCGCTAATTTGGACCCAATGAATATTACATTCAACAATATGAAGTTAATGGCTGCACCACCAGATTTTCCGGCTCTTCCACCGATAACATCAACAGCGGCCTTTCCTTTGGACTTCAATTCGTCATCCAATGGAATGTAACTCATTTCTTTCGTTGAATCGAACAGCGAGTATTTCACACCTTTCGCCAAGAAGTTCTGAGCCAACCCGGCATAAACAATAACTTCCAACACTCCCAAAGAGCTGCAAGACGCAACAACAGGTCCCAGAGCATCTTTGAAGATAATGCATCCGAAGAAAATCAATCCAGTAATAAATATCATCAACGGAGTCATCATAGCAGATGTAAACCATGAACAACGACGCAGAATGTTAGCACCAACCAACATGAAGAATATTGTCGCTACACCGGTCCAAATTTGCAATCCACCCATAAATGCCTTAAATCCCTCTTTGCTTGGATAGAGCATTTTGACTTGATCTTTCCACATAACCTCGACCAAGTTAATGCTGATTCCGTAGCAGATAACCAACAAAGCGATGTAACCTAAGTACTTAGAAGTCGCAATGTATTTCAAACTTTCACCAAGGCTGAGCTTAACTTTTTTCTTCGGCTTCTTAACTTCATCAGGATTAAAGAAGCGAGGGTCGGTCAACACGCAGTTGTTCAACCAGTAGTAAACAGCAATAATGAAAACACAAATGGCAACAGCAATTCCGGTAACAAGCCTAATGTCCATTTCCGTCTTCAAAACAAGACCGGAAACAATCAAAGCACCATTGGCGACGAACCCGAACATTGCATAAAATCTCTTCGACTGCTTTATTGAAGTGACGTCGTTAGCAAAACGCCAAAACATCAAGCTGATCATGGCACTTCCCCAGAGCTCCGCCATTATGTAGAAAGATGAATAAACCCAACCCTGAATCGGAGTTAAAAAGGTTTTTCCAATACCTTCGGAAACTCCCGACAAAAGATCCGGCGTCAAAGCATCCTTACAAGGATACAGCACCACGGCAAACAAAGCGAAATAAGCCAAGAAAAACGACACAACAATGTAAAACACGCCATTTTTCGAAAACACATTCGATAACTTTGAGTAAGCCAACATGAATAGAACAGCAGCGGGTAGAACAAACCACAATTTTAAGGTAGGAATGGTTTCCGCCCCCATATCAGTAACAACTAAAGAATCTTTCAGACCCCTCATAATACTGTAGTTGAACAAAATTCCCATCATCATAAAAGCCATTGGCAGGAATTTCTTCAACTCATAAGAATGAATAGGCCAGAATATCGATCTCAAGCCAGTGAATTCCTGAGGCTCTGCTTTTTTGCCGTCAGACATTTATATTCTCCGTAAATTAATAAAAACGAACTGATTATAATGATAAACTTTGCTGATTGCAATAATTTTTTATAAATGTGAAAAAGTCTGTAAATTAAAACCAGAAACTTAAAGTATCAATCACAAATTGGTCGATGGCTGTTTTAAGTAAGGGCTTTCTCTCAAACCTCAACCGCAGCCGGATAAAAAATTCCTCCAAAAATCGAGACAAAATCCAAGGACAATTTTTCCGGAAGGAACAAATTCCGATCTGATCTACAATTGATACCATATTAAAATCAACTACAAAGCAAAGAATGTTTTTCATTGAATCCGTCATTAGAGCTTTGCTTCCGGTGACGATCCGGCACTCATTTTGCGATAAAGAGGGATGAACAACGCGATTGCCAGAAGCAAGGACAACACATCAACTACCGGCTGCGTCCATATTAAACCCTTCATGCCGAGTCCCGCTTCCATGATGAACAGAAGAGGAATGAACAGCAGTCCCTGACGGCTCAGATTAACAATCAGAGACTCTGTCGCCGCCCCCATTGCCTGCAGAGTATTGACCAGTACGAAATACACTCCGAACAGAAAGCTCGTGGTCATGAGAATTCGAGCAAAACGAAGGCCGAACTCGAATGCAGCCGCGTCAGTTAAGAATGCCCGAACGATCTCTGCTGCAAAGAAATAACATATTCCGGTCAATACCGCGCTGAGACTCAGAGCGAAGAAAACAGAAAAACTGAGAACATTTTTGAACCTCTCCCAATTTTTGCCCCCGACACAATATCCAAGAATCGGTTGAACTCCTTGTCCCAAACCGATGCAGACCATGCCAGTCATCATTGTGACTTTTCCTGCGACTCCTACACCTGCCACGGCCATGTCGCCGTACAGAATCATTCTGCCGTTCAGGAGGATATGGGAGGTGCTCATGAGCAGACCGGCCAAAGCTGCCGGAATTCCGATGACCAGAACGTTTTTGCAAACGCCATCCTTTATCGCAAAATCCCTGAGACGGATGCTCAACATCGACGTTCCTTTCCAGAAATAGAGAAGATAGTAAGAAACAGCAAGTACGTTGCCAATCACTGTGGCGATCGCTGCGCCTTTGATTTCCCAACCTATCCAAAGAATCAAAATCGGATCCAAAACAACATTAGTGAGGTTACCCAGCATCATACCCATCATAGCAACATTGGCTTGCCCCTCTGCGCGAATCACATTTGAAAAACAGGTTGAAAGCAGAAGGAAGGTGCCGCCAACTGTTACGATCATCATGTAATTCTTCACATAGTCCCATACATCTTTGGTTGTCCCTATTATCATCAGGATCTGATCCAAAAAGACCCAGAACAGGCCTGACATGACAACACCCACGCAGACGCTGGCCCACATACAAAACGAAGAGACTTTTCTTGCATATTCCGTTCGACCTTCGCCCATCGCCCGGGAAATGACGGAAACACCGCCTACACCGAAAACAGTTCCCGCAGCCATAAAGAGCAAAAAAACAGGCGTGCATATCGAAACCGCCGCGACTTGCAGATCATTGTGAGTTTGGCCAATGAAAAAGGTATCCGCAACATTGTAAATCAACACCATCAACATGGCGATCATGGCCGGTATCGCGTTTTTCAGCACTGCAGTTGATACTTTTCCGGAATGAAAAAATTCCATCTGGTCACGTTCGTTCATGTGTTATAACTCCTCTCCAAATCGGAATATACTCATTTTATTACCTTTTCAAACCGAAAAAAATCATCTGTCTTCCTTACTGGAGTATCCTAAGCATTTCATAAATTTATTAACTATTGGTGTAATTGAAACGAAAACACTAAGCATTTATCGAAATTAAAAAAAATCAACGGATTTCCAATCCATAGGAACATAATTCCCCCGCCGTTTGCGGCATACAATGAAAAGATAACTGAATATACATAAACGTTAGCGATATATTACCTGGCATTTCCGGTAAAGCACACGAAGATATCTCTTAAAAAGCGAGATCTTATCAGTCGGTAACCGGCCTTATATAATCCAAACCACACGCATCCGTAATGCGTCGTCATGCCACTATCTCAAATCTCAGAAATCGTGCGATCGCATCAATTCTTTAAAGAAAAAATCACCGCCGCTTCACTTTTCAAAAAAGCGAATACAGCACCCTCGCGATAAACCGAATTCACAAACGCAATATGAACCCACTTTTTCGCAAGAAACAGAAAGTACAAAAAACCAGGAAACTAGCTCTGTATAAAAATCTCGTTCCATACAGAGCTAAAAACGTTAACCAAGGTTATTCGCAATATTAGTCAACTGATTTAAAATCTTATTACCTATTGCCTTCATACCGGTGATTGCCACAACCGCGATCAAGCTCGCTATAAGCGCGTATTCAATCGCTGTCGCACCCTTGGAATTCTTTAGAAACTTAGAAATCCTCAACATCATCGTTTCTCCCCTATTTATAAAATCAACTTCCCATTAAATGGTTACCAAGATGCTAACCAAGGTTATTCGCAATATTAGTCAACTGATTTAAAATCTTATTACCTATTGCTTTCATACCCGTGATTGCCACAACCGCGATCAAGCTCG
>JAGABS010000018.1 GCA_017614525.1 Alphaproteobacteria bacterium
AGATACGAAACAAAATCGATGAAGACGGAAATTTGGCGTCCCCGACGAGATTCGAACTCGTGTTGCCGCCGTGAAAGGGCGATGTCCTAGGCCTCTAGACGACGGGGACGTTGTAATCCTTTTAATATATCATGACGAGAAAGTCAACAGAATTTTGTCGGTTCTTTGGGATTGTGCAACGGACGTACCGCGGTTTGGTTCAGCGTGATTCAAGAAGTGTTTATCCGTGGAATAAACTTTAAAACCTGCGACATTTTTTTTATACTTGGTAGGTTCGTATTAAGGTAGTAGCATGGAAGATAACATCCTTTATTATAAAGCTTTGAACGATTCGACTCCCATGATGTCCCAGTATGTGGCGGCGAAATCTGAGTGCCAAGATTGCTTGCTTCTGTTCCGATTGGGGGATTTCTACGAGCTGTTTTTTGAGGATGCGAAGGTGGCTTCATCTGTGCTGAATATTGTGTTGACTCACAGAGGGAAGGTGAAGGGAGAAGATATTCCCATGTGCGGAATTCCCGTTGCAAGTGTCGACAGTTATGTCAGCAGGTTGATCAAGGCGGGGCACAAAGTTGCTGTTTGCGAGCAGATGGAGGATCCGAAAGAGGCGAAAAAAAGAGGATATAAGGCGGTCGTAAAAAGGCAGATTACGAGGATTATTTCAGCGGGAACTTTGGTCGAAGAAGATTTGCTTACATATAACAAAAATAACTATTTAATGTCGCTGGTTCCGATTTGCAAAAAGAAAAAGGATAAAATCGATCAGATAAGTTTCGCTCTGATTGATATTTCCACCGGTGAGTTTTTAGTAAACACCGTGGATTATTCGGAGATTAGTTCTGTGTTGGAAAATTACTCTCCGAAAGAGATTTTGATATCCTCTGATTTTGAAGATCTCGTGAAATATATTAATAAATTTACCGAGGCGAGCATAACAAAATTGCCACCGTCTAAGTTTAATCCCAAAATCGAAAAAGCTCGGTTGGAAAAATATTTCAATGTCTCTGCCTTGGACAGCTTTGAGTTGGGGTATGATGCGGAATTGGCTTGCTGCGGTTCTGTTCTGGAATATTTGATTATTACCCAGAAGGATAATTTGAGTGTTCTTCCGATTCCGAAGAGAATTTTGATGAACAATTATCTTGTTATCGATTCAGACACCAGCAAAAGTTTGGAAATTATGAGTACCAACGGAACGGAATCGAAATATACCCTTATTCAGTCTCTGGATAAAACCAAAACGGCGTTCGGAGCGAGGATGCTGGCTTCTCGTGTGTCAATGCCGATAGTCGATATTGAACTTCTGAAGAAAAGACAGGAATGCGTGAAGTTTTTCATCGAAAATAAGGAATTATCGGATAATTTCAGAGAAATTCTGGCGCAATGTCCTGATTTTGAGAGATCTGTAAACAGGATAAGATTCAATAAATTTTTCCCCAGGGATATGGAGAACATTCGGGATGCATTAGTCGTCAGTGAACAGATACGCGAGATAGTGTCTGATAAAAATATCCCGTACGAAGATGGTTATGACTTTAAAAATCTTCATGATTTTTCAGCATTGAGAGACCGTTTGATAAGCGCGATGGTAGAAAAATTCCAGCCGAACGGAGATCTGATTGCGGAGGGATATTCTCCTGAGTTGGATAAACTGAGATACATTAAAAATCACAGTGAAGATCTGATAATGCAGCTGCAGGATAAATACATTTACCAGACGGGAATAAATACGTTGAAAATCCGCAATAACGCGATAATCGGCTGGTATATTGAAATTCCTCAGTCTCAGAGGAACAAAATACTTCCGGAATTTATGCACCGCCAGACCCTTGTCAATAATATTCGATATACGACCGGGGAAATTCTGGATTTGCAGGACAAGATATTCAAAGCCTCCGAAGATTTCAACCAGTTGGAGCGCTCCGTCTATAATGAATTAGTTGAGGTTGTTCTGCAGAATTATGAAAAGATCTCTGAAGCCATAAAACTTTTGGCTTTACTGGATATATATACGAATTTTGCGCTGATTGCGTCGGAACGTGACTATATTTGTCCTGAGATTGTGGCTGAACCTGTGCTGGAGATAGAAAATGGGCGGCACCCCGTGCTTGAACTTCTTACGAATGATTTTACCGGCAATGATTGTGATCTGACGACTGATTCTCGAGTTTGTTTGCTTACCGGACCTAATATGGCCGGAAAAAGCACATATTTGAGACAGAATGCTTTGCTCATTGTAATGGCTCAAATCGGAAGTTACATACCTGCGAAAAAAGCGAAAATCGGGGTCGTTGACAGGTTGTTTTCTCGCATAGGAGCATCCGACGATTTAGCCCGCGGACGGTCGACTTTTATGGTTGAGATGATCGAAACGGCGACAATTTTGAATCAGGCCACTGAGCGTTCTTTTGTTATTTTGGATGAAGTGGGGAGGGGGACATCTACCTATGACGGGTTATCTATCGCATGGGCGGTAATAGAAAGTCTCTATAAGAATAACAAATGCCGAGTGTTATTTGCCACCCATTACCGAGAATTGACGGCGTTGAGTGAGAAATTTCAGAATATAAAATGCAAAACCCTGAAAGTTCAGGAATGGGAAGGAAAAGTGATATTTTATCACCGCATTATCGACGGAATTGCCGATAAATCCTATGGCATTCACGTTGCGAGTTTGGCGGGAGTTCCGAAAAATGTGATAAGGCGCGCCAAGGATCTCCTAATTAAGTTGGAATCCAAAAGCGGGACTCAAAATTTGTCGATTGAGCCTTCAGACCAAATAGAACTGAATTATTCGCAGGTATCTCCGGTGGAAGAGAGGCTAAAGGCCGTAAATTTGAACGAGTTAGCACCTCTGGACGCGCTTAATTTATTATTTGATCTGAAAAAAATGATAAATTAACTTTTTTTTAATTTTCTTCTTCTAAAATGTGATGGAAGTTAGGAGATTAGCAAATTTTTAATTTTACTCTCCTAAAATGAAATAGAAGTTAGGAGATTAGCAATGGATAAAACGGTAAAGGTCACTTTTATTGTTGGGTTATTTGTCTCTGTAGTGTTCTTATGGGGATTTAAGACCATAAGCAAAGCAATAAAGAGTACCAGTCAACACATCAGTATTTCAACATCGGGTTCCGCTGAAAAGATAGTGAAGTCCGACATAGTTGAGGTCAAGATAGCGATTAAGAACAAGGATGAAGATTTTTCGAAGCTGAACGAAAAGCGAATAGCTGATAAACAGCAGGTTTTGGATTTCTTAAGGACCTGCGGTTTGGATGAAAGAGATATAGTTTCGATAAATATAAAGACTGAAAACAGAGGTGAAAGGCAAAATTCTTGGGGAGGGATAAAGATTTCCCACAAAGAGCAGGCTTTTGCGGCTGAAGATACCATTTTCATCCGAACCAAAAATTTTGAAAGCATAGATAACATGAAAAAACAGATTATGCAGTTGGCGTCCAAAGGTTTGATTATTTCATACGATTGTGTTTACAAAATCTTGGATTTGGAGAAAATAAAAGCCGAATTAATGAAGGAAGCGGCGAAGAACGCGGAAAGAGACGCGAATGTCTTGCTTTCTCCTTTTAACAAGAAAGTGAAAAAACTTCTCTCGATATATGGTTCATCTAGCCCGGATGTAATGGATGAGACGGCTGAACACAGTTGGCAGTCAAATAATGGAGAGAGCTCTTTGATGAAAAAGGTGAAACAAAAGGTCGCAGCAAGTTTTTCTTATGAATAAATGATCGCAGATGTTGATGTTTAGGAAGGAGCCACGACTTTTGTCTTGGCTTCTTTTTTGCATTCAACTTTCCGAGATTTTTCAGGATTAAATTTTTCTCCAGACGTGATGGGTACGGCATAGCGCAAATCAGCCGAGTCCGAATTCCTATTTCGACGAGATGATCACGGTACAGCGAAATTTTGGTTGCTTAATCTTATTCAGAATTTGTTGATAAATTTCATCGTCGCAGTCCGAAAACGGCATAGACAAAAAATTTAAAGAGCTGTGTACGGAGCGCAGCGAATACATTTTGCGGTTTTGTTTTTCAACAAAGTAATTTTGAGATAATTCCAAGTTTTTCAGCTGTGACACATCCAACTCAGACAGGAAATCGTTAAGTTTTTTCACAAATCCGTTGCAGTCTTTTTGGTGAACAAACGACGATAGAATTAATACGGTAGAAAGTTCACGATCCTCAATTGTGTAAGAAAAATCCGTCGGACATTCATCGCTACGGAAATTCCCGTCGTCGCGATTAAACAGAGTGTCCGCAACAACTAAGAGTGTGGCTTTTTCTTGCTTTGAAAGATTATCCATGCGTATGCCGGTCATGACACCGCAAATGTCGCGTATATTGTTGTTTGAAATTTTTTCCTCGGAATTATCGACAGCTATATTTTTCAGATCAGGAATTTTGCGTTGATTCGATTTTTTCGGCAGAAATTTTGAAAGTTCGTCGATCAGGATTTTCAATTTTTCCTTAGAATAGCTACCGGTATAATAAATTTTTAAATTATCCAATGCAAAATTATTTTTTATGAAAAGATTAATATCATTCAAAGTGATTGTTGAAATTGCCGATGAAGAACCCGTGGAGTTTTTTCCGTATATGTGGTTGGGATATAATTTTTGATAAAGCTTATCGAGCAAGATGTCATCAGGATGGGAGTTTTCCGAACTTATCTGGACAGGGAAAAACTCTTTTGAGAAGGTCAAATCATTTTCCGAAAATTTTTTATTTAACCCTGAAATCAAAAATTTCACAGCGGATTCAAATTGCTCCTCTATTATGCTGAATGAAATTATAAAATCGTCGGTTGTTCCTCTCGTAAATAAGTTGGTGATACCCAACTGCTGAATTTTTTCTTCAGTTTCTTCCGCGGACAATTCTCCGATTTTTCGGAACAAAAGTTTTGAGACCAGCGCCGATATCCCGTGTTTATCTTCCGAATTATGGAATACTCCTGCATTTTTAAATTTCAAAGTTAAATATATTTGGCGGCTGTTGGGTTCGTTAAAAATGGCTGTTTCGCAGGGAGTTTTTAGGTAAATCAGAGAGTGAGGCCGCCGAATTTTTTTGTCATAAATCCAGAAAGCAAAAAAAATCGTGAGAACGATAAATATTGTGGATAAAATTATGGGTAGAATCTTTTTCATACTAATTTTCTGCCTTATGTTGTGTAGATATTTTAGCAACGAAACCATTTTCCAAAACTTGCTCGACGAAGTTTTTTATGTCGCTCGATGACGTTTTTAAGATTTCATCGGAAACATTTTTTTTGATTTGGGAATGTAAAATATATTGATTTCTGATCATTCGGTATTTTGCGTTGAGGTCTTCATCGATATCGATTTCTGAAAATTTTTCAAGTTTTGATATCAATTCTGATTTTTCTCGAGAGAGTTTTGTTTTTTTGAGACGAGAAAAAAGATTTTTAAGGTCAAACTCGAAAGATTTTTTTGATGTATCTCCTTTCAGCCTAAATCCTAACATAAATAAATTTGGTTTCATCAAGTCTGTTATGAAAAAATCATCAATCAATTGCGAATATTTTTTGAGATAATTAAAGATCTCATGACTTAATATCGAAAAAATAGCGTCTCGTTTTTCTGTAAGCTCGAGGGGGACTATTTGATATATATAGCGCAAGGAACGCCCGAAAAATTTACTTCTTGACTCGACAGTCCGTTTCGGAAAATCGTAGGTTGCGCATGTGTCTGTATTGGTGCCGGCATAAGATGATGGTTCCAAATGAAGATTCTCGATTAGTCGTTTTGTATCGGATTTTCCGCAGATAATAATTATGTCCATGCGAGCTTTGCTATACTTATCCAGGGAATTTTTCAGGTCATTCTCACTAATATCATCCAAAATTGATTCGTTGAAAATATACCGGGGATTTATTACTGCATAAATCTCTTTGCCGATGAGATTTGTCTCAAAATAGTCGGACAGCTTGTGCTTGATTTTTATTTGATTTTTTATCAATTGCAGATTTTTTGTATCGGGCTTGTTCTCCAGCATAATTTTAGCGATATCCGAAATTTGTTTGCTCGATACGATTGCGCAGACTTCGGAAAATTTATCATGTACGCTGAAATTAATATCAGTTCCCAATTTTTTTGCGGATTTTTTCGAAGCTTTGCTTAAGAAGGTTTTTTCAATCATTTCTGCTTCACAAATATTTTTTAGTTGATTCAATCCGACAGAGTAAACTACTCCGACCTTAGCAACTGGGAGGAAAAAATCATCGCAGATAATTACTCGTATATTGTTTAGTTTATATTCCTGAATTGTAGCTGATATTTCCTGAAAACAGAAAAGCAGAGAACTCAGCAACGAAAGCAATAAAATTTTCATTCGTTTCCTCCTATAACGATGAAGGGAATATTTTTTTCATCCAAAGTTTTTTGCGCAAGTGAGTTTACCTGCTCCAAGGTGACCGCATTTATTCCTTCCAAAAATTCTTCTAATGCTTTTGTGGAATATCCCTGCAGTTTTTTCGTCATATAGAAGTGACATAGATCCTCCGACGTCCTCAAATTTACCAGAAACGTTCCCTTGATATTGCTTTTTGCAAAATCTAATTCTTCTTGGGAAATACCATCTTCTTTTAATTTTTTTAAAATGAGCTTTATTTCGGAGATTGCGATATCCGTTTTTTTGTTTGAAGTTTGTAAAACACCGGCTGAAAAACAAGAGTGTCTATGTTCAATTTTATTAATACCTCCACTGTAAATCAGTCCGAGTTTTGATCGAAGTTTTTCCATGATTTTGCTTTTGAAATGTCCTCCACCCAAAATTCGGTACAGAATGGCAGTAGCGAATTTTTGTTCTGAGTTTTCCAAAACGTTCGGTAAAGTGAAAAGCACGTAGCTTTGCGGTCTTTCAATATGATATTTTTCGTTAAAATTTTTTAATGAAGGTTCAACGTTTGGAATATTATCTTGCACTTTTTTTCCTTTCGGAATAGAAGATAAAATTTGATCCGCCAGTTTTACGGCCTCCGTTTCCGAAATATCTCCGAATATACAAAGCTCGATATTGCTGCACACAATGTATTTTTTATGGAATGCTTTTAAATCATTTCTGTTTAGCTTTAAGACTTCTTCGGAATTGCCAAAACCGTCTCCATACGGATGATTTTTAAATAAAACTCTTGGCATCATAACATACGCGTACCAAAAAACGGGGGAATCTTGATAATTTCTTAACCGATAGGATATGTAAAATTTATTTTCCTCGACTTCTTTTTTTTCGAATTTCGGAGAATTTAAAGCAAGAAGTAATAAGTTTATTGCTTCATCTGAAACGACTTTGGGATATTTACAAAAAAACATTACATCATCGAAGTTATCGCCACAGTAGAGTTTTACGGAAATATTCTGAAGTTTTTCTTGAAATTCTTCTTTGGAATATTTTCCGCTGCCACAAAGTGCCGTACTCGTGTATAGGTAGGGAACTGATCTTTTGGTCGGGCTCATGTGCGCCGCACCACAATTTCGAAAAGCAACGGCAATATTAATTAACGGAGTACTGTCATCTTGATGATACCAAAATTTTACTCCGTATGAGCTGGTTAATTCTTTTACTTCCGCCGACGAAATTGCCGATACCAAAAGCGAAATTATACACAAAATTTTTTTAATCACGATCGTATCCTTTCGGCAAAGTTTTCATAACAGATATCGGGGATGTAGAGAAGACTTCTTTCAGTACGTCATTGCACTCCTTTGCGGTTATCGATTGGATCATACTATCCAGGGATAAAATTTCTTTCACAGACAGTCCCGATATCAGATGCCATCCAAAATAATTGGAAATTTGTTCTACATCCTCTTTTTCATATGCCAACGAGATACGTTCCTTTCTTTTTATCCTTTGTAATTCAGTTTCATTGATGCATCCATCCATTATTTTTTTTCTAAAATATTGCCAGTTGTCGTTTGCTTTATCTGGGTTATCAATTTCATTCGTATAGAAAACAAAATCTAAAATGTCGTATTCATAAACTAATTTCGTATATGAAAAACTTATACCTGAAACAGTATTTGTCATCTGTTTTAGTATGATATTTATGAAAGACGACGGCTGTTCCAAAATTTCCAGAGCCAAAGATAACGCTATAGACTTTCTCAAGTTATCTTTAGCTAGAAACGGCACTTTATGAGTATATTTTATTTTTGATATCGAACCGTTTTCTGCAGATTTGCATTCTATGGATTTTTTACTCAAAGCACTTCCTTTGAGAGAACGATTTTCGGGTAGTTTTACTGGAGGAATATTCTCAAAGTATTTTTTTATCAATCTTTCTGCCTCTGGTTTTTCAAAATCTCCAACCAAAATTATCGTGGCATTGTTTGGAACGATCCATGTTCTATAGAAGGCTTTCAGATCTTCGATTTCTATGGATTCTATCTCATGCTTCCATCCGATTACTTCAATACCCCCTGTCTGTCTGTTAAAAATATTTGATAAAAACACTTCATAATATTTTCCCAAATTACTAGAATCTACCCTCATTCCTCTTTCTTCTGAAATAGCTTTCTTTTCGTTTTGAAAAACTTTGTCTTCGATTTCTAAACTTTTCATTCGTTCAGATTCAAAAGATAAAACTTTTTCAAAACAGTACTTCGGAAAAATTTCGTAAAAACAAATGGTATTAACAGATGTAAAAGCGTTTTTTTCGGCGCCGATTTTATCCAAGTAATTACAGAACTCCCTCTTGTGATTTAAAAACGCAAGATGTTCAAGAAAATGCGCGACTCCAGACTTAGAGAGCATGTCGCATTTTGAGCCGCATTTGTACCAAACAGAAAGTGAAATAACCGGTGCAGATTTTCTTTCTACCATTATTACTTTCATTCCGTTTTTAAGAGAAAACTCATCTACTTTGAAATTTGCATTTGCAGTGAATATCGAAAAAAATAAAAAAAGTAACAATTTTTTCAAAATTTTCCTCAAAAACTTTTGATCGCACACCCCTCATTATACTAGTGAGGTCAGAAAATTTACAATAGATTCTGTTGAAAGGTGGAGGAGGGGGCGGTCTTGTATAAATGATTCATATATGGTACTGGAGAGAGTAAGTTATTAGATGTGTTGGTGGAAAATGAGTTTAGTTAAAACTGTTGCTACGGTCGGTGGGTGGACGTTAGTATACCGATTGAGTAGTTTTGCGCGGGATATTCTTCAGGCAAGATGCCTAGGGGCCGGGATGTTTGGGGATGTGTTTGCGTGTGCTTTTAAATTTGCAAACGTACTGAGAAAGATATTCGCCGAAGGGGCGTTCAATGCGTCGTTTCTGCCGATTTTTTCCAACACACTGAAGGATAAAGGTGAAGAAGAAGCAAGGAAGTTAGCTTCGCAGACATTCACGTGGTTGATGTTGTTTGTTTCGTTTCTTATGATTTTGTGTTTGATCTTTTTCCGAGAAATTATGTCAGTTTATGGTAGAGGGTTTGAGCCAGGAAGCGAGGGAAGCGAGCATCTGATTGTTGTCGGTCGTATTTGTTCTTCATATATTGGTGCGTCGTTTTTAGTCGCGCTGTTCGGAGGTATTTTAAACACGCTCAATCGTTTTGCCATGCCGGCTGCTGTTCAGGTTGTATTGAATTTGTCGGTGATAGTTGCCCTTTTTGTAGGACCTCTTCGGTTTCCGAGTGTTGCATACACTATGGCATGGGCGACATTTTTTGCTGGATTCGTTCAGCTTGTGATTTTGTGGTTGAACGTTCGTTACTGCGGAATGAAAGTTTGGTTTGATTTTTCTCCGATGATGGAGGGAGTGAAAGTATTTTTCAAAAAATTGGTTTCCGGAGCGATTGGAGCCGGAGTTTGGCAGTTGAATGTCGTGATTGATTTTTCCGTTCTTACTTTATTGCCGACGGGGTCTGCTACTTACTTCTATTTGACGGACCACGTGAATCAATTCCCGATAGGAATTTTGGGAATCGCTTTCAGTACGGCGTTGCTTCCTCCTTTAACCAGGGCTATCCATGCAAATGATAAAGAAGGCGCTCAAAAACAAATGGGACTGGGATTGCTTTTTGCTTTTCTGTTCACTTTGCCAGCGGCGGTGATTTTGATACTTTTGAGTGAGCCGATAACGGGTGCGATTTACGGACACGGTAAGTTTACGGCCGAACATGTAGCGGCAGCAGCTCCGGCGCTGACGGCTTTCGCCTTTGGACTTCCGTCTTACATGATGACAAAGGTTTTTTCGACGACGTTTTTCGCTCATAAGGATACCAGGACACCGTTGATTGGCGGAATGATTTCTATTATTTCCAACTTATTGTTTATCTTGGTGTTGGTACCTTACATGAAGCACGTTGGCGTGGCTTTGGCGACTTCATTATCTGCGTGGTGTAACGGGTTGTATTTGATATTCAAGCTGAAAAGTTTGGAGACGGTAAAAATTGAAAAGTCCGTAGTTTTAGAGTGCGCAAAACAGCTTATAGTTTCCGCCGTGATGCTATGTTCCATATACGGAATGAATACTTTTGCGAAATCCTATTATATCCAAGGCGGGGAGCCGAGAAATTTGGCGGTGATTTGCGTTGTCAGTGCAAGTATTGGTGTGTTCTTTGTGGTCGGCAAAATTTTCGGAATCTTTAAGTTCCTCGATGACGTTAAAACGCTAAAAGAGGATTGATAAATGGCGATTGTATTTGTGCTGGTCGCGATTTTACAAGTATTAGCGGGGTATTTTTGCGCTAAAGTGGTACAGTATGTAACCAAAAAAGCATGGTTGGGGGTTCTGGCCATGCTTTTTACCATTGTTCCGGTCATGTCTATTTATCTGAAAAAATCATTGGGGCATTGTGAATGGTTCACAAACGGATTTTGCTATCTCGGATATGTTTACTTGGGATTTATTTTATATTTTCCGATGTATTGCGCCGTGGCGTTTGTATTTCGTAAATTTTATAAAAAAGTCAGATTAAAAAAACTTTTATCGGCGGGTTTTGTTTTAATTCCGATTCTTTTGCTTGGCGGGTATTTAAATGCGATAAATCCTCGATTGAAAACTATAAATATTGAGTCGAATTATAGAAATGTTGGAGAGAGTTCCGATCTGAAAATTTGTTTTGTGTCGGATATTCATGTCGGATGCATTAATACAAAACACATATTCAACAGAGTTGTTGACTGCATAAACAGAGCGAATCCGGATGTCGTTATTTTCGGCGGAGACGTACTGGATATAGAAGCGTTGAAGGTTTACGAGAAAACTTTTGTGGACATAATGCGTGATAAAATAACGTCAAAATATGATACCTACACGGTGATCGGAAATCACGAAATTTATGCCGGGGTGGAAGACTGCGTAAGGCTTCTGAAAAAAGCGGGAGTGAAAATTTTGATCGATAAAGTTGTTGAAGTGAAGGGGGTTAGTATCGCCGGACGACTTGATCGAACGGTCAGATCGAGAAAATCTTTATCGCAAATTCTTTCGGGCAACGAAAAAAATCTGATTGTCGTCGATCACACTCCGTCGGCTATCGAAGAATCCGCAAAGCATGGCGCTTTGCTGCATTTGTCGGGGCATACTCACGGCGGTCAAACCTTCCCGATGAATCTTTTGGTTAATTATCTGTTCGGACCCACCGGCGATTTGAGAAAGGTTCAAAATACCCATGCTTATATTACCTACGGGGCGGGTTTTTGGGGGCCTCCGTATCGCATAGGAAATGTTCCGGAAGTTGTTTTAATAAAAATTTCTCGTCATAGATGACTTTCATTTCTTTAGCCAGTTATAAGCAGTTCGGATGCTGTCACCTAATGTTTTGCTCGGTCTCCAATCCAAAATTTTCTCGGCTTTTGCATTGTCAGCGACCAAAATTTTCGGATCTCCGTTTCGGCGCGGATTAATTTTCAAATTGATTTTTTTCGAAGTAATTTTCTCGCAAACTTCAAAAACTTCCTTTACCGTACTTCCGTTTTTGGTTCCGATGTTGAAGCAGTCGGACTGATTTTTTTCTGTCAGATATTGCAGTGCCGAAACATGAGCGGATGCAAGATCTTCAATGTTTACATAATCTCGTATACAAGTTCCGTCTTTTGTATCGTAATCGTCGCCGAATAAGTTAAAAACTTTTTCAGAGTCTTTTGCCGAAGCCAAAATATTCGGGACTAAGTGAGTTTCAGGCCGATGAGATTCCCCGATGCGATTTTCGGAATCAGCTCCGATGACGTTGAAATATCTCAGCCGAATGCTTTTTAAGCCGTACGCTTTGTCGTAATCATCCAAAATTTCTTCTATCATAAATTTTGTTTTCCCGTAGGGATTGACCGGCTGTTTCGGGTGATTTTCGTCTATGGGAATGTATTTCGGTTCTCCGTAAACTGCTGCTGTCGACGAGAAAACAATTTTTCTCACATCATGATCGAGCATTTCGTTAAGCAGGTTTACTGTCCCGATCAAATTGTTTGCATAGTATTTTCTCGGGTTTTGCACGGATTCTTCGACGCAAATGTATGCAGCAAAGTGAATGACGGAATTTATATCAAAATTTTGAAACAAGTTTTTCAGATCATTTTGATTTTTCAAATCACCTTTCACGAAATCGAAATCGCGGACGGACTTTAAAGTTTCGATTGCAGACAGATGTCCGTTTTCAAGATTATCGAAAACAACTATCTTGTGGTCACTCTCCTCCAGCAACCTAAGTACGACATGACTACCTATGTACCCGGCTCCGCCCGTTACCAAAATCATTTATATCTCCTGTTGTCTCTCTCTTTCTTCCCCGTACTGCTTTTGCATCCGTTTTTGTATTAGTTTTCGTATTCGTTTCTCATGCTTCTCCGACTGACTCCTGAAACAAAGTGCTGATTGAAAAATTCGGAATTTGTTTATCGGAAAGCAGCATTTTAAAGTAATGATAAAATCTGTCGGACTCTTCGCAGATCAGGTCAATCAAGGACTCGAAATTATCTTCATCAAACAGAAAAGAATGCGCAAAAGGAAAACTCAGGCTGTAAACCAAGCGATTGTCTGTGGATATCAAATCGAAATGTCCGAGCCAAATTCGCTCATTTGCTTTTATGATAGAATCTTCAATTACTGCCAGTCGTTCGTCGGGACAAATTAAATCCAGATCATTTGAAAAATGCAGGATGTCGTATTCCGGTTTCAGGAAAACAGACAGACTGTAATTCGGAGGCAAAGATACAGCTAACTCGTTTTCATCTACGCGGCTGAAATTGTAGTCCAGCTTTTCAAAAGTTTCTTCAGCTATATCGATAATATTATTCACGTTAAGTTCCACAATTTCCCGCTAGAGATTAGCATAAAACTATTCATTAAAAAATCAGTTTGTTTTAAAATGTCAATAGGTCTTTGGTAAAAAGGATTTGTATGGTTTGTAATTTTTCTCCGGTAGCATTTCGGGCTTTTGGTTTTTCGGTTTACTGGTATTCTTTTGCGTACATTTTTGGAATCGTTTTTGCTTTCAAGTTGACGGAATTTTTGATGAAGAAGTCAGGGTACAACGTCGAGTCGAAATTGATGGATGATTTCATCGGTGTCGTGGTTTTGGGGATCATTTTCGGAGGTCGAGTCGGATACGTGTTGTTTTATGATTTCGGTTTCTACTTTCATAATCCGCTGGAGATTTTCAAAGTTTGGAAGGGCGGAATGTCGTTTTTCGGAGGATTTATCGGAATCGTTGCGGCGACATATTGGTTCTGTAAAAAGCATCATTTGAATTTTTTTAGTTTCATAGATCATTGGGCAGTCGGAGTTCCGATCGGATTGTTTTTCGGCAGAATAGCCAATTTCATAAATGGGGAATTGTTGGGGAAGCCGAGTTCAGAAGTTGCTTGGTTCGTAATTTTTAAAGACGGAGTTCCCCGCCACCCGTCTCAGATTTACGAGGCCATTTTGGAGGGAGTTCTTCTGTTTCTGATAATGGTTTTTGCGTTTTACAAAAAGCAATACAAGTTTAGCGGGCGGCTGTCGGGAATTTTTTGTTTGGGGTACGGAATGAATCGGTTTATCGGAGAATGCTTTCGTGAACCGGATTCGATTTTTAGTTGGAATCTGTTTTTCAGTACGGGAATAAATTTGAATCAGTATTTTTGCTTCGCGATAATGTCGCTTGGCGTGTTTTTGATATACAGAAGTTCGGCAGATGAGATCGTCACAGGCAGCACAAAAAATTGATCAGGAATTCAACGCGAGATCAGAAGTAGAGGTTGATTCGAAGTTTGATCGGGGATTCGGTACGGAATCGAAAGAGATGTTCTGGAGTTCGAATAGAATTCTTTTGTTGCCGATCCGCCAGTTTATTCAGCTTTCGCCTTATACGTATAAGTTACTGAAAAAATGCTGCGGAGGTGATCGGCTTGTTGATATATTGCTCCATTTTCCGTCAGGTTTATCCAAACGTACTTCTGACGAAGATTATTTTAAAGACGGAGAAAAATTAACGGTCGTTTTAACTGTGTTAAAGCATGTCGTTCCGAGATATAAAAACAGTCCTTACCGAATTATTGGACAGACTGATTTAGGAAATTTTGTTACGATAATGTATTTCCATTACAGGACTCCTTACTTGCGGAGAATTCTGCCTATTGGCGGAACTTTTACGGTTAGCGGAAATGCATCGCGTGAGTTGGACGGAATAAAAATTATTCATCCGGATATAGTCGCCCCTCCTCATCAGGCGAAATATTATGTCGGAGCCGAGCCGATCTATCCGTTGGTTGGGAATCTGTCTTTAAAAACTTTGCGATATGTTATATCTTCAGCGTTAAAATTGATTTCGAAATTGATTCCGAAAAATTCAGACTGGATACCAAATGATTTAAGGGACAAGTACGGATTGGCCGATTTCGCCGATGCTTTGCAAGCTGTTCATTGTCCGAAGTCTGAAGAAGATTTGTTGATCACAAATGAGTTTCGTAAGAGGATAGCTATAGATGAACTTTTAGCGAATCAGATTCGATTGAAGCAAATAAAAAAGAATCAGCAAGAAAGAAAATCGGTTGTTCTGAAACCAACAGGCGAAATTTTTCAAAAATTGAAGTTGCCGTTTGAACTGACGGAAGATCAAATGAAATGTTTCGAGGATATAAAAACGGATTTAGCCTCCGGGACCCCGATGAATCGGTTAATCCAAGGAGATGTCGGTTCCGGGAAAACCATTACAGCCTTTTTGGGGATGTTAATCGCTCTGGAGAACAAATTACAGGCGGTTTTCCTCGCTCCTACTGAAATTTTAGCTTGGCAGCATTTCGAGACGATTCAAAAATTATCGGAAAATCTGAATTTGGAAATCGATATAATGCTGAGCAGCAATCGTAAAGCAAGGAAAAGACAGATTCGCGATCTCCAGGACGGCACTACGCAAATTTTGATCGGAACCCACGCAATTTTGGAAGACAACATCGAGTTCAGAAACCTCGGGTTTATTGTTATTGATGAACAGCATAAATTCGGAGTGATGCAGCGTTTGAAACTGATAAATAAAAGCAGGTATCCGAACATTTTGTCCATGTCGGCTACGCCGATTCCTCGAACTTTATTGTTGGGATGTTACGGAGATATAGACGTTTCTACGATTAAGACAAAACCAAAAGGGCGTCAGACTGTGGAAACGGCCGTTATCGGGACGAATAAAATTGAAAGCCTGGTTGAGAGATTAAAAACGACAGATTCTCAAATTTTTTGGGTCTGTCCCGTCATTGAGGAATCCGAAAGTTTGGTGGATGTAAACACTCGCTGTGAATATCTGAAAAAAGCTTTTTCGGGAAAGGAAGTCGAAGTTTTGCATGGGAAAATGAAATCGTATGAAAAAGACGAAATCATGACTCGCTTTAAGGAGAACAAATTTAGGTTGTTGGTTTCCACGACAGTGATAGAAGTCGGCGTTGATGTTCCAAACGCGAATGTTATGGTTATAGAACACGCGGAAAGATTCGGACTGGCTCAGCTGCACCAGCTGCGGGGCAGGGTAGGGCGAGGAAGCGAAGCGGCATACTGCATATTGCTTTATCATCTTCCGATTTCGGATGTCGGGCGCCAACGGCTTAAGTTGATGAAGGAAACTACGGACGGATTTTTGCTCAGCGAACAAGATTTGAAGCTCAGGGGTGCAGGGGATATTCTGGGGAGAGATCAAAGTGGGTTTGATACTCTGAGATTCAGTGATTTTTCCGATAATTATCATTTGGTGGAAGCTGCGGACGAAATATCTGACCATATGGATTTAGGTTCTACTCAGACGGCCGATTTGTGCGATATTTTTAAACGAGTTTCAGATGAAAATATTGTCTGAGTCAGTGAAAAAATGATAAGTATATAATGTAATGATTTGGAGTTTCTGTTTTGCATAGTAAGTTCGTTCGAAATTTGAGTTATCTGATTTTGATAATTTCGTTGGCGATGATTGGCTGTTTGATATTCAAAGATTTGAATTGGGTATTGGGTGACGACGAGTTGTTCTTAAGAACGACAATGATCGGAAAACCGAGTCATGCTTGGACGGGACGGGGCGGGTTTTGGCCTCTCGGATTGTGCGATTACTCCATCTTATTGTTACTTCCGCAAGCAATCGGTCAGACCATAGAGGCGCACTTTGCGTACAACATAATCATAATGTCGATTTCCGTTTTTATCCTCTATCATTTTTTCAATAAGATCGACGAGAAAAACTACGGACTTAGTCTGTTTTTCATTTTGATTTTGTTCTGCGTTTCGAGTTTTTTGCAGATCCACAACAGTTGCATTTATCCGGAAAGAATGATGTTCTTCATGCAGGTGCTGTTTATGTATTTCTGGCTGAAGGGATATCAGAATCGGTCGATGATGTTTTATCTGCTTTCCTGGATATTTTGTACCTATCTGATTTTTTCGAAGGAGCCAATTTTCGGAGCTGTTCTGGTCATAGCTCTTACCAATTTGATTTTCGGATGGAATCAATTAACCGAAAAGGATCGCTCGTTTCATTTTTTGCAGATTTTTTCGGCTTTAACATATCTCGGAATTTATATTTACAGATATTTTTACAGAAACGGCGGAGAGTCTCTGTATAACGGGGGGAATTTTGCATTTTCGCAAGGTGTGGATGCGTTAAATACGGTGAAGGCGATATTTGTCGGCGAGCCTTTATTAGGATTGATTTTTTTGTTTGCCCTGGTTCGCGCTTATTTTGTATTTGTAAAATCAGACCGCAGAACTTTGTTTATTGACAGCTTGCTTTTCGGAGCTGCCGCTTATGCGATTGCGTACATAATACTTTCGTTCACATCTTCTTATTATGTGTTTCCGTCTTTAGTATTTGCGTTTCCGTCTTTGGTGTTTTGGACAGATTACTTGTGGAAGGAAAATAAATTCGCTTCCATTTTGATTGTTTTGCTGTGCGGAGGTGCTGCTTATTTATCTTTTAATATTTCTAAAGATTTCGCTCAAAACGCATATAAGTTAAGAAATAATGATATGAAGGTTGTAGATTTCATTGCAGACTCGTATATGAAGGGTAAGTATGTTTTCTTTTTTATGGATGGGGAGCCTTTGTCGAGATTCAATACTAGCATGAACGGCAAAAATGTATGGGAATTTAATGTATATTCCCATTTTACGAATTACGTTTTGAAAAAGAAAAATTATTTGCGTGATAAAAACATTTTGAGACCATTGGAGAAGTTAGAGTATATTTTCGATGATAGCATAGTTATGTGTCCCGTGAATATGGAGCAAAAATATAAGAAATATTTAAATAGTCGAGGATTTAGAGTATTGAGGAGCGCGTATAATATCGACGTTTACGGGCAGTAATGCCGACAAAGGTGCTTTTTCCTTATCTGAAAATACCCAAATCAAAATTCAAGTAGCCAAAATGTTAAAAAATTAACTTTTTGTTAACATGTCTCTTATATACTCAAACACGATATATTAGGGAGAAAGTCATGAAAAAAATAGCCATGGTCACGTGTCTTATTGCTGGATGTTCTTATGGGATGAATTTTCCGAAAGAATTGGATGCAGCTTCTGGAGGTTCAAGCAAGATTATATGCGATATAAAAAACGCGGGTAGTTCGGATGAATCCATGCATAGTGCGCGAGAGGAGCCAAATGCATCCGAACCTGTAAGCGATGTACAGACGATAAAAGGTTTGGACAGGGCAGTAAAGATAGATGTTGCCAATTCGGATTTGATAGGTCAGTGGCAAGACATTACTGAAGTCTTCTCCGACGATGAAACAGATGATAATGTTTTTGAAACATCGGCATCTACGTACAAAGAGGGGCGTTTTTGGACAATAGTGAGAAAGGTGTTCCAGCCGTTGCAGATTACCACCAGTGCTTCTACGATGGTGTTGATAACAGCGTCGGAAGCAGTTAAAAGTACCCATCCGTCAGTTTCTACTGGACTGTCTTACGGAGCCTTGGGGAGTGCGGTGACTTCAGGAGTTTTGTCGCTGTTTATCGCGAAAATGAACAGCAAGATTAACCAGCTGAATAAAAGGTATAAGGCGAAATTGGCTGCGGAAGGTAGGGATATCGATGTTGGGCAAGAGGGGTGATTTCGCGAGGACTTTCCGTCAATTACTGCGTATTAGTATTTGGGGTTGCTCAAAATAGAAGTCTAAACCAATGCATCCAGTGATCTGTAATTATTTTACCGGAGTTTACGCGTGGACTATTTTGTGTTAGCGGAGAGCGAAAAGCAACGGTTTGTTTTCTTTCGTAGGTTGATTTTTAGAAACAGCTGTTGTTTAAGCTTGAGTTTTATTTAAAAAATCCAAAACTCCCTGCAGAATGTAGACCGAGGCGCTTTTATCCACGACTTTTTTTCGCTTTTTTCTCGAAAGGTCAGCTTGCAACAGCACATTGGTGACAGCGCAGGTTGAAAGTCTTTCATCCCAGTACGAAAACGTTACATTTTCAAAGTAACTTCTCAATTTTTCCGCGAATTCCAGAGTTTTCTCACATTGCGGACCGGGTTTTCCGTTCATCTGAACAGGCCATCCGAAAATTATGGCTCCGACATTATAATTTTTCACCGATTCTTTCAGTTTTACAAAATCTTTTTCGGAACCGTCTCGCGCGATTGTCGTGATTCCGCTCGCGATTCGTATCCGCTTGTCTGAGACGGCAACCCCAATGGTTTTGTCTCCGATATCCAGTCCCGCAATCACGGAATGATTCGCTAAAAGTTCGGCGACATTTATATCTTTCGGTTCACAAATAAAATTTTTCAAATTCTTAACCCTTTTTTAAAGAGAAACTACATAAAATTACCATAATTTTATAGATGTTGGAGAAAAAAAGTGCTATCGAAACAGTCCTTGGATATCTTAATAGATTTAGTGGAAATCAAACTCAGCGCAATACTTATTCAAGATAAAGATGATTTGCGTGAGGTCAACAAACTTAAACACTGCAAGAACGAGCTTTTGGATTTTAAAAAATCATTCAGCAAATTGCGTTCGGCAGCGCGAGCAAGAAGCGTCGTATAAGCATTTGCGATTATCGTTGATCTGAATTTTCTGAATTGATGTCGTAACGTAAAGACGAAAGGTATTTTATGAGATTTTTATTTGTTCCTCTGTTGGTTTGTAATGTTTTTTCGGTTCACGCTGATGTGGTGTGGCCTACGGTATTCATTGCTGCGAGATGGGTAAGTATTCCTGTTATTGTTTTAGGCTTATTGATAGAAATCGGATTCGTGAAATATTTTACAAAAGTTGGTTGGAAGAGAGCAATTATTGTCGCGACCGTGATGAACGCGGCTTCGGCTACTGTCGGAACTATCTTGACAGCGGTAATCGGAGGAATTGTTGGATTATCAATAATGTTAAGCATAGATTGGGGATCAATACCTTATATAAGTGTATGGGGTCCTTTTGTTTTTTGGTTATATGGATATATTTTCGCGATACTTATGAATATATGGATAGAAGGGGGTATTATTCAAATGATGCAGAAACTACCTTTTTCAAAAACCTTCCATTGGTTATTTTTTGCAAATGCCATCACTGTTGGAATGTGTATGCCCGCCTTTGCCCTTGATTCGCATTCTTGGTTATCCATCACACAAGCGATAGCAATCCCGATATTGGTAATAAGTGTCTACAGTACGTATTTGGTATATCGTTATCGTAAATCTATTTTCAAATAATAGCACTTCGACCCTTTCGACAGAGCTTTTTGCTCGTAGCGGGTGCTGAGGAACCAATCGGGCTTTTGCGACAGCGTTTCGATATCGTTCGGGGCGGGAATTTTTAATTGACGGAGATTTTCCAAGACGCTTTCCATATATTCCTTGCAGTCGGTTGCGACGACCAGCTCTTTTGTCCGATTTTTTCGAAGGTTGTCGATGAATTCCGCGGACAAAATTCTGCGTTTGTGATGTCTTTTTTTGTGCCATGGGTCGGGAAACAGAACATAGACTCGGTCTATTGTACCTTTCGGAAATTTTTCCAGCAGCAGGCGGGCATCTCCCTTATATATGCGGACGTTCTGCAAATTGTTGACCTGAATTTCCTTCAGTGTCGCGGCAACTCCGTTTTCGAAAGGTTCGCATCCGATAAAACCAATTTTCGGATTTTGTATAGCGTTCTGTATCAAATGTTCGCCGTGTCCGAAACCAACTTCGACGAAAATCTTTTCGAACGAAGTGTTAAACAGCGTTTCCAGAGAGACTTTTTTTTCGGAAATTTCTATTCCGTAAGTTTTGTATAAATGCACCAGATTGTTTTTTTGAGTTTCGCTCAGTCCTCTCGCCCTTTTTCTCCCGAAGGACGGAAGGTATTTCATTTCCGCACAGTCCCTATTACAATCATCTTTTCTTTCCGATTCTCTTTCAGAAGAAGGAAGATTGTTCGTATTCCGCATATCCAGCATAATATCCTCGTAAAAATTTCACAAACACTATTGGAAAAACACCGCCGACATCGTAAATTAATATCCGTAGAATTAAAAGGGTGTTTCATGAAAATCAGCGCAAATGAGCTTAGAATCGGGGCGTTAATCGAGTACAAGGGCAAGTTGTGGACCGCATGCAAACTGCAGCACGTAAAACCCGGGAAGGGCGGAGCCTTCGTTCAAGCGGAGCTGAAAGAAATCAAAAACGGAACAAAATTGAACGAGAGATTTCGTTCGGATGAGACTTTGGAAAAAGTTTCGCTGAATGAAGAGGAGTATCAGCTGCTGTTCCGAGACGGAGATGTTTTCACTTTCATGAACAGCAAAACTTTTGATCAGATTCAGATAAATAAGGATGTTATCGGCGAGTCGGTGCGCTTTCTGCAGGACAATATGACGGTCACGATCACTTCGTACGAGGGAGAGATAATCGGAGTTATGCTTCCTGATACGGTGGTTATGGAGATTGTTGAAGCGGAGGCTGTTGTTAAGGGGCAGACTGCGTCAGCGTCTTACAAACCCGCGATTTTGGAGAACGGTGTGCGTATTTTAGTTCCTCCGCATATTGATGCGGGCACCAAAATTGTGGTAAATACAAATGATGGTACTTATGTAGAAAAAGCTAAGTGACGTCAAATGCCCAGATGGCGGAATTGGTAGACGCGCTAGGTTCAGGTCCTAGTCCGCGCAAGCGGGTGGAAGTTCGAGTCTTCTTTTGGGCACCATTTTCAAAAAATTCGGAGAAAGTTCAGAGAGGTATCAATGAATCTTTACAAAAATGATTTGCCAAGCAATGTGTTTTTCAAAGACAGTGTCGCCATCGATACGGAAACCATGGGGTTGATGACTAAGCGTGACAGGCTGTGCCTAGTGCAGATGTGTTCCAAGGACGGCGAAGTCCACATGGTGCAAATCGAAAAGGGGCAACAGCACAAAGCGGTGAATCTCAAAAGAATGTTGGAAAATCCGAAAATTCTGAAGATATTTCACTTTGCGAGATTCGATATCGAGATACTGAACTATACTTTCGGAATCCGAGTTAACAATATTTACTGCACGAAGATTGCATCGAAGTTGGTCCGCACTTACACGGATCGACACGGGCTGAAAAATTTGGTGAAAGAAATTCTCGGAATTGAGATTTCGAAGCAGGAGCAGTCCTCAGATTGGGGGAGGGAAGGACTTTCTGACGAGCAGCTGAAATATGCGGCAGGAGATGTCCTATATCTGCACGATCTGAAGAAGAAGTTGGATTACATGTTAGCTAGGGAAAATCGGACAGAAATTGCAAACAGATGTTTCGAAACTCTGCAATTGGTTTCTGATCTGGATTTGCTTGGTATATGTCCAGAGGAACTTTTTGTTCACTGAAAATTGTCTCTGTTTTTGATTTGGATTCCGAATTCGGATCCAAATTTAAGTTCAAGTTCGAATAAGGAGAACCTAATTTGATTAATCAGTTAAGGCAGAAAGTATTGCGAGGCGAAAAAGTATCAAAAGACGAAGCCTTGCAATTGGTTGAGTCAGATCTCGAAAAATTATGCGAGGCTGCGAATGAAATCCGTCAGAAATTTTGCGGAGATGAATTCGAGATTTGCACCATTGTGAATGCGAAAAGTGGGAGATGTTCCGAGAATTGCAAATTTTGCGCGCAGTCTGCTCATTATAAGGTCGAAGTCGAAAAATATCCGTTGATGGACAGCGATGCGATCTTGGCTGCGGCAAAACATGATGATGCGGCGGGTGTACAAAGATTTTCTCCCGTGACTTCAGGACGGAGATTAACAAAATCTGAGCTGGAAAGCCTTTGTAAATCCATGAAGGAAATAAGAGAGAACACGAATTTAAAAATCTGTGCGTCTTGCGGGCTGCTGGATTCGGATGATTTGCAGAAACTAAAAGAGTCGGGACTATCCCGATATCATAACAATTTGGAGAGCTCCGAAAATTTTTTCAAAACAGTTTGCTCGACCCACACGACGGCGGATAAAGTGAAAACAATTGAAGCCGCGAAAGCGCAGGGACTTGAAGTTTGCTCCGGCGGTATCATGGGGCTTGGGGAATCGTGGGAGGATCGCATCGACATGGCCTTTATGGTACGCGATTTGGGAGCAGTGTCGATTCCCGTGAATATGCTCAGTCCGATTGTCGGAACACCTTATGAAGATAATAAGGTTTTAGGTGTAGATGAGATGCGACGGATTTGTGCGATCTATCGTTTCATAAATCCTAAAGCATTTATCAGATTGGCGGGAGGTCGTGGTTTGCTCAAAGACAAAGGCCGCAGCTGTTTGCAGTCGGGAGCAAATGCTCTGATTTCAGGGGATATGCTGACGACGGCGGGAATTACCATCGAACGCGATTTACAAATGATCAAAGAGCTTGGATATTATGTCGCAAAATAAAGGTGTTTTTGTCGTAGGAACAGGAACAGATGTCGGTAAGACATATGTTGCGGCGTTGTTGATCAGGTGTTTGAGACAGGAAGATATCAACGCGAATTACTATAAAGCGGCAGTAAGCGGAAATGCTCGCGTAGGCGGAAAACTCGTTCCCGGGGACGCTTTGTTTGTGAAAAATTTCGCAAATTTGGATACAGATCTGTCGGAAATGGTGTCATATGTTTATGAAGAACCTTTGTCTCCTCATTTGGCAGCTCGAAAGGAAGGAAATTTTGCAGATGTCAGAACGATAAAGGCTGCTTTCCGAAAGATTTCAAGGAAATCAGATTTTGTTGTAGTCGAAGGCAGTGGCGGAGTATTGTGTCCTTTAGTTTATGATGATAAATCCAATATTTGGCTGGAAGATATAGTTCGGATTCTGCGATTGTCTGTAGTTGTCGTCGCCGATGCCGGGTTGGGAACGATTAACGCGACAGGTCTCACTGTTTGGTATTTAAAGCATAATGATTTCGATGTGAAAGGAATTATTCTGAACAATTTTGATGAAAATAACCTTATGCACGTTGATAACAAGTACGTAATAGAAGATATAACGAGAATTCCTGTGATAGCTACAGTGAAAAAATCTTCTGAGATTTTGGACGGATTCGATTCGCGTATTCTGTATGAAAGAGAGGGTTGAAAATGGATAACCTGGTCGAAAAAGATCTGAAATATATTTGGCATCCTTGCTCTCAGATGAAGGATTACGAGACTCTTCCTCCGATGATTATTAAGCGCGGGAAGGGGATCTATCTCTATGACATTCACGGGAAGAAATATATGGATATCATCAGTTCGTGGTGGTGCAATCTGCTGGGACATTGCAACGAGGATATAAACAACGAGATTAAGGAGCAGTTGGGCAGTCTCGAGCATGTTATTTTTGCGAATTTTTCTCACGAACCCGCGATAAAGTTGTGCGAAGAATTGCTGAAAATTCTTCCGAAAGGTTTGGTGAAGTTCAATTTCTCCGACAACGGTTCGGCATCTGTCGAATGCGCTTTAAAGATGAGCTTGCAATATCAATATCAGACGGGAAACTCGAAGAAAATCAAATTTATGTGCCTGTCGGAAGGGTATCACGGAGAAACCATCGGTGCGCTGTCGGTGGGTGGGCTGGATCTCTATTCCAAGATTTACAAACCGATGCTGATGAACGGCATCGTTCGTATTGATTCTCCCGATTGCTACAGATGTCCTTACGGAAAATGTCGAGATTGTTGCAGTGTTGAGTGTTTCTGCAAGGTCAAACAAGCTTTCGAGGAATTCGCTGATGAAACCTGTGCGATAATTGTCGAACCTCTTCTTCAGGGAAGTGCCGGAATGAGAATTTATCCGCCGACCTATCTGAAAAAGCTTCGGGAAATTTGCGATCAGTACAATGTACTTTTGATTGCGGATGAAATTGCTACAGGATTTGGCAGGACGGGGAAGATGTTCGCTTGCGATTACGCGGAAATCAGCCCTGATATAATGTGTTTGTCAAAAGGACTGACGGGAGGGTATTTGCCAATGTCGATTACAGTTACTTCGCAGAAAATTTTTGATGCGTTTTACGACGACTATAACAAAGGCAAAGCATTTATGCACAGCCATACCTATAGTGGGAACCCATTGGGGTGTGCGGCGGCCTTGGCAGTGCAAAAAGTTCTCAGAGAACAAAATATTTTGGAAAATGCTAGAGAAACAGCTGCTTACTTACACGAAAAGTTGTCCGAAACTTTCGAAAATCATCCAAATGTCGGAGAAATTCGGCATATCGGTTTAATCAATGCAATCGAGCTTGTGAAAGATAAGAAAACAAAGGAATCTTTCGATCCGCGGTTACGCCTTGGATATCAAATCTATAAAAAAGCTTTGAATTTGGGATTAGTCCTGCGTCCTCTTGGAGACGTGATCTATTTCAATCCGCAGTTAAATATTACAAAAGCTGAGGTGGATGAAGCGGTGAGGCTACTCATACAGGTTCTATAAAACTGGAAATATTTCCCGCATTTCTTCCTCCAGTTGCTTTTGTTGCTGCAGGACTTGATCGTAAGAAAATGACTGCCGATCTATCGGAGGGAGGGGCGGAGTATTAATTTCGCATCCGCATAACATTACAAGTAAACATCTGAAAATTCTGTTCATTTCTGCGACTTTATTTTTGTTAGCAATCTTGTTCTCAGGGCTTCGATATTCGCCGAAGCGGGCTTTTCTATGTAACATTTTTTTATGAAATCCAAGGAGGGATAGATATTCTCATCGGAAATGATTTCTTTTTTGACATATCCGTCGGCTGCGGTAACGCAATTAGCTCGATATGTGCGGTTCGTAATTTCCGCTATGACTTTCGGATTCAATAAAAATTTGAAAAATGCGTACACATTTTTGAGATGTCTTGCTCCCGCGGGAATTGCTGCGACATCTACCCACAAAGCAGTTCCCTGTTTCGGGTAGAAGAACTTAACATTTGTTCGTCCCGTATCTTTTCGAACTTTAATTATGTCTCCAGAAGTTCCCAGTGTCAGAGTAGCATTTTGCGAAGACAAATCTTCAAATCCGAATTCAGTAAATTTATATATGTACGGACGGATTTTTTTCAAATGATCTGCCGCTTTCTGGATGTCTTCCTCATTCATTGTTTCGGGATTCAGTCCCAAGTAGCATAAAATCAGCGGGAATAGTTCTCCCGCTGAATCGTAAACGCTGAATCTTACCTTAGCCAATTTTTCCGCGTTTTTCGGATCGAGGAACATTCCCAAATCGTGTTTGTCGGCGTCGGGAAATACTTTTTCAATGACTTCTGTGTCCATACCCATTCCCGAAATGCCGTATTGATAAGGAATTCCGTAGAGATTTTCTTTGTCGCACGAGTCTAATTTTTCCAAAATAATAGGATTGAATTTCGCGAAGTTTATTTTTTCGTGATCAATCGGCTTGTAAACTTTTGCGGTTAATTGTCGAGAAAAATGCGGCCAGGCCGTGGGGAAGACAATATCGTATTGGCTGCCTCCTGCAAGCAATTTCGCTTCCAAAATTTCATTTGAATCGAAAATATCCACCTGAACCTTTATTCCCGTCAGGTTTTCGAACATCTCAACAAACTCGTAAGGCAAATAGTCTATGCCGATTATTATATTGAGTCGTTTTTCTCGATCAAAAGGCCTGAAATCTTGTTCTTTCAATTCCCGATACAACGGCGACTTTAAACGACTCCGTTCCTCCGAGTCGGAAGAGTGGAACACATATACCAAACTCAAAACGATGATCAGCAGAAAGTATTTCTTCATTCTTTTGCGGTTTCAGAAACCTTTCCTGATGCTGCTTTGCGGGATGACGATCTCTTCCGAGTCCCTGACAGTCTCTTGGACGCTGGCACTGATGCTTTTTTTGTCCAAACGGGTTTTGACGATTCCGTCGTTTCTTCTGCCTCCTCTTCGGACACTGCCGCTTCCTCGAACACTGTTTTATCGAACTTCGAGATTTTTTCCGAATCCTTTTCTAAAGCCTTCGAGTACTCATAAACCCCGCAAGGAATCAAAAGCATGTAAGACGAGACCAACAACGAAAGAGACAGCCATAATCTGGTAGTCAGACAAATTATTACAAAGGCTATGATTGTCAGAGCGATCCAGGAATTTGTATTGTTTATCTCGACAATTTTCGACGAAAATGTTTTGATCGTGCTGATCATTAAGCACCCTGAGAACACCAGGAAAAACGCCACATAGAAAGGCTGAACGATTACAAGACTGTCAGTTTCAAAGAATAATATCAACGGAAACAATGCCATCAGTGCCCCTGCCGGTGCCGGGATTCCCGTGAAATACTTCCGGTCCAATTCCGAAAGTTCTTTGCCGCAAGAATGCACGACATTAAATCTCGCCAATCTCAACGCGCAGCACACCGTATAGAATATGCAAATACCCCATCCGATTCTCCCGAGCTGCTGCATGGAGGCCAAATACAAAACCACGGACGGAGCGACTCCGAAACACACCATGTCCGACAGCGAGTCCAACTCAAGCCCGAAGGCGGTAGACTGATCCAAAAACCGAGCAATTTTTCCGTCAAACATGTCAAGCAGAGCCGAAACCAAAATGCAAAGAACGGCATACTCCCACTCGTTGCACTGGGCAAATCGAATCGACGATAATCCGAAACACATTGCGGTAATGGTGACGGCATTCGGCAAAAATTTCGCGAGGGTAGAGGTCTTCAGCACCTCCTTTTTGGAAGGCTTCAACCCCTCCGAGCCGAACACTTCCGAGTCCTCCCAAAAACCACCGACTTCTTCTCCATCCGTCTTCCCGACATCATTCTGTCCGGCTTCGAAAGACTTCACTTCCTTCGAATCCTCTTTACCTAATCTTTTTCTGCTTTTCATTTCTCTTCTCCTTCATATTACGATCAGCTGACTTTTTTTCCTTTTTATTCTCTGATTTATCGTAACTATCTGAATAATTGGCCAAAATCGTTTCACCCGCAACGGTAATTTGACCTTCCTCGACCAACACCGAGACATCCATCGGCAGATAAACATCGACTCTGCTTCCGAAACGAATAATTCCGACACGCTGACCTCTTGCCAGCTCTTCGCCTTCTTTGATGTCGCACCTTATTCGACGGGCAATAAGTCCGGCAATCTGAACAAACACCAGCTCCATGCCGTCCTCATTTTTCATGAAGGTAGCTTGTCTCTCGTTATATTCGTTTGCTTTGTCCAGAGTTACATTGAAGAATCTTCCGGGAACATACAAAATCTTTTCGACGATACCAGCAATAGGAGTTCTGTTTACGTGAACGTTTAACACGCTCATAAATATACTGATCTTCTTTCTTTTTCCCTTTAACTCCAACTCAGCGGGAGGCTCTACGTCGGCAATTTTCAAGATGATACCGTCTGCGGGACTGACCACGACACGGCTCTTGCTCGGAGGAATTCTTTCGGGATCCCTGAAAAACAACAGACAGGCAAACCCTATCGCAACCCCAATCCACCAAACGGGCTCGCTGACATGTCCTATCACAAAAGCAACAAGCCAAATCACAAAGGCTGCACGCCAACCGTCCCTATCGAAATAAGGCAACTTTATTTTCATCAGTACTCCTAACTACCACCCGAGCGATTATATTTTATTTTTTTGATGATTTCAATTTTTCTGATGACTCATTTGGAAGGCCATGAATTTGTATGAATTTTTAATTTTTTTTAATAATCGATAACCGTCTATCCCGCGAGCTCACCCTGGGCGTGGCAACATGAAAAGGTTAAGATCCTTCTCTGTGTTTAACCTTTTATTAACCATTTCCTGCGAGAATGATCCCGTATAGTTTTTGTAATAAGGAGCATGCATAATGAACTGGTTTGCCAAAAAGGTATTTGACGGGGGGGGGTAAGGACCTAAAAAATCGAAGAAAATCAAATAATTATCTTTGTAAAATCTTTAATTTTGTAAAATTCTGTATAAAAAAAATCTTAACAGAAAAAACGAGTATGCTATCGGATAGGTGTACTCAAAATACTGAGTCCAGTGTCACGCTGATTAACGAAAAATTAACTTTTTCGCGATATAATAGAGTAGGGGGAAGAGCATCTCGCGCCGCCCGTTTCTTTGGAGCAAAAATTCAAAAATTACGCCTGCGCGCCACCAATTGCGGAGCAATACTGATCGAGTTCGCGATCTGCATGCCAGTTTTGATTATATTGCTGTTTTATATTCATGATTTGGTGAAGATAAAGAGATACTATTCGCAAACTGAGTTTGTGGCACAGCAAATGGCGAATATTTTTCAGAATATCTCACAGAAGCGAGAAGGTGCGAAAAGAAAGATAAATAAAAATGATATTAGACACGCTGCTTCGCTGGCTCATTTGACGATTTATCCTGGAAAAACAATGTATGCCGATGGAAAAAGAGGAGGTTTTAGTCATGAACTTTCTCATATGCCTTTTTTCTTCATTTATTATGTGGAAGGTTTATCGGGGGGAAGGGCATCTGTTATATGGTCATATGTTAGTTATTGTTATAATGCCGTTAATCCGGCAGGTTGGCTCGTTGATCTTGACAACAGTAATTACGGTGTGGTAAGGAAAAAAACAGATGTTTCCCCGACAGATATTTATCCGACACTAAAAATAAACGAAGGAGAAGTTAAGATCATAATAGAATGTCCGCTGTTTTGCCGAGAACGTACGATGAGTTTAGATGCATATGTAGCATCAGATAGCCAAGATACTCGAGCAAAAAAGGCTTTTAATTGCAGATTAGTGACTCCAAAAGCTACTTATAAAACCAGTCAATATGGTTTTTATTTCAATTCCGTTGTCATATTCACTCCCAAACCGGGATTATTTGACAGAACACCTCCAGCTGATTCATAATTTTAAATAGGAAGAATCGCAAAATTCAAGGACGGAGTAACTATTGCCGTCGCATATTTGCCGTCGGCTATTGCGATTCCCGAAAACGAAGGGAAATTTTTGAAATCGCAGCAGAAAAATCCGTTTTCGTATCTGAAATTTGCCGTATCATATCGTTGGAACTCCTCAACGATTCCCGTACGCAAGGCTTTTCCGAGAGATTCCTTTAATGTCCAGAGCGCGGTTAAGTCCGTGACGTTCTGAGATTCCGCGCAGACTTCCCCGCTCATTTTTTTTAAGGCTGAAATTCTTTTCGGATTAACCCACTCGATGTCTATTCCGACCGCGTGTTTGCCGACAGCTGCAATTGCCGCTCCGTGAGAATGTGAAACGGATACGAAAAAATCGGAATTTTCAATAAACGGAGAGCCCGTCTCGGTATTCAATACGGAAATGGAAGAGAACTTTTCAAAACAATCCGCATTACACTCTGAACATTCTTCTTTTTCCGAAGTTATCTTGAAGAAAGCTTTTTTGCACGCAATCCTCCCTGAAACAAACTCGCGCTGTCGCTTGCAGGAGGTGAACTTCGAATAAATTTCCAGCTCTTTCGCAGACAAGACCTCGAGATTCGGACGAACATCTGAATCAAAAAGATCAAAAGCCGAACTGATGCCGAGACTCTCAGAGACAGAGACAAAATTTTTCAGCAAATCCATGTCTCAGATAATCTGCCTCAAACCATTGCCAATCCGCCGTTGACGTGAAGAACATGTCCAGTGATATAAGACGCTTCTTCACTGGCGAGGAATCCGACTGCCGACGCGATCTCCTGCGGATTTCCGATTCTTCCGACAGGAATTCTCTTCCGCAAAGCGTCTTTCATTGCCTCGGGAATTTTATCCGACATAGGAGATTCGATAAACCCGGGAGCAACGCAGTTAACGGTGATATTTCTCGACGCCAATTCCAACGCCGCCGACTTCGTTAATCCGAACAGCCCCGATTTGGACGCGGAATAGTTAGTCTGCCCGGGATTTCCCACAGCTCCGACAACTGACGAGATATTGATAATTCGTCCCCATCTTGCACGAATCATTCCTTTGGAAACTCCTCTCATCAGGCGGAACGGAGCCTCTAAATTCACGGTTATCACATCTTCCCAATCTTCATCGGACATTCTCATCATCAGATTATCACGAGTAATTCCCGCATTGTTCACGAGGATGTCGATTTTATCGAAAAACCTTTCAGCGTTATTGATTAAATCTTGGATTGCTTCCGCTGAATTCAAGTTGCACGCGAACAACTGAACACGATCTCCCAATTCTTTGGCGAGAGATTCCAGATTGGACACTTTCGTTCCCGACAGCGCCAAAGTCGCTCCCATTTTGTGAAGAGTCCTGGCAATTGCTCCGCCGATCGCGCCCGTCGCGCCTGTTACAAGAGCTACTTTTCCTCTAAGATTAAACATTTTTCCTCCTACATATACTTGCTACACATATTTGACTTCTAAAATTTCGTATTCTTTCGTTCCCGAGGGCGTGCTGAGCCTTATTTCGTCTCCGACTTCCTTCCCAATCATTGCCCTGGCCAGCGGAGCCCCGACGGAAAGCAAATTTTTCTTCACGTCTGCTTCGTCGATTCCGACTATCTTGTAGGTAACTTCTTCATCAGTGGATTCATCGCAGACAGTCACCGTGCATCCGAATTTTATCGAAGTTCCGCTCAATTTAGTTATATCGATTATTTCCGCGCGAGACAGCTTCGATTCCAATTCTCTGATGCGGCCTTCGATAAATCCTTGCTTATCCTTCGCATAATGATATTCCGCATTTTCCGATAAATCTCCCAGGGCTCTGGCCTCGGCGATCGCCTTCACTACTGCGGGGCGTTCCTCGAACTTCAGTTTTTTCAGCTCCTCTTCCAAAATTTTGTACCCTCGAGGAGTCATGTATACCTTTTCCATTATTTCCTCCGTTTTTTCAGAATATTTCAATTATTCAAAAACCTTTACCCTAAAACTTTAGGGACCACAAACATGTTGCACTCTTTTTCGGGTGCATTATCCATTACATCAGGATCCGTTTCTTCCACGATGTCTGCTCTTTCGTGAAGCTTCGCTTCATATTCCACAGAATCGTCTATTCCGGAGCAATCAACTTCAGACAGTTGCTCGACAAAATGAAGAACTTTGTTCAAATCATTCTTCATCTTTTCGGCTTTCTCTTTGCTGACACTTATCTTAGCCAAATGAGATACCTTTTCTATATCTTCTGCAGTCACAGACATAAACACACTCCCAATTATCGATCTGTTTATCGATTGATTACCCGAACAGCTTATTACAAACCGCGAAAGAAGTCTATAACCTGATTTATGAGATGTCTCATTGCAAACACGAATGTGCGTATCAAACCCGAGATAGGTCAGCTCGTCCGGTTAGCATCAACCTTATCTAGGAGTTCACTTTTGTGATGTTTTAGTTCATCACTGAAACTGCGTGTCTATTTTCAGCTCCATGATACTTTCTTAAATGGAGCCCACATCGCCGCTTTTGTCGATGGAAGGACAAAGGCATCTGGGAAAAGCTGACGGAACAACTTATAGGCGAACACAAGCCGGAATGGACTATGCTCGACGCGAGCCATGTCAAAACGATTCTTCGAAGTTAAAACGATGGCGTGGAGTCGCTACCGGATATTACGAAAACTAGTTTTCTTGCTGCCGTTCAAATCGGATGCTTGGCTGTCTGTGAAAACGTCTCGCGACGACAGACCTGGGGACCTTCCGAGATGAAGGTGCCCCAGCCTTTTTCTAAAAACTATTTCTTTCCTTTTTTGTAAAAGGATCCCAGCTCCTTGTCGAACTTAAAGATGAATTCCTCGATTTTCGGGGCGACAAAAGCTCTCCATTTGCTGCCGGAGAATACTCCATAGTGTCCGACTCCCGGCTGCAAATAATGGTCATGCATTTCTGCCGGCAAGTTGGAACATAATCCGTGAGCAGCATAGCTTTGCCCCGGAGCCGAAATATCGTCTTTTTCCCCTTCCACGGTCAGCAGAGGACAATGCTTTATCTTCTTCAAATCTATGGTGCGTCCTTTGTACTTCATGACGCCGCGCGGAAGTTCATAGGTCTGGAACACTTTTTCCACGGTCTGCAAGTAGTAAACATCGTCCATGTCCAACACAGATAGATATTCGTCGTAGAACTCAGCGTGTTTCTTTATTCCTGCGACATTATTGAGAATTTTATCTTCCAAAAATTGGATATGAGCCCTGTAGTGAGCGTCCGGATTCATATTGATAAACGCCGTAATTTGGATAAATCCCGGGTAAACCCTTCGGCCCGCTCCGATGTGACCTTCCGGAACTACGGTCAGGAAATTTCTTTCAAACCAAGATAAAGGATATGTTTCCGCCAGTTCGTTGACCTGAGTTTTCTTTACTCTAGGATCAATCGGACCTCCCATCGGAACTATGGTTGCAGGCATGCACGGATCGTTATCTTCGTCCATAATCGCGGCAAGTGCCATAATCTGGACGGCCGGCTGACATACCGCCATCACATGGGTATTCGGCCCTATATGATGCATAAAATCGATCAAATATGAGAGATAAGTATCCAGATCAAAACTTCCTGCTTCCAACGGAACATCCCTCATGCTCTTCCAATCAGTAATATAAACTTCGCACTTCTGCAGCATTCTTTTAACGGTGTCGCGCTGGAGTGTCGCAAAATGCCCGGATACAGGAGATATAATCAAAACTTTCGGTTCTTTTGTCTCCACTCCAGCTTTTTTGAATCGCAATAAGTTGCAAAAATCCTTTTTCAATACAGTTGTCTGATAAACAGGAAATTCCTTTTCCCCGACTTTTACCGAATCTATGTTAAATTCCGGCTTCTTAACGTATCTGCTGGTGCGTAGAAACATATCGGCCAGCCCTTCGGCGAAACGCCCCGCACCTAAGTCCATTGCAAACGAATTTTTTCTCAAAGAAGACCGAAACATCTGCGCCAGTCTTCTGGATGGCTCCAACAAATATGAAGCTGTATCGTACATTGTATACATCAGTTATCCCCATTGTCTGCCATTATTATGGGTAAAAATAGTTAATTTAGAGTTAATATTTCAAAAATAAATATGAATTCCTTTGAAAATATTCTACAATAACCCCGGGAGGATGTTGTATATGAAATTCAGATTCATTCCTTTGTTCTTGCTTGCGGCGTGCGCCTCAAGCCCGGAGGATCCTGATCCTCATAAGTGCTTCAACAAAGCGATGTTGGAGGTGAATCTATCTCTCGATGAAAATATATTAAAGCCGGCATCCCACGTTTATGAAGATGTGACGAATGAGCCTGTGCGGCTGATGTTTTCAAACTTTTTTGATAACCTGAAGGAGCCATTTTATCTGGTAAACTACACAGTGCAGACCGATGGCGAGAATATGGCCTCATCGTTTTTCCGGTTCCTGATTAACTCAACTTTCGGATTTTTCGGGCTTTTTGATATGGCCGAACTGCTGGGAGTTCCGAAGCATTCCACGGGGTACAAAGATACTTTGCACAAGATGGAGGTTCCTCACGGGGACTACATCGTGCTGCCTGTGTTCGGATTTTCGTCAACTCGAGATACCATCGCCGAACCGATCTCCTGGTTTGCCGATCCCGTTAGCTATTTCATAGGATGGCCGCTGGCCGTCTCGAAAGCAGCTTTGCAAATGGTAATCGATCGATCTGAAAATTCGGAAATGATTGATTCCATGATAAGTGAATCCGAAGATCTTTACTCCAAAACTCGCAGCATGTATTTGCAAAAGTACGGAGTTGGAGACGATGTTCCTTTTGCAGAGGACGGCCCTTCCCCCGATGATGAAGCGGAATAGCAGGCAATGTAACGCTGCACCTGGTGTTGCGAAGTGCTTCAGTCAGTATTGTTCTATCGAACGATATGAGCAAACGGTACCATGTTTTGTCTTCGTGTTGGCATGCGTTACAGTTAAAGCATGTATGATAAGAGCCATGACATGCCGTATCAGATTCTGCCTCACCTTTTTCTCTTCTTAATTTTATCTTTGTCATTGTAAGTACCTCTATTTATTAATGCTTAAATACAACTACCGATGTTTGCACAATCTGTTCTCCGTCTCCAATTTCATATCTCTAATTTTTTCTATTCCTATTTTTCCCAAATTCACGAAGATGGCTCCGTTTTTTTTCTCTGATATCAAACATCAGCCGAACGGAAAGTTTTTCACGTCGTTTTCCATGCAAAAAAATTAATTTTTATTTTGGTTTTTGGGATTGACCCCAACGAATATTCGGTTTATCGTAACACTG
>JAGABS010000019.1 GCA_017614525.1 Alphaproteobacteria bacterium
GGGGTGGCACTTTTCGTTCCGAAATTCGCCTTCGACGGAGAGAGTTCAACTCTCCGGACATACCGGATTTCATTAACTGCGCTTACCCTGTTTTCGCGCCCTCTTGCCTCAAATCGCTGCAAAGTTAATGAAAACCGCACCCCTGTTGAAATTAAGTCGAGTTTTGGATTTCTCGGAGAATATTATACGCAGTTCCCAGTCTGTCAGCAAGGTATTTCTATCACCATTCTCCAGGGTGCGGGATCTGATGCCATTGAAGATATTTTCTGGAATCCTCGCGGGAAAGCAGAGGCAACTCGTAGCCACGTTCTTCCGGCCATTTCCATCTTATTGTTCCAGTGATCCAATATCTACAGAGGGCTGCAACAATGATGGAATCGTCGCACCAGTATTCCTGACCACTCGGCTCTTGAAGTTTACACATGCCGGTAACTGCTGGGAAATTCAGCTTTTGACCAGAAACATACTTCACTCCATCAATGCCAACAGCAAAGTAGCTTCCTTCGCCTTGTCCGCCATGTATTTCCAATATTCGGATATACTCGACGTTCTCCGGACGAAGCAGGATGCGTCGCTGCCCATTGATGATTTTCTCTTTCAGCCACATATTGCTTGTCCTAAGTCAATTCATTCATGTTCCGTTTGAAATTATCCACCATGTCCATGTAGTTAAAACTGGTCATTGGGAACTAGACACACCCAAAGACCAGTTGAATGTTCATGTGTTAAACGCGATTATCCACGGTGATGCCAGCAGGCGACATTGACCCAATAGTCGTTGAAATCGTTGTCGGAGCCGTCTTCGATGTCAAAGGCAAAGTGTATACCTTGTTCCTTGCCATCGCGATCGGCGATCAAAACGCCGCTCTTAATAACTTTCAGATCGCAATCAACTTCGATTTCGGCCTTGAGCCTGATCGGACCATCACCAGTCACAACCGCTGTGCGTAAGTCCCCATCAAGAGGGAGAGGTTCGCTGTCCTTAACGGTCTTCCGTAACACCAATGACCGATCCAGCGGTCCTTCAATTGATATGGTGCCAGTGGAAGCACATTGTGAACAGGCAGAAAGAAACAACACGTCACCTTTTTGGACGTGCTCCAAATCAAATTCACGAATTCTCATAATTATAACCTTTCATAGTGAGGGGTTATTCGCTAATGCAACGAAAGAAAGAAAGAAAAAACTCGGACAGACCGTTGCAATCTGAAGATTGTTGTGCTATATTAAGGTACTGGGGCCTAGAAAACCCGACCTAAAAGCAGTGGAGTTTTTCCTTGAAAGACTTTGCTGCTTTTTTATGTTACCATTTTGCGCTCCTTCCTGTCTAGTTTTCTTTAAGATTGTGATAAAACATCATTTTGCTCAATATCCTCTGGCTCGGAATCTCCGCTCGTCCTTCTTTCATATATTCCGCGTGTGAATTTGTAGACTACTTTATCTTGATATCGCTCAGGTGTCTCCGAGATATCGTAGGACACGCGCCTTTTTATGTAGTCGAGGTTTTGGGAATCGAAAAAGTTTTTCATCCTGATGTAGTAGTAATCACCAGCCCTTTGGATTCTAAACCCTCTTGATTCCGACGCATCGCAAATAACTGCGGCCAAATCCCCGCTTTGCATCGCCGAAAACAACATTGTCAATCCTTCTTGTAAACCGAGTAATTTCGCTGCCTCTCCTGTAAAACCCAATCTTCCATTACGCTGAATACTCGCTTTCGCATTCAATGCAAACTTTTGAGCATCGACCACCATACGCTCGTCAAACAACATAACCATACTCCTTTTTTTGCTGATAATCTTCTATTCTTTGACTGTAATATAGCATATGGATAACATTATTCAAATGCAAAAACAAAAAAAATATGGATTTTTCAAAAAAAAGAAACTCATTCAAATCGTATAGCACATATATCACAAAAGATATACAAGAGAAATAGATAGTTTTCAGACGTTTGATAATGTCGGTGGCTATTTCGCCCCGTTTTGGTAGATTGCAGCAGACCTTGAACCAGGAGAGATAGAGGCTTGTCTTGTTACGGACAGGGATTTCACTAGACACTCATGCGAGATTTGCAAAATCTTTTGGGTATCAGGCTTGATTTTAAGAAAAATAATGCTATATTTCTTAAAAAGGATTACAAAAATGACTGACTCTGCAAAGCAAAAAATCTTGAAAACAATCGAAGCACATGGTTACGGATGGTCATTCTGCGCTCGGGATTTTATGTCGGAATTGAAGCGGAACGACATTGACACTGCATTATTTCATCTGATGAGGGAGGGAAAGATCCGCAAGGTCATGCGGGGTATCTACGACTACCCAATGTTCAGCAAAATGCTGAATCGGCAGGTGGCGCCCGATTTGGAACAGGTTGCAGCCGCGATTGCCCGCAATCTGCAGTATGAGATGCAACCGACTGGAAATTCCGCGTTGAACCGTCTGAATCTCTCCACCCAACTCCCGGCACAGTATACCTATCTTTGGTCCGGACGGTCGCGAGATTTCAAGGTGGGAACGCAAACAATTCGCTTTCGAAGTGCCGCCAAGCGGGATTTTTTGCCAAAACTGTTACAAAGCCGCCTCTTGGTTCAGTCACTGCGGATGCTGGATTCGACGCGGATGGACGACAGTGTCAAGGCAGCGTTGAAAAAGTGTTTCAACCAGAAGCAGTGGTTGCAGATTCGGGCGGACACAGTTGGCGTGTCAGACCGAATTTACCGCCAAATCTGCGAACTGGCTAAATAGGAGGTTACAATGAATTTGTATGATGCTCCCGATGTCGAACGGCGAGCGGTGTTTGTCGAAGCTGCCGCCAAAATCGGTATCCGTCAGGACATGATCGAAAAAGATTTCTGGGTATCGTGGGTGCTGAACCGGATGTTCAATGACGATGAGTTAGCTCGAATTTTCCTCTTCAAGGGCGGGACTTCGCTTTCAAAAGCATTCAACTGCATCCGGCGCTTTTCTGAGGATATCGATCTGTTGCTCGCCCTTTCGGAAGTCAGCGACCCCGGAGAATCTTTCTTGAAGGAACGTTCACGTAACGCAATAAATACTTTCAAATCGAAAACAGGTAAACGCACCGCTGCTTATGTAAAGGAGATTCTGAAACCGCGTCTATCTGCATTACTTGCACCGTATTGCATAGTCATTCAGGACCCGAGCGAGCCCAACAACCTTTACGTTAAGTTTTCGAGCGTGTTTTCCTCGTCTGGATATATTCGATCCGACATCAAATTGGAAATCGGAGCTTTCGCCGAGGGCACTCCTTTTGCCCCGATGAAGATTCAGTCCTATGTGTCGGAACAGTTTGAAGAATTCACCGAAGATTGCGTAAGAATCCCGACAGTTTCCATTGCCAGGACCTTTTGGGAGAAGATTACGGTTTTGCACTATCTGAATTTTCTTCCTTCCGAAAAGGCGACACCGATGCGGCTCTCTCGGCATTACTACGATATCTTCATGTTGGCAAACTCGGAATATCGAGAGATGATATACTCCGCTGCAAGTTTACTGAACGATATAGTCGCATTTGACCGGAAATTTTACCAAAAACCAGGTGTTGATTACGACAAAATGGGGTTGCGGACACTACGGTTGTCTCCGCCACCACAACGCGCAGCCGATCTCGAACGGGATTATTCGCAGATGCAGGAGATGATCTTCGGAGAAAAACCGACGTGGCAGGTATTGCTGCAGTTCCTTGCCATCCTCGAAAAGAAATTGTATTCCTTGTGAAAGCCGCAATTTTTGGTGGTGTGTTGCGATGCAACACAGAAGAAACATATCAACATGTATCAAAAAAGTGAGGAATCATGGGGAAAGCCTATTCAAAAGAAATTCGGGCGGCGGTCATTGAAGCACGGTTGACGGGGATGTTGGTCAAGGACATCTGCAGGAAATTCCATGTTTGCGACCAGACAATCCGAGATTGGATGAAAGCTGATGCCAATGTCGTGGGAAGGACGTCTCTAAAAAAAACACCGATCAAATTACCGCCTCATGTTCAGTCATCCAGAGAAAACGGGCGTTTTTCTGATGAGGATCGGCGGGAAGTCGTTAAACTGTATCAAGCAGGACATCCCATCGCAGATCTCTGCAAATCGGTGCAAATCGGAAGAAGTACACTGTATCGCTGGATCAGTCTCCATACCGAATTCCGTCGATACGGTGGCGAAGTTTTTACTTCAAAAGAAGTTTTTGCCCTGCGTGAAGAAAATCGCATGTTGCGGGAGGAAAACCAAATTTTGCATCGATGCGAATGCCATCCGTGTGATGCGTTGTCCGTAAAGATGGCGGAAATGGCAA
>JAGABS010000020.1 GCA_017614525.1 Alphaproteobacteria bacterium
ATTACTGCCGGATCAGCGCTTTGGCAACTGCCGTAATCACAGAGGCTGCCAAGTCTGCACCAGCACCATGATTCGGGGATTTTAAACGGTAGTTCCGGCGTAACTTCGACTGTTTTCTCGTCCAACTGCTCATAATAACGGTTATCATCACCTCTGAAGATGAAAGATTCGTGCTTATCGCGCTTCAATTTCCCGGCTTTGATCAGGGCTTCCTTCTCCGCCTTGATTTTTTTCAACAACTCGGAAGCGGGCTCGTCATTCGGGTCCTGCCGGACGAGCTTGCCCCGGATGGCAAGGTCGAGGATTTTCTGCTTCGCCAACGCGACTGACTTTTCCAATGTCTCGGACTCCCGGTCGATCTCATCCACGCATTTCAGCAGGCTTTCGATTTGCGCGACAATGCGCTGCTGCTCGGCAAGAGGAGGTAATGCAATAATATATCTCCTTAAGTCATACATGCTGACCCCATCCTGACCACAAGTCCGATCAGAAAGACTTTCAATCATCGTCAGCAGAGCATGATCTTTCAAAAGGTAATAAAGATAATTTTTTGATATAGCATTGCATGGTTCAGCCTTCATAAGTGCGACATTATATGCACCTTCTATTCCCCTTAAAATTTGAAAAATTGGGGGGCCATATCTGCCAATCATAATATCTTCTGCGGAGCAAAAACGCTTCGCCATTGATCGAGGGATGTAAGTCTTAAACTTATCAGATTTATAGTCTCGTATCTGAATTAAACGAATCGTATCAGCTGCAGGTGAAAATGAGAAAACACTTTTGGGGGGCTGACTTCCGCCAATGAAATCAACCGCACTACCCATTCGACAGAACGCCCACCCGTCCGGCAAATCAAAAGGAATTTCTCCCGTGATATCGGTGGTTTTGCCGTCGACCTGCTCATAATAACGTTTATGCAGAGTAAAATGCTCACAATGGAAATTGAAAAAACTGTGTCGCGGAGCTATATTACACCACGACATGCAACATTGGAATTTTAATGAAATAGCAGGTGGGTAAATGCCAACGATTGGTCGCGTTGAAAAAAGAATTTTTAAAGTCGAGGGCGTAAAAGTCAAATTCATGCTGAATGGACGGAACGTCCGTTCCGACAAGGAAATCCTGACACAGTATGGGATTAAACGAATGCTGAAGAATTCTGCTTCTGTCAGCGATCTCATTCGTATAAGACTGAAGCCGTTATTTCCCGGTTTTGACTTTATCGTTCTAAAAAACGATGGGCATCAGGCATCTGGTCAAACAAAGTTGGCCACTGTCAGGGATACTTTTTTAGAAAATTGATTATCCTGCACCGCAGAGGTGCGAGGTGGTGCGGATTTCTCCGGCCGCCAGTCTATCGAAAACATTTGATGCGGAAACCGTGTGTCCGCGGAGAAACGGAGAATGCGGTTTTGGAGAGATCAAAATTCTCTGTTTTTGTTGGTGTGTCCACGGAGAATCTTTGATAATAAAAGAGTTATGAAAACGGAGAATGGTTCGGATTTGCCGACTTATGTCGCGCCATTTTTTGTTGTTATTATCTATCTACAGCAGGTTATAACTGGTTTTCAACCCTGTGATTTTCCGCACCTGTCCGTGTTCCCGGCTTGGATATGAAGAAAAACTGTTTTCTTTGTTCCATCGCTATTTAATCACTTTTTTTCTCAATAAATCTTGACAAATGAATAAAAAACTGTATACTATCGAACGGAAATCGAGTTGAATCCCCGTTTAGAAATTTTTACTGAATTTTCTGAAACAGCTCGAAATAACAATTTCATTTAGAATGATTCCTGCAACAGGAAGAAAAAGGAGTTAAAATGCATGGCTTGGCAATGACATTGGGCCAGAGAGCTTTGGTGCTGAAGGAATTCAAAATCAACTATGACGGACCTGAATTTATTCACATAGTCGCACGTAAATCGGGTTTGATATCTTTTTTCCTGACATTGCTGGGGATCGATGCCACGACCTCTTTTCGGGTTTTCGCCGACCGGATCGAAGTTTCCGAAGGTTCCTTGAGCGGTCAGATCAACACGACCATGCCGCTGCGTTCCATCAGCATAACCACCTGCGGTTATACCAAACCGATAGCTCTTATTGTTCTTGGGATTATCTTTGTTCTGGCCGCAATACCCACATTTGGAATAACGTTGATTCTTGCGATTATTTGCTTCATTTACTACTTCCTGAACAAAAGTCTGCTGATCTCGGTCGTATCCAACAGCAGCTGGCCGGCGGGGCTCTGCTTCAAGCGTTCCGTTATCGAAGGCGTCAAAGTGGAATATGAACAGGCTCAGGAAGTTATCCGCATTATCAACGAACTGACCATGTCGCAGGCGTCTAAATAACAGTCCTCCAAAATTGAAACCGCTCCTGCCTCTCCCTGTGCAGCGGGGAGGGGCATTTATTTTCCCTTTTCTCGTCTTTTAAATTTGACTTTATGGCGTTTGTCTGTTAAAATACAGCAAAAAGACAATGGGATGAAATCCGCTGAA
>JAGABS010000004.1 GCA_017614525.1 Alphaproteobacteria bacterium
AGGGCGTCTGGATGAAATCCGCCGACAGAATTCTGATTGGCAGAAAGAAGCGAGCGTTGAATTCTCAAAATTGAACACGGCAAATGCGCTGTCGATTTACGAACACCACGGGAAAATTCACGAAATGACGGACACAAAACAGATTGCTGAAAAGTTCCTGGAAATAGAAAAGTTCGGCTCTGTGGCAGTGCTTTGTACAACGAAAAAAGAATGCGCGGAAATCAATTCTGAAATCCGAAATTTGAAAAAAGCAAATGGGGAGTTGGGCGAAAATCTGTTCAATATCGGAGAGAAGTCTTTCGCGAAAAACGATCAGATTATCTTCACTCAAAACAACAAAACTTTCGATGTAAAAAACGGGGAAACGGCGACTGTCGAGAAGTTTGAGAACGGAATTCTGACTGTAAAATCAGGCGAGATTGAAAAACAGATCGACACGAAATCTTACGACAAAATCGACCACGCCTATGCAATTACAATCACGAAATCTCAGGGAAAGACCTACGACAACACGATTGTCGTCGCAAATTCGATCATGGACGCGAAAAATACCTACGTCGCGATGACTCGGCATCGTGAAAATGTCGACCTTTATTACAGAAATTCCGATTTTAAGGATGTAAAATCTTTGATGGTTGGCTTGTCGAAATATCATCAAAAAGATTTGGTTCAAGATTACGCAGGCGGAAGCAATCAATATCGCGAAAGAGTCCAAGAATACACCGAGTTGTCGTTGGAAAGAATTTCGGTTTTGAAGGACATCAACAAAGGCGAAGCGACTTGGGAAGATTATTCAAAAATCAATGAAAGACGAACTGAGCTCGGAAAAGAAATCGCGAAAGATTACGCGAATCATAAGATTTACTTAGATCAGCAAGGACTGACCTTAGAAAAGCTGGAGATTCAGTGCAAATTGAAAGATCGTCCTCTGAGTAACCTCGAAATCGACGCGAAAAATCGAGTTACAGAATATGTTAAAATTTCGAAGAATGCTCACGACCTATTAAATTCTATAAAACAAGAATCGCAAAACATAACTCAACATGAAAAATACGCGGAATACTGCAAGATTCGAGAGGAAAGGAACGAGTTAGCGAGAGAAATTTTAGCTGACAGCAAAGCACATCGAGAGTTTCTCAATGAAACATCAAAAGACTCGTTTGTGTCCAAAGAAACCATGGAGAAACAACTGAATTATGCCGACAAAACACAGCGCGAGTTTCTTGAAAAAATAGATGGGATGGCGAGGGAAATTGAAAAAGGGCAGTACTATAAATCTTTACCAGAAGTTATAGAACGTTCACGAGGGAAAATTAGTCCGATAACATATCAGATGAACTCAGAAGCTCACGCCAGAAGGCATGGTTATGGTTTTCAAATCAATCATACAATGGTCAAAGATTACATAAAGCACTGTAAATTGGATGTCCCGTTTAATTATGAAATAGCCGAACACGCCAGCATGTTAGCCGATAAATATCAGACTGACAGCAAAGAACCAATCAGCGCAGAGCGAGCGAACGATTGCATTAAACAAGCTCTGTGTTATGAGGTACTGAAAGAATCAAACAAAGACTTGAAAACACCTTGGTCAACAGAACAGTTGCAAGGAAAAGCCTTTGAATTATCCAAACATATTAAGGAAGAAAATATCGGCGTTTTGAATGATAAAAACCTTATGCAAGAGGCATTGTTTAAGATCGACACTAACTTTCAGAACTTACAAGAAGCACAAAATGTTGATTTAAAACAAATCCACGTAAGCGAGTTTCTACAAAAACAACAGCAAATAAATTTAGAACTATCTAAACAAAAAGACTTCGGATTGGAGAGATAGACGTTGAAATATCAGAAGAATCAGTGCTACATTTGAGCATTATTATGTCAGAAGGAATTTGGAGGGAAAAATGAATAAATCAGAATTAATTCACAAAGTTTCGGAATGCTGCGGAATGTCTCAAAAAGATGTCGGAAGTTGCTTAAATTCAATAATCGAGACAATTCAAAAGGAATTAAGTGACGGCGAAGATGTCGTAATTCCAGGATTCGGATCATTTTCAGTAACTGAAAGATCAGCACGGCAGGCGCGCAACTTTCAGACGGGCAAGATGATGAAAATCCCAGCCACGAAGACAGTGAAATTTAAGGTTGGAAAAACGCTGAAAGATGCGGTAAAGTAAGGTCTCATTTAAGAAAACTAATAAATTGCTCCGCCGCAATGGCGGAGTTTCTCACATCCTGTGAACCACTGGCTCAGCTGGTGGTTTCTAAATTTTGCAGATTTTATCTTCATCATAATGCTTGAAAATGTTATCGTTTAAGTTTTCTTCTGAAACAGCAGGATAATTAGTGTTAGTGTAACGGTTTTTTGCGAATCTTACATCTGTAATAGAAGTCTTGCCGAAAAGCTCTGCGACTTGCTGGTCATTACTATTCAAAGAAATGTATGAACCATCAAATCGGATATGGAATTCATTGAAGCTTGAGTTCAATACGATTGTTTTAGGTCTTTTAATACAGTGACTGTTTTTTTGTTTCACTAAGCACAAAATGTTTTTAGGTACGGTTTCCAAAATAAATTTGCTGAGTTTTGGAGAGGCGTTTTGAATCCAAACTGTTCCTATGCTTTCAGATAATGCTAAGTTTTTCTGTTTGGTTTTGATAACAGAAAGATACTCGAAGTCTTTTGCGATAGTAGATCTGATGTATTCAATGTTTGAAGGAAGAGTAGGGAACATTTCTTCCAAAACATCTACAGCATCCATTGATGAAAAACATAGAGTTTCGAAAAAGTAAGATGTATCATTCCAGTTATTGTTTTTGAAACACTCCAAATAATCACGGCAATCTACCGATGTCCAAAGGTTGATGTACTCTGCAATTTTGGGATTTTGTTTGAAGTCTTTGCAGAAATCCCAGCCGAATCCTTCATCAGAAGAAAAATCGATAGTACTATCTTCAGGTTTTGCAAATTTCTTATATAAATCGTCCTTTTCTTCGAAAATTAGTGTTGGGATTTGTCTTTTTCTCGCATCTTCCAAGATTTTTTCAAAGTAAAGTTCTTCGTTTGAACTCCATAGAAAGATTGGATAATTAAAAGCTTTCTCTGAAAGTTTCAAATCTGCGATTTCTAAGTAATTTCCGAACAATTGCGGATATTTGTTTTGATATTTTTCAGAAGGAATGATCTCTCCAAATATTTTGAGAGCGCTTAGCATGTTTACGTTAAATGTATCTATGATAAGCCAAAATACTGTTCCAGTGGCGATAGTTGCGAATATACTGGACATCAAAAGTGAGTGCATTACGAGATTGGTGAGGACACAAACGATCAAAAATCCGCTTAAGTAACTTAAGGCTAAAAGCTTTTTGTGGGTTTTTATGTAGTGAAACAAAATAGATTTTTTGTTCAATTTGATATCTACTTCGTGATACTCAAATTGCACTTTTCCAACGGTTTCCAGTCCCGAAAATTGAATAAAAGCTTCACCTATTTTTAAATTCATAATTTCGGTTGTTGAAACAATATCCCTGATTTCTTTGTGTTGCGAAAGATTTACTCCGTCTCGAATTGTGTTTGCACCGTAGGAGATAGATTCGTGGGCTGTCAGCTGTTCTTTTTTACCGAGAAAATCTCCCATATATCTGGCTGTGATAGGCTCAGGGACATTCATAACAACCTTTGTTCCGCACTGTCCGACAATAGTTCGGGCAACTTTTGTTGAGTAGATATCTTCCAATTGCGAAACCATTTGAGTGCCTAAAACAAAACATCCTCCGAATTTTCGAACCTCTGCCAAATAAGCTTCGAACCGTGGAAGTCGCCGCAAGTTATGAAGCTCATCGATAAAAAACCATGTTCTCTTATCGGTCGGAACGGTATGCAGCATCGCTTCTGCTGCAATGGTCAGCCACGCTGAAATCAAAGGCTTTACAACGGCTCTTTGCGCAGGAGTACAAGCTAGAAACAGGAATCCTTTTCCTGATTCTATCCATTTTTTGATTTTGAATGATGACTTATTTTGATCTAATTTGAGATACTGCAAGCAGTCGAGATCATTAATCAGTGTCGCTCGGATGGAAATCGCCATTTTCTCTGCCTCATTATCCATCAAAGAAGCTCCGCAGGTATCTTTCAGCATCTGCTGCCATTCGGATGCCGAACATTGCAACATTTTCAGCAATTGTTCTTCGGTTTTGTTTTCTTTGATGATCTTTTTCAAAGCGTCCACAAAAACGATTTTGGCGGCATCGTCCCAAAACGAGTCAGAGAAATTATTTGATTTGATGAAGCATTCTGCAATCTGTTTCAGAATCACCTGATTATTCGAACATTCGGAAATCAAGCTCCATGGCACAGACCTCATATCCAAAGGATTCAACAAAATATCTCGTTCTGGATTGAAGTAACAATCAACAAAAGTACCGACTGTATCAACAATAATCGCTCTCTCTTCCTTTTCAATGACCTGCTGAATCAGTTCGTGAAATACATTTGTTTTTCCCGATCCTGTTGTTCCTGTGATAATAGTGTGGCGCGATTCGGTGTTTTCCACATAAGGAATGCCCGCCAAAGTAATATCGCTTTTATTTTTGATTTGTTTTTTGAGAGTTTTTGCGTCAACATAGCTCCTTCCAGAGATAATTTGTTTCTTGTCCGACAGCGATTTCCCGAAATATTTGTTAAACAGCAAAGCCAAAATCATCGAGCCGATGCCTACGCAAATACTGATTTTCAGATCACTCAATAATCCAGCTTCAACATATTCTTTTGCCGCTAAACATCCTTTGTGGTTCGCCATCCAGTAATCAGATACCCACTGGATAGAACCGTCCTTAAACCATAGAATCGAGCTGCTGAACAATGATGAAGGAAGAGTCGTCATATTGTTTCGATATACCGCTTTCAAAATGCACAAATAATTCCAGATATCCTGTATCTTCCAGCGAATCATGCTGCAAAAAATGAAGCTCAACAAGAAACAAACTCGTCCGATAATCCAAATGATATTCCAATTTTGCTTCATCATTCGAATGCGGTGAGCGAGAACCTGCCCACCCATAGTTGCGTGATCTGAATACTTACTCATACTACTGCCTATTTTTTAAGCAACTGCCCTAACTAATTCTTAACAAAGGGTTAACACTACTTATCCACTTAGTTATCCACAACCTTATCCACAAAATCTGTGGATA
>JAGABS010000021.1 GCA_017614525.1 Alphaproteobacteria bacterium
CCAACCCAGTCGCGCCCTTTTGCTTTTTTTCGATATTTTTACTTAAAATTAATCATTCATTAACTTTTCCAAAGTACAATACTGTGTAAAAATTAAGGAGGATTTATGAAAAAAATAATATCAACAGTGGCAATGGCTTGCTTGTCTTTCAGCTGTTTTGCGGAAGATTATTTTGTAAAAATCGCAACCGATGAGTATGTACTTGTGCATCCAAAAACAATCGAAAAAACAAGCTCTCTTCCTAAATATACTGATGCAAGCTATACCCCAACCCACGTTTTCACTTACGCCGACGGAAATCCTAATTATTTTTCACGTATAAGAAAAATAGAATATATCAAAAGCAATGTCACTTTTGTTAAAGATATCAAAAGCAGAAAATGCTGCATTGATATATATGACGGTTCAAACCCAAACAAATGCCGTATCATTGGCGTAGACGGTCGTATTATCATCTCAAATAGTGAATACAAAAGACCACGCTCATTCAATTTTGAAGTTTATGAAGTAGAAGGGGAAGCCGACAGTTTTATAGATAACAAACAACGGTTGATCTATGTAGATCGCACTGGTTTGTATATTGTGGAAAAAAATAAAAATACCGTTGAAGATATTCTCCCGAATTACGACCAGAACGAAACCTTCAATTTTAAAGGAGAGATCATAAAAATATCGGCAATTGACGGAAAACGCGAAATGTCGGGATTCGACGAAAATCAAAAAGAAATATTCGCCTTCAACTGCCCGAGCGACGCGCCTGTGTCTTTTGAGGTAGAAGCCACTCCCGTCATGAAGCAGATCGAAAAAATAACCGGCGTAAAATTAGTCACTCCTCCGCCAAGCGAAGAAGCCGCGTTGCAGCGTATGGCAGAGATATTGGATGTGCCGACGGAATTGCTTGTTTTTGATAATGGGATGGTAAAACGAATAAACAAAGTGAAAATATTAGGCCGTAATATTTTTACAAATAACCCCCTCACTAATAAGCTAAAGGGAATTATCGGTGTATCACCAAAGAAATCCGCAATCACCAATGCAATGTTCGAAAAAGTGTGTGACTACAAGTTCGACACCTCTGATGAGGCCAAAAAGCGCCGTAAGGAAATCGCTTTAAAACCGTGGGATGAATAATAGAAAGGAGCCGTTTCGGCTCCCTAACCTCGCTTGTCGGCGTAATGACCTCTGCACGCCAACATTCTGACGTGTTCGGAATCGATGATTTCGTAAGTCAATCTGTTTTTCTTATCAATTCTTCGCGAAAAAACGACCAACTCCGCGTAATGCTTCAATCTTTCAGGTTTTCCTTTACCTGTTTCGGGGTGCTCCGAAATGTCCGCAGCCAAATCTCGAACTTTTTCGAAAAGTCTTCGATCATGTTTTCTTAACCACTCAACATCCCTCAAAAAATCGGACGTATAGACCAACTCAATCATGGAATACGTCTTCAAATTTCAATGGAACGCCCTCTTGTTTCAACGCATGATCAATATAAGGCTTTTCCCGCGCGTAATACTCGTCGATAGTCTCTTCTCTCGATAAATGTTCCCGAACCAAAAACTCAATAGTCTTGCCAATGGTGCGCAAATCCGCTTTCGCCATTTCTTTCAACTGAGCAATCGTCTCCTCGCTGAGTCTTACCGTTAGCGCCTTGGACATTTTCTTCCTCCATATTACATCTGCAACAATGTTATTACATTTGTATGATTTTTGCAAGAAAATTATGCACAAAAAAAGGAACCGTTTCGGCTCCCTCGAATTTCTCAAAATTCAACTAATTGCGATTATAGTCTTTTCCACCCGCCTCCGAGAGCTTTGCAGAGATCAACAACTGCGTTCAGCTGGTCCTGCAGCGCGGTGGTAAGTTCCATTTCGCAGGCGAGCAAGCCTCTTTCGACGTCCAGCAAGTCGATTAAACCGATCAATCCCGCATCTTTCTGCTTTTTCGCGATGTCGTAGCTTCGCTTCAGCGCGTTGACCTGGCGGGTTCGCGACTTTACGATCTCCCTGCTCTTTCGGTTGGAAACCAACGCGTCCAGAGTCTCTTTGAAAGCAACCTGCACCGTCTTCTCATATGCTGCCAAAGCCGCGCGGTAATTCGCTTGGGCCGCGTCGCTCATGGATGACAACTTTCCGCCCGTAAATATCGGCAGATTGATTCCGCCGCTGAAATTCCACATGTCGCTTCCCGGAGAGAACAGCTTGCCCAGCGTTTTGCTCTCGACTCCCAGCGCGCCCGTCAAAGAAATTGACGGGAAGAAAGCCGCTTTCGCCTCCCCTATTTTCGCGTTCGCCGCAATCAGCACGCCCTCAGCCTGCAGTAAATCAGGGCGGCGATTCAAAATGTCGGACGGAATGCCTTTCGGAACTTTGTTCGGAATCTTCAGCCGCTCAATCGCCTTCTCGGGAGAAGTCTTGCGGTCCATGAACAATCTCGGACTGCAGCCCAACAGCACGCTCATTGAAGTTTCAGCCTTCGCCAACGCCTCTTCTAAGCCGAGCACCGTGGTTTTGACCGACGCCATTTCGGACTCGATACGCAGATAATCCAACTCGGTGCAATACCCGCTGCGGAAACGGCTTTTGTAGACGTTGTAGGTCTGCTGACGAGTGGATAAAGTTCTGCGCGCGATCGCCAATTTCGCGTCCAGAGCGCGAATCAAAAAGTAATTTTTCGCCACCTGAGCCGTGATCGACAGCAACACCGCGTCCTTCGCTGCTCGGGTCGCCAACAGCTGAGCGCGCGCCGCTTCGTTCGCTCTTCTGTATTTCCCGAAGAAATCCAGCTCGTAGGACATCCCGACGGCACCGAGATAATCCGTGGAATTTCTCTTTGTCGTCAGTCCCGGCATATAATTTTTTCCTTTCGACGAGATGTAGGCCTTCCCACCCTCGCCCGACGCAGCTATTTGAGGCAGCAAGTCACCCTGAGCAATTCCCGCCGCTGCCTTCGCCGCATCGATATTCGCGATGGCGATCTTCAAATCCGCGTTGTGCTTCAGAGCCTGCTCTTCCAACTTATTCAAAGTCTTGATACTGAAAACGCTCCACCACTGCCGACTCTTAAAAATCGACATTTCCTCTCTGTCGCTGAGCTTCGGCATATCCAATTCGGGCGGTTTATAGTCGGGACCGACCTCACACCCCGTCAGCACCATAGACGACACGGCTGCCGCCGATATGGTTCGCAATAATTTACGCATTTTTCCTTCCTCCCCTAACACGCTCGCTCATTTTCGTGACCAAAACGAAAAACAGAGGAACGAACAACGGCGCCAAAATTGTCGCACCCAACATTCCTCCGATAACACTTGTTCCGATTGCATGACGGCTCGCGCTCCCCGCTCCGCTGCTGACAGCCAACGGAACGCATCCCAAAATGAAGGCAAACGAAGTCATAACAATCGGCCTGAATCTTAATTTCGCGGCTTTTATCGCCGAATCAACCAAATCCATCCCCTGCTTTTTGAACATCACAGCGAACTCGACGATCAAAATTGCGTTCTTGGCCGACAATCCGACCAAGGTAATCAAAGCCACCTGGAAATATATGTCGTTGCTGAGACCTCGCAGATATACGGCGAAAATGGCCCCGAACATAGCGAAAGGAACAGCCAGCAAAACCGAAATCGGCAAAGTCCATCTCTCGTAAAGCGCCGCCAGAATCAGGAAGACAACAACTATTCCCAGTAACAAAGCATCATACGACGACCCACCGTTTTCCTTTTCTTGATAAGCCGATCCCGTCCATGAGAATGAGTACTCCGAACCGCCGACTTCGCGAGCGACTTCTTCCATCGCCTGAATCGCCTGTCCAGAAGAATATCCAGGGGCAGGAGTCGCCATAATTTTCGCGGCAAAGAACATGTTGTAGCGCTCGATCATTGTCGGACCGACCGTCGGAATGAATTTCACAAATGCCGACAGCGGAATCATCGCGCCCGTGCGGGATTTTACATAAGCGTCGTTCAGCTGATCGGGATAGGCTCGGTATTTATCCTCCGCCTGGACCATAACCCTGAATCCGCGTCCCGCTTTCGAGAAATCATTCACATAGAAAGTGTTGAACGTCGTTCCGATCGTTGTGTAGACATCGGTAATCGAAACTCCCAACGACATCGCCTTCAATTCATCAACAACCATTTTCAGCTGCGGAGTACTTGCGTTGAAAGTCGTTTGAACCTGTATCAACTCAGGACGCTTGGACGCCACTGCCTCAAATTCCTTCGCCTTTTCTTCCAGCGCCTTGCTGTCCGTGTCTCCGACCTTCTGCAAATATCCTTCGATACCCCCCGTCATACTCAAACCGATAATAGCGGGCAATCCGAAAGAAAGAACCGAACCACCCCTAACCATTTGGTACCCCATGCCCATGACTTTTTTGGTGGTGGCAGATACCGACTGATCAGCCCTCGGCCTGACACTCCAATCTTTCATCATCGAAAATAAAGTACCTCCGCTCGTGGAAACCGAACTGCTCAGAATATCGAACCCCGCGGCGTACAAACAATCCTTCACGTTCGGGTCCGAGGCAATCGCCTTCGCGACTTTCCGCGCAGAAGCCTCCGTCGTCTTAATCGTAGAAGCAGGATCCATGATAAGGGCGGTTATAAAAGTACCTTGGTCCTCGTCGGGAACCAACGCTCCCGGAGTTAACCTAAACATCAACGCTGTCACAACGATGATCGAACCGATAGTCAAACAAGACGTTTTCACGTGCCTGGTAAAAAATGAAACCATCGAAACATACCTGTCGGTAACTTTAGCAAAAGCATTATCAAACCATGCGAAAAACCTGTTCTCCTTAAATTTCACCAACTTCGATTTCGCCGAACTGCTCTCGAGGAAAATAACACACAGAGCAGGAGTCAAAGTCAGCGCACAAACTCCTGAAATAACAACGGAAACCGCGATTGTAATCGCGAATTGCTTGTACATGGTTCCGGCAAGTCCTCCCATAAATCCAACTGGGACGAAAACCGCACATAAAACCAAAACGATAGCGACAAGAGCTCCCGTCACCTCATCCATGGCCTTAATTGTCGCATCTCGGACGGGCAGACCTTCCGTGGTGATGATACGCTCAACATTTTCGATGGCGACAATAGCGTCATCAACGACGATACCTATCGCCAACACCAATCCGAACAAAGTCAGAGTGTTTATGGAGAATCCCGCAACAATCATTCCAGCAAAAGCCCCGATAATCGAGACGGGAACCGCCAGACACGGAATCAAAGTCGCCCTGAATTTTTTCAAAAACACGAAAATAACGAGAACAACCAGCAAAATCGCCTCAAGTAGCGTATGAGAAACCTCTGAAATCGAATTCTTTACGAAACCCGTCGTATCAACGATCGTCTTGTATGTAATGCCTTCGGGAAACGCTTTTTTCAGCTCCTCCATTTTCTTTGCGATTCTTTCGGCAGTTGCCAGAGCATTCGCTCCCGGAGCCAGCGAAATCATAATCGGTGTTGCATCAAATCCGTCGATTGTCTTCGCGACCATGTCGTAGCTTTGAGAACCCAACTCAATTTTCGCAATATCCTTCAACCGCAAAGTCCTTCCGTCAGGAAAAGCTCTTATTATGATGTCCTCAAACTGCTTCTCGCTTGTATACCTTCCTTCGGCGGTAATCAAATAATTTCGATCGACCCTCAAAGACATGGGCTCCTTGCCGACGGCCCCCGCCGCCTTCTGAGAATTTTGCTCCCGAATAGCCGCCACGACCTCAGAGGCACTCAAATTCAGCCTCGACAATTTATCTGGCTGAAGCCAAATCCTCATACAGTAGGTATTTCCTGACATCGCACTGGCTTCACCAACACCTTCGATCCTCTTCAATTCATCGACAATATTCAACAGAACGTAATTTCCGACATATGTGTTGCTGTATCTGCCATTGTTACAGAAAAAAGCCATAACCTGCAGAATGGACGGACTTCTTTTCAGGACCGTAACTCCATACTTCTTGCATTCTTCGGGGAGAGTCGTCGTCGCCTGCTGCACTCGGTTGTTAACGTTGACCATTGCCATATCGGGATCGGTTCCGACCTTGAAATACACATTGATATTCGACTCACCGTTGTTTCCGGAAGAAGTCGAGTTCATATAGATCATTCCGTCAACACCGTTGATTTTGTCCTCAATCGGGGCAACAACAGTCTCTGCCTGCGTCTCCGCACTTGCTCCCGGATATTGCGCCCTCACCATAATCGTCGGAGGAGTCAAATTCGGATACTGCTCTACCGGCAGGTTGTTCATCGACACAAGCCCAGCCAAAACTATTATCAGAGAAACGACCGTCGCGAAAATCGGACGATCAATGAAAAAACGCGAAATCATTTATGCCTCCGCTGACTTCTTCGGTGCAGCATTGGATTCGGTGCCAGGTTCGACGCTGGTTTCGTTAAACATCGGAGTAACAGGCTGTCCCGGGCGCGCCTTTATGATTCCCTCGTAAATAACTGCTTCATTTTCCCGCAATCCGCTGCTGACTACCGCCTTATTTCCAATCACCTCCGCTTTTACGGGACGAACCTCGACTGTCTTATCTTCCTTTACGACATAAACCATAAACCCAGCCTGAGTGGAAATCAAAGCCGTGGACGGAACCACCAGCGCGTCTTTATATTCATGTCCGACTATGCGAACCCGTACAAACTGACCCGGCAAGAGCATTTTCTGCGCGGCACTGCTTGGAATTTCAGCCTTCGCGGAAATGCTGGATGTCTGATTGTCCTCGCTGCTGTCGATGAAAATAATTTTTCCCTCCTGCGGGTAGACTGTTCCGTCCGACATTATCACCTGAACTTTCACGTCGTCCGTTTTCGCCAAACGCACCTTCCCGCTGTGAAATCCCTTGCCTATTTCGGTCCAGGTCGATCCCGAAATCGAAAAATTCGCATGCAGCGGACAGATTTGGACCATTGAGGTCAGCAAGCTGCTTTCGCCGTTCGGGGAGATCAAATTTCCGACCGACTGAGCCTCCTTCCGCACGATTCCTGAAATCGGAGCCTTTACCTCGGTGTATCCCAAGTTAATTTCCGCTTCGTGCAGAGCGCCTTCCGCTACCTTCAGATTCGCTTGCGCCCGCTCGTAAGCCGACAATGAATCATCATATTCCTTCTGGCTGACCGCTTTCGACTTATGCAGCTTCTGCATTCTTTCATAGTCGCGGGAAGTTCTCCGCAGCTCCGATTCCGCCTGAGCCAAACTCCCCTGAGCTCGCGTCAAAGCCGCGCGATAAGGAGCCTCGTCGATTTCGAACAGCTTCGATCCCTGGTGAACAAATTCACCCTCCTTATAATTTCTGGACTTCAATATTCCGCCGACCTGCGCTCTGACTTGAATCTCCAGCGATCCTGTAATTTTCGCCGGCACCTCTATTTCCAAAGGAATATTTTGCTTTGCGACCCTCGACACCCCTACAACAGGCGCCGCCATTTGAACAGGCTTTTTCTCCTCACATCCGCTCAAAAACAGAAGAGCCGCCACCGCCCCTACCAACAACTCATCCCTTTTCATTGATCTTTACTCTCCAAACCACTACAAAAACCCAACAAATGAGTAATTCTCGCGTAGATACACCCCAAAGTCAATTAAGAATTGGTTAACACGCAAAGATAGTGACAAAATCGCGACTTATCACAGTTGCCGCACGTCTAACTAAAACAGCAATATCCAATCGAAACTGCCGTGTCTGACCAAAGAAGAGATTGAATCGTAAAGTTACGAAATATTAACATTTTTGAGATACGATGTTTTCTAAGTTGTTTAATCAGGAGAAGTAAGCAGTGGAAATATTGAGCATATTTTTATCGATTACATTTTTGATGTTCCTTGCATATCGGGGATTTTCAGTACTAGTGTTGTCTCCGATTTTGGCGTTGTTCGCTGTTTTCCTCAGCGGAGGCGAGTCGTTGTTGGCCCACTACACGCAGATATTCATGGTAAAATTAGGGGATTTCGCGACAATTTACTTCCCTCTTTTCCTGCTTAGCGCCGTTTTCGGAAAGATCATGGAAAGTTCAGGCTGCGCGCAGTCCATCGCAGACCGCATTTCGGAGAAAATAGGTGCCGAACACGCGATTCTTGCCGTTGTTCTGTCATGCGCGGTTCTCACTTACGGAGGAGTTTCGCTGTTTGTCGTCGTTTTTGCCGTTTATCCCATTGCCGTGGAACTGTTCAGAAAATCCGATACTCCTAAAAGACTCATTCCGGGAGCGATTGCTTTGGGGGCGTTTACGTTTACAATGTCTGCCGTTCCAGGTACTCCGGCAATTCAAAATATAATTCCGTGTCAATACTTCGGAACAAACGCGTTCGCTGCTCCTACAATAAGTATTATCGCGACGTTAATCATGATCGGGTTCGGCATGCTGTGGCTGAATACACAGGCGAAAGCCGCACGCCTCGCCGGGGAAACTTACGGAGATCATGTGGAAAAAATCATGACGAACAAAAAAGGCACAAAAGTTCCGAACTTTTGGGTGTCATTTATTCCGGTGGTGATGGTAATTTTAACCAACTACGTGTGTGTAAAATACGTATTTCCGAACATAGACACCTCTTATCTGCAGGAAGAAAAATACGGAGCGATCGACATAAAAACCGTCGCCAGCAACTGGGCGATCATCGTTTCGCTGTTCTTCGCGATAGTTTTCGTTATCGCGACGAACTACAAGAAAATCGACATAACAAAATGCATAAATGGCGGAGCTCAAGACTCACTCAGCCCGATATTTAACACGGCTTCCGTTGTCGGATACGGCGCGGTTATCAGCAGTCTTCCGGGATTTGTCATGATTCGCGATTGGCTGTTGTCCCTCTCCGGAGGAAATCCGATTGTGTCCAGCTCGTTCGTTACCAGCGTTCTCGCGGGAATAACAGGGTCTGCATCCGGGGGTATGAGCATCGCTCTGGAAATGCTGGGCGCAAAATATCTTGAGATGGCAAACGCCCTCGGAATCAGTCCCGAAATAATTCACCGTGTGGTCTCGATATCTTCGGGAAGTTTGGACACACTGCCTCACAACGGAGCGGTTATCACATTGCTTGCGATTTGCGGCCTTACGCACAAAGATTCCTACAAGGACATCTTCGTGACCTCCCTGGTGGGTCCGATTTTTGCGGTGATCGTGACAATCATATTGAGCAGCGTATTCGGGCTGCACTAAAGCGGAGAGCAAAGCGGGTGGAAACAGTGAGAAAAAGACTAACCGGTAAGAGGATAAAATGAATTTGATCAAAAAAATCATTGCAGGATTGATTGAGAAACTTGTTTCGGAACTGGCTGCGGGACAAATTGCGGTAAGAAAAGCATTTAATATGATAAAAATCCCATCACTGCATATGACTGCGAAACCCTGCCGCGGAGCAATTCTGATTGAGTTTGCAATCTGCATGCCCATTTTGATCATTTTGCTTTTCTATATCAACGATCTGGTAAAAATCAAGAGATATTACTCGCAGACAGAGTTTGTCGGGCAGCAAATGGCGAATATTTTGCAAAATCTCGCGAAAAAGAGAAACGCCGCGGGAGAAACTCTTAAATACGAAGACCTATGTCACGCCGCGTCTCTGGCTTATTTAACAATGTATCCCGGAACAACTATGTATAGCCCTACCGCCGGTCAAAGAAAGCACGAATTCATTCATTGCCCTTTCTTTTATATTTATTATATACAAGGAACCTCGGAAGGAAAAGCGAAATGTTTGTGGGGAAAGGGTATTACCACAGATAGAGTTAACCATCCTCCTTGGCACAATTTTCATGATGTAACAAGAAATTTTGAAAGCAGTATAGTGGCATATAACCCAGATGAAGTTACTGCTTCTTCAATTTATCCGACACTCAAAGTTGAAGATGATAAACCAAAAATAATAATAGAACCTGCGATATTGTGGGGTACAGGTTTGATGGATAAAAACGGAGGAAAAGTAGGTACCGCGCGGCAAGCCTTTGGTTATCATTTTGTAAGCCCCAGAAGACACTCTGACTTGTATTTTAACTCCGTCGTGATCTTCTCCCCCAACGCGGGATTCCCTGAAGTTCGGCCTGATCCATAGTCGTAATCATAAATTCCTCGTATTTTTCATCCCTGCCCTGCCCGCCTGCGCAAATTTTTACGATCTCGGCGCGTTTCCGCCTTTATTTCCCGCGTGATTAATAATACTCTGTTAATAATAGTTAATGAGAGTATTTATCATGGAATTAAAGGGAACGAAAACAGAGAAGAATTTGTGGACTGCCTTTGCAGGAGAGTCTCAGGCGCGCAACAAATATACCTACTTTGCGTCTCAGGCCAAGAAAGACGGATATGTCCAGATCAGCCAAATTTTCGAGGAGACGGCGAAAAACGAAAAAGAACACGCGAAAATTTGGTTTAAGCTGCTGAACGGCGGGAAAATTTCCGACACCGCCAGCAATTTGAAATCCGCCGCAGACGGAGAGAATTACGAATGGACCGAAATGTACGAAGATTTCGCGAAAGACGCTGAAGCCGAGGGGTTTGCAGATATCGCGAGGCTGTTCCGCATGGTCGGGGAAATCGAAAAAGAGCACGAAGCCCGATACCGCAAGCTTTTGGCGAGTGTTCAGAGCGGTTCGGTCTTCAAAAAAGAGGAAAAAATCTTCTGGATATGCACAAATTGCGGACATGTTCATGTCGGCTCGCGCCCTCCTGAGATTTGCCCGGTCTGCAGCCATCCGAAATCGTATTTCGAGCAGAAAGCTGAGAATTATTAACGATAGGCGAGCAGCGTCCGCAGGCAGTATTTAAGCACGCTAATCGGAGGGTGTGCTGTTGTTCTGCAGCCCGAAGGAAGTTGGATTTCTGCGGGCGCTTGCTGTGAAGAACTTGAGGAACTGGTGGTTTAGGAACGGAAAAAATTCAGAGAGGGTGTTGAAGTTCGCATGCACAGAAAAGATTTGACAGAAAAATTGGAAAGATATCAGGCGTCTTGTGATTCGGAGGAACAGGATCGGAAGAAAATTTTGGATTTTATGAAATCGAACTGCGACTGTTTTGAGAGATCGAATATGTCGGGGCATATCACGGGTTCCTGCTGGTTGGAAGATTACGACGGCGAGAAATTTCTTATGACGGAGCATAAAAAACTGAAAAAGTGGCTGCCGCTGGGAGGACACGCAGACGGTGACAATGACATAATCCGGGTGGCGATGAGAGAAGCACACGAGGAGTCGGGTTTGGATAATATCGAGCTGGTGTCCGCAGACATCTTCGATCTGTCCGTACATCTGATTCCCGAGTACAAAGGCGTGCCGGCACATTACCACTACGACATTCGATTTCTTCTGCGTGCATCAAAGCAGGGAGAGCAGATAAAAATGTCGGACGAATCGACGGATCTGGCGTGGTTTACTGATATTCCCGAGAGCAGCTCGAAATTGGACGGAGGAGTTTTGGTCCGTATGCTGAACAAGTGGAAAAATTTCCGCGAGTCTCAAGAATTTTGCGAATCCGTAGAATTTCGAGGATTCAAAAATATCTCTGCCTAACTATTTTTGAGAAAAGCTCGAATTTTCTTGACAGCAGAAAGCAGATGTAGTAATAGCTATATCCGAAAGGGAGTTTATTTATGAAAGTCGTGAATTCATTAAAGACGATTAAAGCCAGGCACAAAAATTGCCGCATGATCAGACGCAAGGGTCGCGTATACGTGATTAATAAGACGAATCCTCGTTTTAAAGCGAGACAGGGTTAATTTTTTGGTTTTTTTCATTTAACAATAATAGGTAAAATTTAATGTCAGAAGAGTTAGTTGCTCAGGAAAAAGGCTTTGCGGAGCTTTTTGAAGAGTCCTGCGGGAAGTCTCTGTGGGAAAATAAGGTGGTAAAAGGAAAAGTAGTCGCTGTTGATAATAATTTCGTGACTATCGATGTAGGTTTGAAGTCCGAAGGCAGAGTTGCGCTGTCTGAGTTCAATTACAATGGGAATGTTGAGCTGAAAGCGGGCGATGAGATCGACGTGTTTATCGATCGCTACGAGGACAAGAGCGGAAGCATCGTATTAAGTCGCGAAAAAGCATTGCGTGAAGCGGCTTGGGACGATCTTGAGAAGTCGTTCAAAGAAGGCGCGAATGTCATGGGAACAATGTTCAATCGCGTAAAAGGCGGATTTATGGTAAATTTGGGCGGAGTTACCGCATTCCTGCCGGGAAGTCAGGTCGATGTACGTCCGGTGAAAGACATTACTCCGTTGATGGGAGTTGAGCAGCCGTTTTTAATCCTAAAAATGGACAAGCTGCGCGAAAACATCGTGGTTTCCCGTAAAGGAGTTCTTGAGGGAGCAAATGCCGAGGAGAGAGCAAAAGTCATTGAGAAGTTGGAGGAAGGCCAGATCATCGACGGTGTGGTTAAGAATATCACCAGCTACGGAGCTTTCGTTGATATCGGAGGAGTGGACGGTTTGCTGCACAACACCGATATTTCCTGGAAGAGAATCAATCACCCTTCCGAGGTTTTAACTCCAGGGCAGGAAGTCAAGGTGAAGGTTATCAAATTCAACAAAGAAACGAAGAGAATTTCTCTCGGAATGAAGCAGTTAGTTGCCGATCCGTGGGAAGGAGTTGATGTTGAATTTACCGTCGGATCCAGAATCAAAGGAAAAGTTACAAACGTCACGGATTACGGGATTTTCGTTGAGGTTAAAGAAGGTGTCGAAGGGTTGGTCTATGTTTCGGAGATCAGCTGGAAGAAGAGTGTGTCGCCGTCCAAAGTTGCGACAGCCGGGGAAGAAATCGAAGTCGCCGTCCTTGATGTTGATGTCGCCAAGAGGCGTATGGGTCTTGGAATCAAGCAGCTTCAAGACAATCCGTGGACGAAATTGGTTGAGGAATTCCCTGTCGGAAAAGTGTTCGACAGCGTCATTTCCAATATCGCCGAATTCGGCTTGTTTGTGAAAGTCGCCGACGATATCGACGGAATGGTTCACATTAATGACATCTCTTGGGAGAGAGTCAAGGATGAGGACTTCGCGAAGTTCAAGAAAGGCGACACCGTTACCGTTAAGGTTCTCGAGGTAGATTCCGAAAAAGAGAGAATTTCTCTCGGCATAAAGCAGCTGACAGAGAATCCTTACGGAGACTCCGATATAGAGATAAGGAAAGGCATTGTCGTTACGTGTCTCGTTACGGATGTTAAGGAAGACGGACTTGAAGTTACCTTGCCGAACGGCGTGCATGGATTCATCAAGAAAGCAGACCTCGCTAAAGATCGTCAGGATCGTAAGACAGATCGGTTTGCTGTGGGCGAAAAGGTCGATGCGAAGATTATTTCCGTTGATAAGACCGGAAGAAAGGTTGGTCTGTCCATTAAAGCTCTCGAAATTGAGGAAGAGAAGCAAGTTATGGCCGAGTTCGGGTCTTCCGACAGCGGGGCAAGCCTCGGAGATATTCTTGGTTTGGCTATTAACAAAAAACCTGAGAAATAATCTTTCAACGAAAATTTGTTGTAAATTTTGGCCTCGCTTCGGCGGGGCTTTTTTGTGTAAAATCACTGAATTGTCTGTTATAGCCATTCTCCTATCAAAAGCCAAGCTGAGCTTGGAGGCGGTATCAAATTTAACTTTTCGTTAACCTTTAACATACGGCGTGCCCTCTGACCCACCCTTGGGAGGATAGCACAAAAAGGTTAAAAAATTTTTAAATTAACTTCTCATTAACTTTTACAACTCGAGATGCCCTCTGGCCCACCCTAGGGAGGATAGCACAAAAAGATTAAAGAATTTTTAAATTAACTTCTCATTAACTTTTACAACTCGAGGTGCCCTCTGGCCCACCCTTGGGAGGATAGCACAAAAA
>JAGABS010000005.1 GCA_017614525.1 Alphaproteobacteria bacterium
AATTCGATCAGAATGCATATAAAATTTCCGGAGGTCTTCACGGTGTGGGTGTTTCTGTCGTGAACGCACTCTCCGACAGACTGGACCTGTCCATCTGGAGAGGCGGTAAGGAATATTTCATGACCTTCCGCGACGGTGTTGCCGAAGCTCCGCTAAAGCAGGTCGGAACATGCGAAGCTTCAGTCAGCGGAACTTTGGTAAGATTTTGGCCGTCCGCAACGACTTTCAAAATCACGACTTTTGATTTCAACACCCTAGAGCATCGTTTGAAAGAACTGGCTTACCTGAATTCGGGAGTCCACATTACTCTTATCGATGAGAGAGTCGAGGGAGATAATGAGAAGCCGCGTGTTTCCGACTTGCTGTATGAAGGCGGTTTAAAGGAATTCATAAAAAACATAGACAAAAATAAGACTCCTCTAATTTCGAAACCGATATATGTTTCGACCGAAAAAGACGGAATCGGAGTCGAGTTGGTCATGGAGTGGACTGAAAGCTATAACGAGAGCATGTTTTGTTACACCAACAATATTCCGCAGTCGGACGGGGGAACTCACTTGGCGGGGTTCAGAAATGCTTTGACTCGAACGGTAAATTCTTATCTTGCTCAAAACATGAAAAAAGAAAAAACGACGCCTTCCGGAGATGATGCTCGAGAGGGATTGTCGTGTATTCTGTCGGTAAAAGTTCCGAATCCGAAATTTTCTTCACAAACGAAAGATAAACTTGTGTCTTCGGAAGTCCGCGGAGTGGTGGAAAGCGTCGTTAATGAAGTTTTATCGACGTGGTTTGAGGAAAATCCCGTTGAAGGGAAGAAAGTTACCCTGAAAATCATAGAAGCGGCAGCGGCAAGGGAAGCCGCCCGAAAAGCAAGAGAGCTGACTCGGCGCAAAAATTCTTTGGAGATATCAACACTTCCAGGAAAGCTTGCCGATTGCCAGGAAAAAGATCCGGCGTTAAGTGAAGTATTCCTGGTTGAGGGAGACAGCGCGGGGGGATCAGCTAAACAAGGACGAGACAGGAGAACTCAGGCAATACTTCCGTTAAGAGGTAAAATTTTAAACGTCGAGAGAGCTCGTTTGGACAAAATGCTGACTTCGGCCGAAATTGGGACAATGATTTCCGCTTTCGGCACGGGAATCGGCGACGAATTCAACATCGATAAAATTCGTTATCACAAAATCATAATCATGACAGACGCCGATGTCGACGGAAGTCACATCCGGACTCTGTTGCTGACCTTCTTCTTCAGGCAAATGCGTCCAATCATTGAAAAAGGATATCTTTATATCGCGCGTCCTCCTCTCTACAGAATAAAAAAAGGAAATTCTCAGGTTTTTATTCGCGATGAAAAGGCGCTTGAGGATTATTTGATAGATGCCGCTGTGCCTATTTCTTATTTAAAGCTGTCTTCGGGGGAAACCATCGCTGCAAACGACGTTCGTCACTTCATTGAACAGTCGGAAAAGCTAAAGATCGCGGTAAGTCACATCAATAATAAAGTAAACAATTCCGAACTGATGGAAGCCTTGGTTTTGTTGGGTCTGGGACGAAAGGAAGTATCTCACGAGGATGTCTGCAGTTATCTCGGAAAAATTGACAAGGGAAATTGGAGCATTTCCGAAACCGAGGATAAATATGTATTCAGCAAAGAATATCGGGAAGTTGTTGAGCATTTCGAGGTTTTGAAAAGTTTGCTAATATCTCCGGAGATTATGAAGTTGTCAGATAGTTTGGAGTTGTTCTCGTCCTTTGTCAGTGGTCCCGCAATGTTGACTATGAAAGAGTCCTCCATAAGCGTAAAATCGCCCATAGATTTCTTCGACAAATTTATGGCGCAGGCGAGGAAGGGAATTACAATCAATCGTTACAAAGGATTGGGCGAAATGAACCCTGACCAGCTATGGGAAACGACCATAGACCCGAACGCCCGCGTATTGATGCAAGTAAAAATGTCTCATTTAGAGGAGTTAGACGAAGTTTTTACCACACTGATGGGAGAAGTCGTTGAACCTCGTCGTGAATTTATCCAAGACAACGCGCTAAGCGTTATAAATTTAGACGCTTAATGGGAAGGTGAGTGCTGCAAGTTTGGACAAATGACAGAGGCGCGCGTTGAGTATCGTAGATTCGGATAAGTAATCGGAAGAACAGATGGCAAGAAAAATTTTCCGCCGAAAGAAGTTGAAGAATTTTGCTCTCTCGGCGGTGATTTTTTCCTCGCTGTTTTTCTTCTTTCTGTTTTTGTTTTTGATACATGACATGCCAGATCTGGATAATCTCGAATCCAAAGGGCGCCGTGCAAGCATAATTTTTGAATCCTACGACGGAAAGAACATCGCAACATACGGAGATTTGTTTAAAGAAGTCGTTACCGTCGACGGCCTTCCGAAATATGTGGGCGATGCGATAATTGCCATAGAAGATCATCGTTTTTATCATCACGGCGGCGTAGATTTTTTCGGAATCTTAAGAGCTATGCTCAAAAACTTAATTTCTGGAAGGATAGTTCAGGGAGGATCGACCCTTACTCAACAACTGGCCAAAAATTTATTTCTATCTCCGAACAGATCCGTCAAAAGAAAAGTTCAGGAATTGGTTTTGGCTCTCTGGCTCGAAAAAAAATTCACCAAAAAGCAGATTCTGTCGATTTATTTGAACAGGGTTTACTTCGGATCGGGAGCATACGGCATAGACGCGGCAGCATATCGATTTTTCGGAAAACGCGCCAAACAGCTTTCATTGTTTGAAGCAGCAAAGCTCGCCGGAATTCTGAAATCTCCCGCGAAATATTCTCCCTTTTATAATAAGGAACAATCGAACCAAAGAACCGCCCTGGTTTTGTCTTGCATGAGAGAAGAAAAATTCATTTCGGCGGAAGCGGAACAGGAGGCTCTTCAGGAAATCGAAAAACCTCACACATTATCGGAGTCGATGGATGAAAACAGGTATTTCACCGATTGGATAATGGAACATCTGGAAGATATAGTACAGATAGATAACGAAGATCTGATTATTCGTACGACTTTGGACTCCAACCTGCAGAAAAACGCAATTTATATTATTAGAAAAGCTTTAAATGAAGAAGGATTTAAAAATAATGCGACTCAAATGGCATTGGTTGCAATTGATAAGATCGGAGCCATTCGTGCAATGGTCGGCGGACATACCTACAGCGAAAGTCAATTCAACAGAGCGCTGGCAACACGGTCCTTCGGATCGGCGTTCAAATATTTCGTATACCTGACCGCATTGGAACACGGCTCGGATATTTACGACATGATAAGTGACATGCCGATCCGCATAGGAAATTGGTCCCCGAAAAATTACAAATATAAGAGCGTCGGGCACATAACGATGTTACAGGCTTTCGCGCAATCCGTGAATACCTGCTCCATTCGACTTGCACAAAAGGTCGGAATGCCGGCAATTATCCAAAAAGCTCGTGACCTGGGTATCTCTTCCGAGTTAAACAACAATTTTGCCACCGCCTTGGGAGGTAGCGGAACAAATCTTTTGGAGATGACCGCCGCCTACGGGACAACCATGGCTAACGGAAAAAAAATTACGCCGTTCGGAATTATCAGCATAAAAACTCAGCGCGGAAAAATCTTGTATAGAGCAAAAAAAATGAAACCGAAAAAAATCATTTCCGATGAAAATTGCGAAAAAATGAAAATCATGCTTAAGGAAATTGTTGAAAACGGAACCGGAAAAAGAGCAAAAATACCCGTCGATTGTTACGGAAAAACAGGAACAAGCAACGACAGCCGTGACGCGAGTTTCATAGGATTTTCTCCTCCGCTAGTTACAGGCGTTTGGATCGGCAACGATGACAACAGTCCGATGAACAAATCGATGACGGGAGGAAAAATTCCCGCCGACGTCTGGAGACACTTTATGATGTCAGCATTCGGTTTTGAATCTCCAATCGACAAAGTTTTGATTGATCGCTCGAAATCAAAAAAGAGACAGAGATTGAAGTCACTCATAAGAAATTTATCCGACAAAAGTCCAAGGAGATAGCTAAAAAGTATTTATTAAAAATACAGATAAAGTATAATGACTGAGAACTTCTGTGGCGACGGAACGCTGTTGCGGTGTATGGGAAATTGCGGGTGTTCTGCGTGGGTTTGTGTGGGATGGCATCCGAAAAAGTTACAGATGTTCTGCGGGGTTTGTGTAAAAAAGATAACGAAGGATAATGGTGAAATAATGTTCAAGAGTTTGGCAAATGCGGTTCGGTTTCTTTCTATAGATCAGGTTTCGGCTGCCAACAGCGGTCATCTCGGAATGCCTTTGGGAATGTCCGACTGTCTGACGGCACTGTTCAGAAATATTATGAGGTTCGACCCGGAAAATCCCGTGTGGCCTAATCGAGATCGTTTCGTTTTGTCGGGAGGCCACGGTTCTGCCGCACTTTACTCCTTGCTGTATCTCACCGGATATAAAGATTTTTCAATAAAAGAACTGAAAAATTTCAGAAAACTCGGATCCAAAACCAGCGGACACCCGGAGTATTGTCCTGAGTCAGGAATTGAAATCACCACCGGACCTTTGGGACAGGGAATCGCAAACGCCGTCGGAATGGCGATTGAGGAACGTCTTTTAAATTCTCGTCTCGGAGACAGTTGCATAGATCACTATATTTATGTAGTTGTCGGTGAAGGGGATTTGATGGAAGGAATTTCACACGAGGCGTGTTCTTTGGCGGGAAATTTATCACTCGGTCATCTGATTGTACTTTTCGATAAAAATAACGTCACGATCGACGGAGATACCAGCATCACCTACGGCGACGACGTCAGAAAACGTTTCGAATCCTACAATTGGGATATTCAGGAAACCGACGGGTACGACGAAAATCAAATTACAAAAGCGATTCAAAAAGCAAAAGAGTCGCCTAAACCGTCCATTGTCATTTGCAATACGAAGATAGGATACGGAACTCCGCGGGAAAATCTTCCGAAAGCCCACGGGGGTGCTTTAACGCCATCCGAAAGAGAATTTGCTTGTAAATATTTCGGTTGGGATTGCGGCCCTTTCGAAATTCCGGAATATGTTGAAAAGGCCTGGAGAGCCATAGGAAAAAAGAGTCACGAAATTTGTAAAGCCTGGTACCAAAATCAGGAAAAAAGATATTTGAGTTTCGATTTCAACATAAACACGGAAATGCAGAGGGTTTTCAGATCTTTGAAGAAAGAATATTTCGTTTCGAGGCCGTTCGCCGCAACAAGAAATTTATCGAAAGCTATATTGGGAAAAGTTGCCGAGGTCAACCCGCTACTGGTTTCCGGGTCTTGCGATCTGGGATCGTCGACCGGATGTAAGAGCAACAATATGAAAGTAATTTCATCAAATGATTTTTCAGGGAATTACATTCACTACGGAATTCGTGAGCATGCAATGGGTGCCGTCATGAATGGAATAAGCGCAAACAAAAAAATAAAATGCTGCGGCGGAACTTTTTTTTCGTTCAGCGATTACATGAAGCCGGCCATACGAATGAGCGCGCTAATGGATATTCCCACTGTTTTCATTTTTTCTCATGACTCGATAGGAGTCGGGGAAGACGGTCCGACCCATCAGCCTGTCGAGCAATTGGCAATGCTGAGATCCATCCCGAACTTGCAGGTGTTTCGCCCGGCAGATGCCATTGAAACCGTAGAATGCTGGGACTTAGCGTTAAACAGCAGTCACCCGTCGGCGATGATTCTTACTCGCCAGGAAGTTCTCAGTGTGAGATTCAGCGACAGACAAAATCTCTGCGCCAACGGGGCTTATTTACTGAATGATGACTGCACGAATGATGTAAAATGTTCGCTCATCGCATCAGGATCTGAGGTCGGTATTGCTCTCGAATTGAAAAAAATGCTCAACGACAAAAATATCTGCGCCAACGTCGTAAGTATTCCTTGCTGGGAGTTATTTGATCAGCAGTCGACGGAATACAAGAATCACGTTTTAGGAGATGGAGTCAGAATAGGAATTGAGGCCTCAAATGGTTTCGGTTGGGAGAAGTATCTCGGATCCGACGGGCTGTTTTTCGGGGTAAATTCTTTCGGAGTTTCGTGTCCGGGGAAAGAAGCCTTCAAATATTTCGGCCTCACCGCAAAAGATATTTTCGATAAAATCACTGATCTGTTTTAGTCTAGACTAAGATGTGATACTTTTGGGTGGATTAAAATTTAAAGTTTAAGTTTAGCGTTATTAAAAATGAAAGGGGCGGCATGAGGGTAGCCATAAACGGTTTCGGAAGAATCGGAAGGTTGGTTTTGCGAGCGATTTTCGAAAACAGCAGAGAAAAAGATCTGGAGGTTGTTGCAGTAAATGATTTGGAAAGTGTTGATACTTCGATCCATCTCTTAAAATATGATTCTGTTCACGGTTGCTTCCGAAGAGAGATAAAAAAAATTTCCGAGAATAAAATCTCAATCGGTGATCAGGAGATAAATTTTTATTCAGAGAAAAATCCGCAGAATTTACCTTGGAAAGATCTCGATATTGATTTGGTTATGGAGTGTACCGGAGTTTTCAAAACGAAAGAAGCTTGTTCACTCCATTTGAAGGCAGGGGCGAGAAAAGTATTGCTTTCGTGCCCGGGAAAAGATCTCGAAAAAATAGTTATTTTCGGCGTCAATGATGAAATCTTAAACAAAGAAAATGATAAAATTATTTCCGCAGGCTCTTGTACAACGAACTGCCTCGCGCCGATAGTAAAAATCTTGGATTCGGAATTCGGAATTGAAAAAGGATTTGCTTCCACCATACATTCGTATACAGGCGATCAAAGTCTCGTAGACAAAGATCACAGAGATTTACGCCGTGCCAGAGCAGCTGCCGTCAATATCATTCCGACGACAACCGGGGCGACGAAATCCATAGAAAAAATATTCCCGAACCTCAAGGGAAAACTGATGGGAGCTGCCTACCGCGTCCCTACTCCGAATGTATCTCTCGTGGATTGCAATTTCGTTTTGAAAAAAAGTACCACCGAAGAAGAGTTAAAGAAAGTAATTGTCGAATGGGCCGATTTCAAATTCAAGCAAAACGTTTTGGGTTACACAAAAGAAAATCTTGTTTCGTCAGATTTTAATCATTCTCCGTACAGCTCTACCGTCGACTTGTCATTGGTGAAAGTCATCGACGGTAACTTCGTGAATATCGTATCTTGGTACGACAACGAATGGGGATTTTCCAATCGGATGATTGATAACGCCTGTTTGTTGTTTTAGGCTTTTGGTGTTTTGTATCAATGAGGAAGTTGAAATGAAGAAACAAATTGAAAAAATGGAGTTCGAAGAATCTATTGCTGAGTTAGAAAAAATTATATCAGTTTTAGGTGAAGGAAATTTATCTCTCAGGGAAGCTTCTGATTTGTATACAAGGGGAATTCATTTAAGAAACCATTGTAAAAAAATTTTGGAAGAAATCGAATTAAAGTTAAGTCAAATATCGCCAAACGATGATGGTTATGTTAATATAACAGAGAAGAGGGAGGTAGAATTATGACAGACATACTTTTAGTACCGTTTCTTTTTTTAGTAAAAACGATTTTGGTTCTTGCCGTTTGGGTGGTGATTGCCGAGGTTCTTATAAATTGGTTGTTCATCGCAAACATTTTTAACACAAACAACAGATTTTTAATTATGCTTACGGATACATTGGAAAGATTGACCAATGCAATGTTGAGTCCTATCAGAAGAAATCTTCCTTGTGTTGTGGGATCGCTGGATTTGTCTCCTATCATACTAATTTTAGCTCTGACTTTTTTGGAAAATGTCGTTATTAGGATTATTATGAAATTAGCGTGAGGCAATCGCATGGCTAGAATTATCGACGGTCTGAAAATAGCACGTGAGTTCGATCTGGCTGTACGTGATCGAGTGAGAATTCTCAAAAAAAGCGGAATTACACCCAAATTAGTTGCTGTTTCGTTGGGAGAAAATGATAGGAATATCCTGTTTTCATCGAAGAGAGATGAGCTGGCGAAATTCGTCGCAATTGAAACCCAAAACTATCATTTCGACGTACAAACAAAGCTGCCTGAGTTAAAAGAATTCATTAACAAACTAAATAATGATGACTCAGTTCACGCGGTTTTTTTTCAATCTTCCATGCCGAAATATCTGAGTTTCAGAGATGCCATAAATTTAATTTCTCCAGACAAGGACGTCGATGGGGCAACCACGCTGAACCTAGGAAGATTGTTTCTGGGAGAGCCAGGAATGATTCCGTGTACCCCTCTCGCCGTTTTGCACTTATTGCGCGTTGTTCATGAAAATATTGCCGGAATGCACGCGGTAGTGCTGGGAAGATCTTCCTCGGTGGGACGCCCTTTGATTCAGTTGCTCCTGAATGCTAATTGTACTGTAACTTCTCTACATTCTTATTCAAAAGATATCGAAAACGTTTGCAAAACTGCTGATATTTTGGTCAGCGCAATGGGAAATCCAAAATTCGTGACTAAAGATCTCGTAAAAAGAGGGGCTACCGTAATTGACGTGGGGATTAATCATATAACCGATGAAAAAGGTGTATCTCAAGTAGTCGGGGATGTAGATTTTGATGATGTATTGGGAGTGGCCGGGGCTGTCACGCCTGTTCCGAGCGGAGTTGCTCCGATGACCATGTCCTATTTGATGCACAATACCTTAAAACTCGCTTGTTGTTCGTAATTGTGTTAGAATGCGCTTTGGAGAATTTGGAGAAAAAGGAATGAAAAAAATTTTTTGCAGTGTTTTTGTTTTGTTCGGAGCTGTTTCGGCTTTTGCTTCTTCCAATGTTGTATCTTCGCATAACGCGGACATCGAGGAATTAATTCGAAGCCATAACGGAAAAATTGAAGAGTTAAGTCATCGCCTCGAACAAATTGAAAAAAAGCTAGGTATTTCGCCGGACGATTTCTCTTTTAAAAATCCTGAGCAAGTGGCTACGGATATCAAAGGAAAATCTCCGCAAAACATAATCGAGACCGCAAAAAATCTTATCAAACGCGATGAATACCAAAATGCTCGCAGCAACCTGAGCGCATTCGTAAAAGATAATCCGAAAAGTCCTTACTGCGGAACGATGAATTTTTACATAGGTAAAAGCTATTTCGAGGAAAAAAAATATCAAGACGCCGCAAAATCTTTTATGGAAAGTTTTGAAGCCAATCAAAACGGAAAAAAGACTTCCAAAGCCCTGTATAAACTGGCGGAATGTTTCATGAAATTGGGAAAGAATGATCAAATGAAAATGACGCTGGAAAAATTGGCGACAACATTCCCCGGAACCAAGTACGGAAAAAAAGCAAATACTTGGCTCAGTAAGCTGAAAAAATCTTAAGGTATGTATTTTCGATTCGAGAATTGCGAACAAGCTGAAATTTCTTTCTTTCGAGAAATGGATAGTTTGCTTTTGTTTTTTGAGAAAACTTACTCAGCCGTAAATAACCGAAAAATATGCGTCGCAGTTTCGGGGGGATCTGACAGTTTGTCGCTGTTAATTCTTCTGAAAAAATGGAGTGAGAGAAAAAATCTGAGCGAGCAACAAAATTGGAAACTATACTGTTGCACAGTTGATCACGGACTAAGAAAAGAATCGTTAGACGAAGCCTTATATGTAAAAAACATCTGCGAAAAACTGAATGTCGAACATAATATTTTGTTCTGGGAGCGCAATTCGGCAATCGATGAGGGAAAACTGGAAAATCTCGCCAGAGAAGCCAGGTACAAATTAATTCGAGAATTTTGCGAAGAAAAAAAAATTCCTCTGATTGCCGTCGGACACAATTGGAATGACCAAATCGAAACTTATGAACTCCGAAAGAACGCGGGAAGTTCTGAAATCGGTTTAGCGGGAATGAGTCAAATCAAAACGCTGTCAGAACACACAAAAATCATCCGTCCCCTACTCCATTTCTCCAAAAATTTTTTGGAAGAATTTTTAAAAAGTCGCAAAATCGAATGGAAAACCGATCCGATGAATTTCCAGGACACTTTTCAGAGAGTCGTCGCAAGAAAAAAAATTAAAGAATATTCCCTCGAAAAAACAGAAGAAATTTCAAAAAAAATCTGCATATACGGAAAAAGTCGATATCAAATTGAAAAGGACGCCGTCGAATTCTTAAAATCCGAGTGCATACTCTCTGATCTGGGATTTGCGGAAATCAATAAAGAAGGTTTTATCAATCTAAATTCGAAAATTCAGATAGAAGTTTTAAAAAGACTCATCTGGAATATCGGAATGAAAAAATATCCTTGTTCGATCGATGAAAAAATTCTAGCGCATATCATGTGTTTAAAAGTAAATACTTTGGGAAAATGCTTCATAAAGATAAAGAAAGAAAAGATATTTGTTTTCAGAGAAAAACGAAATTTCTTCAGAACCAATACAAACATCTGGGACAATCGCTTTCTGATTAAACTAAAATTAACAAAAAATCAGTATATATACTCATCAGAAAGAGAATTTAATGTTACAATGCCTTATGATGTTTTGGTTGGATTTCCTTGTTTGTATGAAGATGACAAAGCAAAATACGATTTTGGTGAATGGATGAAATTTGTAAAATTTATAAGAAAGCCTGATTTGCTTGATGTTTATTGCGGGGTGAATTGTGAATAAGAATTACAAAAATTTGTTGATTTGGTTGACGGCAGGTTTTGTTCTATTCTTGTTTGCCGAATCGTTTTCCGGCAACAAAAATACCATACCGTATTCTGATTTTCTAACTGATTTAGACGCGGGCAGAGTGTCTTCCGTCACGATAAAGGGCCTGAATGTTGAGGGAGTTTACTCGGATGGGAAAACTTTCGCCACATGTGATCCGCAGGATCCCGATTTGGTGAAAAAACTCATTGATAAAAAAGTAAAACTGAGATCCGACCCGAATGACGGAATGCTTCTGCGGTTGTTCGTCAATGTTTTGCTGCCGTTCCTGTTGCTGTTCGGACTGTGGTTTTTTGCGTTCAGGCAGATGCAGGCGGGAGGAAACCGAGCTCTCGGTTTCGGGAAATCCAAAGCGAAGCTGAACGGCCAAAAAACTAAGGTTACTTTCAGTGATGTTGCAGGAATAGACGAAGCAAAAAGTGAGTTGGAAGAAATTGTTGACTTTTTGAAGGATCCTCGCAAGTTCAAGAGATTGGGCGGAAAGATCCCGAAAGGCGTTCTTTTGGTTGGACCTCCGGGAACGGGAAAAACTTTGTTAGCAAAGGCTATTGCGGGGGAGGCAAATGTTCCGTTTTTCAGCATTTCGGGATCGGAATTTGTTGAAATGTTCGTCGGAGTCGGAGCGAGCCGCGTTCGTGACATGTTCGAACAAGGAAAAAAGAATGCTCCTTGCATCATATTCATCGACGAGATTGACGCAGTCGGGCGCCATCGTGGATTCGGACTCGGCGGAGGCAATGATGAGAGAGAACAGACTTTAAATCAGCTTTTGGTTGAAATGGACGGGTTCGAAGAGAACAACGGAGTCATTGTAATCTCGTCGACGAACCGTCCGGACGTACTTGATCCTGCCCTCCTGCGACCGGGTCGTTTTGACCGCCAGGTTGTTGTACCGTCTCCAGATGTAAGAGGTCGGGAAAAGATTCTGAGAGTTCATTTGAAAAAAATTCCACTTTCCGCTGATGTAGATCCGTTGGTAATCGCAAGAGGTACCCCCGGATTTTCGGGAGCGGATTTGGCAAGTCTGGTAAACGAAGCGGCTTTGCTGGCCGCTCGCTACGGAAAAAAGAACGTGAGCATGGATGAATTGGAAGAGGCAAAAGACAAAGTTATGATGGGGAGTGAGAGGCGCTCCATGGTCATGACGGAAAATGAAAGAAAAATTACCGCATATCATGAAGCGGGACATGCCATCGTCGCATTGAACATTCCTGAATCCGATCCGATTCACAAGGCAACTATCATACCGAGAGGGCGGGCTTTGGGAATGGTTATGCGTCTTCCGGAAAATGATAGGATTTCCGTATCCAGGGTTAAGTTGGAGGCAGACTTGGCTGTGGCGGCCGGAGGCCGAATTGCCGAAGAAATGATTTTCGGATACGATAAAGTGACGACAGGAGCATCTTCCGACATAAACCAAGCAACCAAGATTGCAAAACGAATGGTTATCGAATGGGGAATGAGCGATAAACTTGGATTTTTGTCCTATGAAGGAGACGGAGCTCAGGAAGTTTTCCTCGGACATTCCACGTCGGCTGCGGCAAATATTTCGGCAAAAACAGCTCAGGTAATCGATGAGGAAATTCGGGCGATTGTAGACAAAACCTACGCAAGAGCTAAGAAAATTTTGGAAGAAAATTCCGACGCATTGGAAGTTTTGGCCCAAGGATTGCTCGAGCATGAAACTCTGTCAGGCGAAGAAATTCATAAGATTTTGGAAGGACAAAAAATCGAAAAGAAACAAAAACCCGTAATCGTAAAACCTACAAAAAAATCGAAAATGCCTGTTTCTCCTTCGAAAAGGAAGCCTAGAAAGAGAAAGGGAGAAGATTCATCAAACTAATTGTTGATGCGGGAAGGGAAAGGCTCGACAAATTTTTATCGAGAAAAATTTGCGACGTGTCGAGAACGAAAATTCAGTCCTGGATAAAGGGAGGGTTCGTCGCGGTTAACTCGAAGGAAGTTTTTAGCCCCGATTTCCCGTTAAAATCTGAGGATATAGTCTGTGTGGAAGAAAATATTCCGTCGGACAAAATTGAGGTTCGTCCTGACGCCCAGGTTCCGTTCGAAATTCTTTTCGAAGATGATGATCTGATGGTGATAAATAAGCCTGCCGGGGTCGTGGTTCATCCGGGAGCGGGCAATCGGGATCACACTCTGGTAAATGGGCTGGCACATCATTGCGGAGAAAATTTATCCACAGTTAACTCTGAAATCCGTCCGGGAATTGTCCACCGCATTGATAAGGACACCAGCGGAATTTTGGTGGTTGCAAAAAATGACTTCGCACACGTTCATCTGGCCAAACAATTTGAAATTCATTCAATAAAAAGAAAATATATATGTTTTTTATATTCCGTTTTGCGCCCGTCGAACGGAAAAATCGAAACTTTGATTTCAAGAAGTGAAAAAAACAGATTGAAGATGTCCGTCTCGCAATCCAAAGGGAAAAAAGCTGTCACGATTTACAAAACAATAAAAAATTTTTCGAATTGTGCTTCGAAAGTTGAGTGCGAACTGCTGACGGGAAGAACTCACCAAATTCGAGTGCATATGTCCAATCTTGGAAATTCATTGATAGGAGATCGAACTTACAAGGTGAAAAATTATTCGTTACCGAAAGAATTCTCGAAGGAAATAAACGAATTTCCTCGTCAGGCTCTGCATGCATATTTTTTGGAGTTTATCCACCCTACAAACGGAAAAGTTATGCATTTCGAATGTAATCTGCCCAATGATATGAAGAACTTAGAAAATTTATTAAACAAGATAGAGAAGAAAATTTGAAAATTATAAAGCTGAAAAAAATTGACAGTACTCATAAGCTTGCCATCAGAATGATCGAAAATAATTCTGCTTTTGAGTGCGGAATTTTGGCGGATATCCAGACAAACGGAGTCGGACGGTGCGGAAGGAAATGGACATCGGCTGACGGCAACTTATACTCATCCATAATAAGGAAGCTACCGAAAAATGAAGATATCTGCAAAATCTCCTTGGCAACCGCATGCGCTGTTCACAAAACCGTAAAAAATTTGCTTGATCCCACCAAAAAGGAATTTTTATATCTGCATTGGCCCAACGATATATACTATAAAAACAAGAAGTTAAGTGGTATACTGCTCGCGGTCATCGAAAATTGGATCGTAATCAGTGTTGGCCTGAATATTCATTCGGTTTCGATGCCTACGGCTGTCAGCTTGGATGAAATTATTGGCGTCTTGGATGTTTCCGCGGATAGATTGTTTCGGTCCGTTTTGAATAATTTGGATGACGAAATGAATTTACTGCAGACCGACAGTTTTTCTGACATAAGGAAGTATTGGATTCGGAATATTGTCGGAGTGAATTCTGAAGTGACCGTAAGGAATGGAGAAGACAGTCTTTCGGGGACAGTCAGAGGAATTGACGAGATCGGAAGATTAATTTTGGAATGTGATGGTGAAAAATTGTATATCTCAAGCGGAGATATGTTTGTAAATGAAAAGAAAATAGTGGTGAATTATGACAAAAAAAAGTAAAAACCTGACGGGGCTGAATTTTATTTCGATCGGAGGATGCTCTGAAATCGGAATGAATTTATATGCGTACATTTATAACGATCAATGGATTTTGGTGGATATGGGAATGGGGTTCGACAGTGCCCTCGGACGGGAGCTGATAGTCCCCTCCCCTGACGAGCTGATCAAAAACAAGTCGAAAATAAAAGCCCTTTTTATTACTCATTCTCACGAAGATCACATCGGGGCCATTCCCTATTTGTGGCCGATGATTGAGTGCCCAATCTACGCGCGTCCCTTCGCAATTGAAATGATCAGGGAAAAGCTGGAGGAGTTCGGGCTTGCGAAAGAAGTTCCCCTTATCAAAGTTTCTCTGAATCAGGGGGAAATAAAAGTCGGTCCGTTTGGCGTTGAATTTATTTCGGTCGCCCATTCCACCCCCGAATCCTGTGCATTTGCGATTAAAACTCTGGAAGGAACCGTCATTCACTCCGGAGATTGGCGAATTGACAATGACCCTGTTTTGGGAACGAAGACAGATGAAAACAAACTAAAGGCTTACGGGAAAAAGGGTGTTTTGGCTCTGATTTGCGATTCAACCAACGCATTTAAGGAAGAACATTACGGAACAGAAAAAGAGGTCCGAGGCAATCTGATAGATTTGGTTAAACGTCACAAAGGACACAGAATTTTAATCACTTGTTTTGCGTCAAATTTGGCTCGGTTGGAATCTTGTTATTGCGCAGCAAAGGAAAACGGCAGAAAGCTGATTGTCGCGGGACGTTCTCTGAAAAAAATCGAAAGAGTCGCGAAAGCATCCGGATATTTTTCGGACATTCCCGCCTTTTACGGGGATAAATCAATAAAAGACTTCTCTCCGTCAGAGGTATTGATAGTCTGTACCGGCAGCCAGGGAGAAATGAGCTCCGCGCTGAATAAAATAGCTAACGACGCACATAGATACGTGAAACTTGACCGCGATGATATCGTGATTTTTTCCTCACGGACTATTCCCGGAAACGAAAAAGCAGTTTCTGAAATTCAAAATCTGATGATTGAAAAAGGTGTTCGGGTTGTCACGGATTTCGATTACGATATTCATGCGTCAGGTCATCCGAGCAGAGAGGAACTGGAACATCTTTATAAATTGGTCAAACCGAAAATCCTGATTCCGATCCACGGAGAGAGAATGCATCTTCACAAACAGGCTGAAATCGCAAAAGAAATTGGTATCAAAAATATATTAATTCCTCACGACGGGTACGTAATAAACATCAGCAAAGACGGAGCGAAGGTCATCCGAGAAGAAAAAAGCAAGGTACTAGCCGTCGACGGAAATCAGCTGATACCGATGGACGGAAATATTTACAAATCTCGTGAGAAACTTTCCACGGACGGAGTCGTAAGCCTATGCATAAAATATTCAAAAGGCATCTTCAAGTTAGTAAACATTGAATATATCGGTGTTTTTGAAGATTCCGAGAAGCAGGAAATGAAAGATGTTCAGGCAGATATTGAGTCGGAAATAAAATTGTCCTTGGAAAACATCGTCCGTGAAAAAATCTTGGATGAAGGAAAAGCAAAAGATTTGATAAAAAAGATCGTGAAAACGGTGTTCGCAGACCACCGCGGGAAAAAACCCGTTGTGATTTCGCATATTGTCGGATGACGGGAAGTTATTCAGACCGGGACGCGGATTTGCCGAGAGTCAGGGACAGCTGCTCTCGAGAATTCGACTGCAGTAACAGAGAATAGTGAAATTTGCTCTTTCTGCAACACCGGTGGTGCTAATTCATCTGCTTCTCGCTTTCTACCAGAGCTTTTTCCATTTCAGCCAGATCAAAATCTTCCGTGGAATTTTTTCCCTTCGGAGCTTGAGCATTCGCGGGAGTTGTTGCATCCGCAGGATTCACGGGGAACGCCGCGTCTGCGTTGTCTAATGCAGCTTCCAGTTCCCTATCTACTGCAACTTTGTCGGAAGAATTGCTCGGAACAGTCTGTGCCGGAAATTTGTCAGGAGTCACTTCATTTTTTTCTATGACGACCTCTTGAACGCCTTCGAGACCTTCTTTTTTCGCATTTTTATCGTAAATAGCAATTTTTTCAAAAATCTTATCGATGTCCTCGTTGATTGTGCTTATAGCATCTATATTTTTCAATTTTGGATGGCGCCCTTCAGACTTCAAGGCTGTCACGGCAATCTTGAAAAGATCAACGGCTTTGTTAAACTGAGATATCGAATCCTTCAAGAGACTTTGCTTTTCGGCCAGAGACTCAGTCGTTCTGAAAGACTCGATATTGCTTTTGTACTCCTTACCGGAATAAGAAATTCCTCCGAGCATTTTGCATAACGACTTCTTTATATTCAAAGCCGCCAACGCTTCACAATCGTTTTCCGCCGTCGCCGAATAATGTTCCTCATCCATAGTTCGCAGTGTATTCAACATTTTTTCAAAGAAAATATCCTCAACCGCTCTCAGCGCCAACTTTTTTACGCTGTCAGAAGAAATCTTTTTCAGTCTGAATGGAATGGACTTCAGATCATTATAAGACTCAACCAAATGCTTCAAAGCGGCACACTTGGACTCAAAATTCCCGCTTATAGGTGAGTGAATTTCCTTCAAAATTTTTTCAACCTTCGCATATTGAGCCGGATCGAGCAATTCGTTAGGTATCTTCTCAATTTCTCTCAATAATTTATGAGAAAATTCTTTTATTTCGTAGTTCGTAATCTCTTTGTGGATATTTAATATGGAATTCTTTAAATTATCACTGATCTGAGTTTTGAAAGTATAGGTCAATCCGTCACCCAACGCATCAACTTCCGACAAAAACAGCGATTCCTGCACTTTGTTTATTTCCTGCTTAGCTATGTCTGAGAGAAAATGCACTGAAATCTCGCTGACAGAATTATAATCCATCAGAATTTTTTCCATTGCACAGATTTTATCATACGCCAGAGTCGATTTTTCGTACTGATCTTTTGATACGGAAATTTTCTGCTTTTTCTGAATCAATTTATTGTAGTCATCGTTGGACATCCTTCCGAAAGTCAGGCTTTCGACATTAGATTGTATATTCTTCAGAAGATCGTTCAAATTTGTGACTCCCCGGAACGAATTCACAAATACTTCATCGATTTTATTTTCTTCCGATATTTCCAGCGGTGCTTGATCTTCTTCCAATTTCTGTTCAGTAATTAGAGGAGCTTCTATTATTTTATCGGAAAGTACTGAAACCTGATCAACCGGAGCAGACCGAAATTCAGTGGGAGATGAATTTCTTCTAGGCACAACATTTTCCCTTGAATTTCCGACTGACACCTCGCCGTACCTATCCCCATAACTATCGTTTTTATAATTATTTTCGCTATAACTGCTTTCCTGTCCATCTTTCAGTATCTGACCCTTTGTCCCGCTCCTGAAAAAATCCATAAGACTATGCCGTTTCTGAACATCAACGGTCGACGCCTCACGGGCCATAGACTCAAAAACTACGAGAGAAACGGCCATACACAAAAACACTTTCTTCTTCATTTCATCTTCCTCAACTACTCTGGCTAATTCTAACATAAAATAATAGCCATGTCAAGTAACCTATTGATTTTCAACGAAATTTTAACTTTTTGTTTACCTTTACTACAAAAAAGTAAATATTTCGATAGCCCCGAGGCACCCAACTGTAATATTATACCGGCGGTTAGTTGATATATCGTTAAGATGAAGCATTTTTATAAGGCATTATTTTCTGTTTTTCGTAAATATATTCGAAAAAATTCGCTTTCTTCAGTATTTTTGATGATTTTTGGGACGATAATCTGTTTTTTCGCAGGAATTGATGACGGTGAAGCCATAGATTTGTACATTCAGAAACTTCAGTCACTGTCGGAACATAAAATTCACGCAAACCAAATTATTTCAGTGAGAAATTTTTATCTACACAATAATGATAGGCATCCATCGCAAGAACAAAGACACTCGGTCCGCCATGAATTCAACAAACAAAAATCGGGGCTGAAGCAAAAGTGGGAAGCGCAATACCACATGATTTGGCCGAAGTTAACCATAACCAAAAAGGGAGTTACAAAAAGTTTATCTTTTGAGGCGCACCATATAATTCCGATAAATGCCGGGGGAATCAACTATTGGTGGAACATAACCCCGCTAAGTCCGAGAGGACACAAGCTGTTGCACAGCTCTGTGGAAGAAAAAGCTTGTTTTTCGCACAATTTATTTGAGCAGAAATGTCTGAGACTCGTTTTGAAAATTCAAATCTTGTACGGAAAAAATTTTAGAAATTATCTACCGAAATTGAAGATTGTGCCGAATTAATCTCATTGGCATCGCCCGCCGGAACTGAAGATTATACCGACTCCATCCATAATAAATTTTGGTCGAAACTGGGGATTGTGCAGAATCAATTCCTTCGGCAGCAGGTTCGGCTGTCTGATATACAGAAATTAACCCTTTCTTAACACTTATCCACTGAAACTGTGGACAACATTGTGGATAAGTCTGTGGATTATCTTATTTTTAAGTAATCGCTCGCCAGTGCTTAAAAATTCAGCAATCTTAAAAGGGCTTTTTGATTCTTGATTGTAACATATTGAAAAATAACAATATTTTCCTAAAAAATAAAATTTTCAGATAATTCAGAGGGTTGCGCCTTCTTAAATCTACACGAATTTTTAGCCGCTTGATTTCATTGAAAAATCTGTGGATAACTTTTTATGACAGAGAGCGGAAGAAAATAAAAATATCGACATTGATTCCCCCAAATTTTCACTTCTTAATAGCTCTTGTTTGCCAGTTCTCGAATGGCTTCCGAATAATTATCACTGTTAAAAACATAAGATCCCGCCACGCAGGAAGACGCCCCCATTTGCTCACAGGCCTTTGCTGTCTCGGAATTAATTCCTCCGTCGACGCGAATTTCTATATCGTCGGAAATCATTTCAGCAACGTCTCGAATTTTTTCCAGCTGCGAATACAGAAAAGACTGTCCCGCGCGTCCCGGATTCACCGTCATTACTAAAATCACATCTACAACGTCCATTATGTATTGTATAAAATCCGGAGATGTTGCTGGATTCAGCGCTACCCCCGCTCTGCAACCGTATGACTTTATCAGATTCAGCGCAGCGTGCAGATGCGCAGTAGCCTCCGCGTGTATTGTGATGATATCTGCACCGGCCTTAGCAAAATTTTCTATGTGATTTTCAGGATTCGCCACCATCAAATGCACGTCAAAAATCTGACTGGTAATTTCTCGATGTGCCTTGATTATCTGGGCACCAAAAGTAATTGCATTAACGAAATTTCCGTCCATCACATCCCAATGAATTCCGTCAGCCTCCGCGAGTTCCCGCAATTCATCCCCTAAACAACAGGGATTTGCAGACAACATAGACGGATAGACCTTCATTTCACTCTCCAACACTTTACAATCGAAATTGTTACTTATATTCCGCAGATAATCAAGGGGAACAGCATATATTGAAGGCGACGAAAATAAAAAGTCAAAAAGATATTGAAAAGAAATTAAACATATGGTAAATGTCTCCTTATTCAGATAGTTTTTGTAGTTTTAGATAGTAGAGTGAGCAGATGGTCGCATGGTGTGATCAGATGTGAGAAAGCGACGTGCTTGCGCGGTGCAGGTATGCGTTTAGAGATATTTAAGAAAGGAGCAGAAAATGCATAAATCTCTATTAATAGCTAGTTTCGCGGTTTTAACTGCGAGTGTGTTTGGAATGAATCCTGATTATCACGGAGAAAGTTCTAACCGAAGTGGTCATAATCAACTGTTGCGAGACATAAAAAGGGAAAATCCTACGGAGACAAATATATCGACAGAAAGTCCGCAAGAAAATTTTCAAAGTAATGAGATCAATGGAAATAATCTCATAAGTTCGATGTTAAAGATATTAAGTGAAACCGATATTTTAAAATCTGAGGTACGAGACAAGGATGCTGAAATTCAAAAACTAACACAAGAAAAAGACTCAAAAATTCGGGAATTAAGAGATAAACTAACCTTTATGCAACAGCGCCTAATCAAAGCGAACAACGATGTTTTCAACAAGTTTTATGAAAAAAGCCCTCGCAAAAGATCGCGAAGTGTCGAAGAAGAAGAGATTCAGCGCGAATTCGAATTTTTGCATTCAAATAAACTGCGGAATGTAATATCGCAAAATAACGAAGCGATCGCAGAATACAAAAGCAAACAGGAATCTTTAAAAGCTGAAAATCAGGAACTGAAAACTCTTCTCAAGGATACGGCAACGGAGCTAAAAAAAATCCAAAATCTACAAACTGAGAATGAAAACACTCATCAAAAAGAAAAAGAAGCACGGGAATTCGAAAACCAAAGATTGGTAAAAACAAATCAAGAAAAAGATAAAAGAATAGAGAATTTTCAAAACCAAGAAAACAATCTGAAACGAAAATTGGAAGAAGCTAATCAAGAAATAACCGAGCTGAAGAAACAGAGAGCTAAAAATTTAAAAGCTTTTAAAGATTTGGAAAAAGAAAATCAAGAGAAGGATGAAAGAATCTCCAAATACCATCGACTCTTTTCAGACAAATCAGTTGTTAAAATTATCAGAAGATATGGACCTGAGTTAAGATATGAAAACCCGTATTTTTGAGGATAGATTTACCTCTTCGGGAAAACCGCTTAACAGAATTACCGAAAGAAATACATACTCTACCTAATCCAAAAGAGTTTGCTGTTCAAGATAATCCGCTAAAGAGATTATCAGCGAAGGGTTTTTTTTCATCAAACACTAAGATTCACCAATAACTGACTTTGAAGGAGCTTCGGCTCCTTCTTCTCGATCTTTCCCGGAAAAATCCGCGCACCTATCCTTTCGAAAATTCACCCAACGACTGTGCAAGCCGCCTTTGTGTATGGTATTTTGAGAAAGTTCGAATCGTAGTTAATGAGGGTCAGATGAAAATTGTTTCTTGGAATGCCAATTCCATAAGGGCGCGATTGGAAAGTTTTACAAAGTTGGCGGAGATTCATAACCCCGACATTATTTTATTGCAGGAAACCAGAGTTGAAGATCATCAGTTTCCGCGCGAAGCGATAGAAGATCTCGGATACAATCTTGCGATCAAGGGACAAAAAGGACGAAACGGCGTGGCGATTTGCTCGAAATATCCGCTCGAAGAAGTATCCTCAGACTTCTGTGAAGAAGCTCGCTATATAGAAGCGTTTACGGGAGGAATTTTTGTCGCGTCGGTCTACGTCCCGAACGGCCAAGAGGTAGATTGTCCGCAATATTATTACAAACTGGAGTTTTTAAAAAATTTGATCCGCTACTTAGAGAAATTTCGCGACGAGGTCTTC
>JAGABS010000022.1 GCA_017614525.1 Alphaproteobacteria bacterium
CCAGAGGGCGCGTCTTGTATTAAAGGTTAACGAAAGGTTAAATTAACGGAATTTTAACCTTTCTGTGCTACCATACCCAGGGTGGGGGGTGAGGGGCAGCCTTTAATTAAAAATTAACAAGAGGTTAAGATTAACGAGTTTTTAACCCTTCGGGCTGAATTTGAAGTAAGCCAATTGATAATTAACGAGTTTTTAACCTTTCGGGCTGTTTTGATAGGAAAATGGGTGTATCAAGCAATATCATCCCTCCCGATTGGCCGACCGCAGGAAGATTACTTGCTCATCAATGAGATTGCCTTAGACATCTCTTTGTTGGCGGTGTCCAGGTCTTTCACCGGAGCGAAAGTCTTTCTGTGGTGCGGTGTCGCTCCGTATTGGATGATTGCGATTATGTGTTTTTGGGATCCGTATCCGACATTTGTGCTCCAGCCGTACTGCGGATATTTTTTGTCCAGCTCTTTCATGAGATTGTCGCGGTATTCTTTCGCAATGATGGAAGCCAGCGCAATGGACATGACGGTGTCGTCTCCCTTTACTACCGTTCGCACCTGAGTATTTTCCAGCTTTGGGGCTTTATTTCCGTCGACCAAAGTCAAAGGTTTAACAAGTTTCAGAGAGGAATACGCCCGCTGCATTGCCAAGAAAGTCGCTTGCAGGATGTTCAGCGAATCGATTTCCTCGACGGACGCCGTCGCCACGGAATACTTTATTATATTTTCTGGCTGTTTTTTGATCCAATCCAAAACTTTTTTTCTTTGTTTGTGCGAAAGTTTTTTGGAATCTCTTACCACTATCCCGTCCTTTTCGATCAACGCGATTCCTTCCGCGCTGACCCATACGGCGGAAGTCACCACTGGCCCGGCCAAAGGTCCGCGTCCGACTTCATCGATTCCGATGCAGTCATCGGGACTCATGTTGTTTTCCAAATACCACAAAGAATTCATCTTCTATCTTTCATCTAAGAAACGCCTCATTATAACGATGTATTTCGGCGATTGAAACAGAGATGTTTTGTAAATTCTGTAAAATTGCCTTTCCAAAAAATCGCTTGAAAGCATTACATTGCTGTTTATTTGATGTTTTTTCAAAAAATTAACTCTCCGTTAACTAATTTCAGGTAACATTGAGATTAGATGGGGCGAGTGGCCCGAGTTCTGGGTTTCTGTATTATTTGTAAAAAGTTGAAGATAAAAGGAGGCAAAAATGGGCTAGTTTTTAAGAATTACGAAAACTTGGTTTAAATATAAAAAATTTGAAAGGAGAAGGTTATGAACAAATTATTGATGGTATGCTGTGCGGCGGCATTGATTTACGGCGAAAACGTTTTTTCAAATACTTATAGAGATAATGAAAAGGAATTAGCTAAATTACAAGAATCGTCTAAAGGTAATGACGTGCGAGATTTTGGAACTGAAAATCAATGGCAAGCTTTTTTTGAATCTCAAGGAGAGCCGCAATTACATAAAAATAATGACGTGAAGGATTTTGGAACAAAGGACCAGTGGCAAGCTTTTTTCGAATCGCAAGGGGAGCCGCAGCGGCGCTATTTTGTGTCGCCTGAGAAAGCAGAGGCGTCACGGAAGAGAAGGCGCGAAAAGATAGATTTCTTGATAAAACAATTGGAATCCTTGGAGTCGCCGGATGATATTGTATTATTGACAAATAGGTTGAAAAAATTAAAAATCGAAAGCGAAGATGCGACGGGAAAATTGATCGATACAGATGATGAGGAAGAGTTGCATCACCCGAAAAAAGCAAAGAGTTCTGACGCAAGCCAAAATGACGGTCGTTTTGACGATGAAAAAGGCGAAGATTTTGTTATCAAGCCAATTCGAGTCTTGCGAAATTCTTCTAAGAAGGCGGAAGAATCTTTAAAACCTGACATTTTGCAAGGGCAGCGAACTAAATTAAAACATTCACGAGTTCGAACCGAACCCAATGCGACGCAGGGGGCATTTGCAAGATAGAATGCTGTACGAACGGCCTTCATTTGCGTGAGAAGAATTCCGCTTCCTGATTTTTGGCAGATTCAATTTCGGAGAAGGGGATTCTTTTCGGAACTGGCGGGATGTAGGTTTGTTAACAAACCGAACACCGCACCATTTCGGAAAATTCTTCGATTTTCAGACTTGCGCCTCCGATTAGAACGCCGTCGATGGAAGGAATTCGCAGGATGTCCGATATATTTTTGATATTGACGGAACCTCCGTAGAGGGTAGGGCATTTTGAATGGGTTGTCCGTTTTATGAAATTCAAAACTTCATGAATCTCCGCGGCGGTCGGAGTTTTTCCGGTTCCGATGCTCCAAATAGGTTCATAGGCGATGATCGCTCTTGATAAATTTCCATCGTCTTTAAATTTATTAAGCTGAATTGATAAAACGTCGCGCCATTCGGATCTTTCTTCTTCGGTTTCTCCGATGCAAACAATCGGAGTGAGGTTTAAATCTGTCAGTGTTTTGTATTTTTTGTAAATTGTTTCATCCGACTCGTTAAACATACGGCGGCGTTCGGAATGTCCGATAATAACATATTCGCAGCCGAGGTCTTTCAGCAGCAGAGGGCTTATTTCTCCCGTAAAAGCTCCGCTTGTTCTTTCCGAACAATTTTGCGCGCCCAAGGAATGGGAAAAGTCTTTGAATTTGTGGAGTAACGGAAACGGAGGACAGACTATGACTCGATTTTTCGTGTCTATACGGTTCACTTTCTCAAAGAAATTTTCCGCAAATTCGACATCTCCGTTCATCTTCCAGTTTGAGACCAAAAATTTCATAAAATCCCCCTATTTACACTTGCTACAACAAATAACAGTTAATAATATAGCTGTGTATTTGAAGTTAGGAAAGAATCAATGCTGGAATTAATTCGTAAATATTCTAAATCGATTGTGGTGAAGATATTTTTGACGATTTTGGCCGGGTCATTTTTGCTGTTTTTCGGATTTACCTACGTGGTTGATAAATTAACGGGTAAAGATTATGTCGTAAAAATCGCTAATGTGAAGATTCATCCACAAGTCTTTAAATACGAAAAAAACAAGAAGTTGAGTGCCATAAAAAGACGTTCCGACGATGTGGATGACAAGGAGATTTCCAACAAGATTCTCCATCAAATAATCTGGGAAAATGTCATAAGTTTGGCGGCAAATGATTTCGGTGTGATTGTTTCCGATTCCACGATGTACAGTCATATAAGCAACATGGACATATTCAGGACCAACGACGGGCATTTTAATGCGGCAAGTCTCAGAAAATTCTTGCGCGCGATAGAGATGTCGGAAAGCGAATTTTTGGATTCCTCCAGGAGAGAGATTAAGTCGCATATTATTCAGTTCCCGTTCAGATATATTTCTTTGGCGGACGAGTTTAAGTATTATTTGAAGATCAACACGGAAAAAAGAAGACTGAAGTTTTTCGAAATCGATCCGTCTTCGTTTAAGATTACGGGAAATCCCACGGATGCGGATTTGGAAGAGTTTTACAATGATAATTCCGAGAAATTCGAGGTTCCGGAGAAGCGTTCGTTCAGTGTACTGATGTTGTCTGTGGATGAAGTAGGAAAAAATACGGAGATTTCGCAAGAGGAAATTATCGAAGGGGCTCAGGAACTTTATGGTGATGATTTTTCAGAGGACAGCGTAGAGAAGTTCAAGTCCACTGATGAATTTAAGAGGCTGAAACAGGAAAGGACAGCCGCAGCGGCAGAGGAGATTACCCGTCAAGTGGAAGACGACTTGGTTTCGGGCAGTACGGTCAAGGAAGTTGCCGGAAAATTCAATCTGAAAACTCTGGAGCTGAAAGACGTTGCCTTGGACGAAACAGATAAAGTAAAGCTTCCGTTTAAAAAGGATGTCATGACGGTGGCTTTCGGATTGGACGAAAGTGAGGTTGGAAACTTCAACGAAGCAGAGAATGCCGATAAAAAGTTGGTGCAATGGCTGGTTTATGTGTCCGACGTAAAGCCAAGGCATGTCGAACCGATCGATCAGGCGAAAGAAAAAGTTAAGAAAGCTTGGTACAAAGATCAGCAGCATGCGAAGGCGATTAAGATTGCCGAGGATGTAATATCGAAAACTTCCGAGGGCGAAGATTTTGTGAAGTTGGCTCAGAAGAAGCGTTACAATGTGAGATCGACGGCTTATTTCGATAAAGACGGAAAAACTTCAGATGAGAGAAATAAATCAGAGGTTGTCGACAATTTGCACGAAGAAATTTTTTCCGAGCTCAAAAATAAAGCGGGGATGAAGGAGATAAACGGAAAAATCGTGGTTTATCAACTGGCTGACATAGGTTATGACGCGAAAAAGGAAGAGGAAGAGAGGCAAAAGAATTATATTTTGTTGATGCAGGATAATTCAGAGGATATGTATCAGCAGCTTATCGGGTATTTATCGAAGAAATACGAAGTGAAAGTGAATTATGAAGTTCTGAAAGAAGTTGATGAAGCGATAGATCCGTCGGCTTTGGACGAGGTGTTTTAAGTCGTCGGGCGGGGTGTTTGGAGAAGTGTTTTAGACTGGTTTAACACTTGAAAAACAGAGAGTTTTTCAGTATTTTCTGTGTTGGTAAGAATTAGGATATTTTATATTGAAGCTAGAGGAAAGAATAAGAGAAGTTGTTGAGGCTCCGCTGGAAAGTAAGGGGTACGATTTGGTTCGCGTTAATGTCGTCGGAGGCAAAAAGAGACTGGTGGTCGGGATTGATATCGATCGTTTGGACGAGAAGAATGTCACGGTTGATGATTGTGTGGAAGCAAATCGGTTGATTTCCGCGATTTTAGATGTTGAAGATTTTATCAATGGGGCGTATAATCTGGAAGTTAGTTCGCCTGGTGAGAACCGTCCTCTTGCAAAGATCAGAGATTTTAAGCGTTTTTGCGGTCAGATTGCAAAGATGGAGCTGGTTGATCCCGTGGAGGGAATAAAGAAGTTCACGGGCAGGATTGTAAGTGTCGACGAGGCGGAGGGTCTGATCAAGGTTGAGATTCCCGAGGAAGACAATCGAGAGATTTGTTTGTCCTTCGACAATGTAAAAAGAGCTAATGTGAAAAGAGAGTTTTGAAGAGGAGATGAGTTATGTCGACGGCTTTGTGGACGGATTCCAAGTTTTACGGACCTGAGTTATTGCAGGTTGCAGATTCTGTTGCTCGTGAAAAGGGGCTGAATAAAGATCAGGTTTTGGAGGCTATGGAAGGAGCTATCCAAAAGGCGGCGAGGTCCAGATACGGATACGAGAGCGATATAAGGGCAAACATCGATAAAAAAACCGGCGAAGTTACTATAATGAAGTACTTGACGGTGAAGGATTCCGTTGAGGATGAGTTTAATGAAATCACTTTGGAAGAAGCAAAAAAAATGGATCCGAACGCGGAGATAGGAACGGTGTTTACCACGAAACTTCCTCCGATTAATTTCGGAAGAGTTGCCGCTCAGGTCGGTCGCCAGATAATCGTGCAAAAAATCCGTGAAGCGGAAAGAGAGAGACAGTATAACGAGTTTAAGGACAGAGTAGGGGAGATAGTCAGCGGTGTGGTGAAGAGAGCTGAGTTTAATTCCGTCACTCTGGACGTAGGACATACGGAGGCTGTAATTCGAAGGGATCAGTTGCTTCCGAAGGAGAATTTCCGAGTCGGGGACAGAGTCAGGGCTTATATCGCGGATGTTTCCAGAGAAGACAGGGGGCCGCAGGTGTTTTTGTCCAGAACTCATCCGCAATTTCTGGTTAAGTTGTTTTGGCAGGAAGTTCCCGAAATTTACGAGAGAGTTATTGAAATCAAGTCCGTGGCGAGAGACCCGGGCAGCCGTGCCAAGATAGCCGTTTACACGAGTGATTCCAATATTGATCCGATAGGAGCTTGTGTCGGTGTGAGAGGCAGCAGAGTCCAGGCAATTATACAAGAACTCCAAGGGGAAAAGATAGATATCGTTCTGTGGTCGGATGATCCTGCGACTTTTGCCGTTAACGCGTTGGCTCCGGCCGAGGTTTCCAGGGTTGTTGTTGACGAGGAAAATCACAAGTTCGAAGTTTTGGCTCCAGACAGCCAGCTTAGTTTGGCTATAGGAAGACGAGGGCAGAATGTTCGTTTGGCGTCGATGCTGATAGGTTGGAATGTGACGGTGGTTTCCGAAACAGAGGCTCTCGAAAGGAAGAACAAAGAGTATCACGAGAGCTCCAAGGCCTTCATGGACGCTTTGGATTGTGATGAAGTTATCGCCCACCTGCTGGTCACAGAGGGTTTTTCAAATGTGGACGAGTTGGCCTACATTTCCAAAGAGGACCTGTCATCCATCGAGGGATTTGACGAGAATCTTGCTGAAGAATTGATAAACAGAGCCAATGTTTACGTGGGCAAGAGAGAAGAAGAGATCAAAAAGCAATTAAGCGAAAAAAATGTCGATGAAAAAATCGTGGAATTGGGGGCGTTCTCTAATAGTGATTTGCTTGCTCTGGCAAATGCGGGGATTCTGAAGTTGGATGATGTTGCGGATTTGAGCGCGGATGAGTTGGTCGAACTTTTACCGAATCTTTCCGAAGCCGAAGCCAGTAATATCATCATGAAGGCCAGAGAACATTGGTTTAAGTAGATTGGGGATATTTTGGAGATATTATGGCGGAAGTAAAGAAGGGGACATTAAGTCTATCGCGTCCTGCGGATGTAAAAAAAAGTGCGGATTCTCCGATCGGAAAGGTGAGGCAGAGTTTTTCTCACGGAAAATCCAAGGTTGTCACTGTTGAGGTGAAAAAAAAGCGGTTTATTCGTCCGGCAGGGAAGACGGCGGCAAGCCAGACTCAGTCTTCTTCTGAGCTTCGGCAGGGGGATTTAACTTCTGCGGAGCTTCAGACCAGGTTAAAGGTCGTAAAGGACGCGATAAAAGAAAACAAGGAGCAGGAGGAGAGACTCCGTCAGCAAAAAGAAGCCGACGAAAAACTGCGTCAGGAGCTTGAAGCTCAGAGACAGTCGGAGGAGGCAGAACGTCAAGAGTTCGATAACGAGGATGACGGTTCGGAAACATCGAGTTCGTCGAGTTCATCGGATTCAGAGTCATCTGCTGCAGAATTTTTACCGGAGTCTGATCGTGCGGAAAAAAAGGTCGGAAAGAAGTCGGAAAAGAGGAGTTTTTCGAATAATTTTGTAAAAATTAAGGAGACTCACAGTAAGATTCAGCCGAGAAGAGGCTTGCATTCCGAGAGGTATTCCGATTCTTCCGAAAATGAGGATAATTTCGTAAAGACAAACAATCCTCAGAAAAAGACTCTTGCAGTGAAAAAGGACATCAAGGAGCTGAAGGGAAAGTATGCCGCTTCTTCAGGAAGGATTTCAATATACAACGCTTTGGACGATGAAGGGGAGGAGAGGACTCGCTCTTTGTCATCTCTTCGCAGAGCGAGACAGAAAATCAGGCAGAATGCGTCCAAGCCTCAGGAAGAAATAAAGGTTGTGAAAGAAGTTGTAATTCCTGAAACCATAGGGGTTCAGGAGCTTTCAAACAGAATGGCAACGAGAACGGGAGATGTTATCAAGTGCCTTATGAAACTCGGAATGATGGTAACGGCCAATCAGATTATAGACGCAGATACGGCGGAGCTTGTTGTCACGGAATTCGGGCACAAGGTGAAGCGGGTGAGTGACAGCGATGTCGAGTTGATATTGAAAAAAGTGGACACTGAGGCGGATTTGAAGCCGAGGCCTCCTGTTGTCACAATTATGGGGCATGTTGATCACGGGAAAACTTCTCTTTTGGACGCCTTGAGGAAGACTGACGTGGCACTGAACGAAGCGGGGGGAATTACTCAGGGAATCGGTGCGTATCAGGTAACTTTAAAGGATAACAGAAAGATTACGTTTATTGATACTCCGGGGCATGCGGCGTTTACTGAAATGAGATCCAGGGGAGCCAATGTCACCGACGTTGTCGTTTTGGTTGTGGCTGCTGATGACAGTGTGAAGGATCAAACAGTTGAGGCGATACATCATGCGAAGGCCGCCAAGGTTCCTATCATTGTCGCAATTAATAAAATGGATAAGCCAGGTGCGAATCCCGACAAGGTAAGAAAAGATTTGATGAATTACGAGGTGTTTGTCGAGTCTTACGGCGGTGACGTTATGGATATTGAGATTTCCGCCAAGTCGGGTTTGAATCTTGATAAGTTGGAAGAGGCCATCCTTCTGCAGGCAGAGATGCTGGAACTGAAGGCGAATCCCGACAGGACCGCGGAAGGAGTTGTGATAGAGTCCAAGGTGGAGAAAGGTTTGGGGTCCGTCGCGACAGTATTGGTTAACAAAGGGACTTTGAGGGTCGGCGATGTTTTTGTTTCGGGAACGGTGTTTGGTAAGGTTCGAGGGATCAGAAATGATTGTAGGGAAGCTCTGCCGGAGCTGACTCCGGGAATGCCGGGAGAAATTATCGGATTTAACGGAACAACAATACCTGGTGATGATTTCGTTGTCGTCGAAGATGAGGCGAAAGCCAGAGAGATCGCGAATTATCGAGACAGAAAGAAGAGAGAGCAGTCTTGGGTTGTGTCTTCTCGCACGACGGTTGAGCAGATGTTCTCAAAGTTGGCGTCAGACGAGAAGTTGCAGGTGTTGTCGGTGATTTTGAAAGCAGATGTTCAGGGATCTTCCGAGGCAATCAGTTCGAGCTTGCAGAAGTTGTCCAACGACGAAGTTGCAATCAAGATTATTCACTCCGGCGTGGGAGAAATTACCGAAAGCGATGTAGTTTTGGCTAAGGCGTCTCAAGCGATGATTCTCGGTTTTAACGTAAGAGCGAATATGCAGGCCAGAGACCAAATCTCCCGCGATCGGATACAAGTAAAGTACTACTCCGTGATCTATGATTTAATTGATGACATGAAGGCGTTGTTGTCGGGTATGTTGGCTCCTGACGAAAAAGAGAAAGTTATCGGCAGCGCGGAGGTTAGAAAGGTTTTCGATATTTCGCGGTACGGAAGAATTGCCGGATGTATGGTTTTGGACGGTGTGGTCAGGAGGGGAGCAAAGCTTCGCTTAATTCGCGACGGCATAGTTGTGCATACGGGGGCCGTAAAGTCGGTCAGGCATGAGAAAGACGACGTGAAAGAAGTTCGTGCCGGGTTTGAATGCGGTATATGCCTGGAAAATTACAATGATATACATTTGAAGGATGTCATTGAATGCTATGAAATCGAAGAGATTGCCCGCAAGCTGTGATGGGTTTCCTGTGAATGGTGGCAAATTAGTGATGGCAAAATTTTGGCGTGAGTTATGATGGGTTTCCTATGAAAAGAAATAACAACGTTTCGAGATCCGATAGGGTGGCTTCAGAGATAAAGAAGGTCGTTTCCGAGTACTTGATTCGAGGGGGGCTTGGGTGTCATGAAGATGAAGTGAATCCCGTGATGATTGTGGTGACCGATGTGGCTGTAAGTTCTTGCTTGAGGCATGCAAAGATTTTTGTATCTTCGGTTTCTGATGGTTTGGATAGCAGCGTTTGTGTAGATTATTTGGAAAGACATTCCTCGCAGATAAGGAAAGCTGTAGGAGACAATGTAAAACTTAAATTTGTTCCCGAGATCAGATTTTTGCCTGATGTTTCACGTGAGCGAACGAAGAGAATAGAGGATATCCTGAAGACGGTGAATTTGAAACCAAGCCAAGCTGTGAATTAGTATATTGCTGTTACAAAGCACTTTCTACGTTGTTGTATATTCTCGTGTATCCACTCCCCACTGCTCTGTAACCTCCCACAAGCGCGAGACTCAATAGAGAAACGATTAGAACATACTCAATCAGGGCAGCTCCGCGGCAGGTTTTTCTCAACTTAAATCTTTTCTGCATCTCTACGTCCATCAACATATACAGACATGATATACGGATAATGTAAAAAAATAGTTAATTTTTTTGAAAATATCTTTATTTATATGAAAGTTTCTGATTTTAGATTACAATAGCAAAGTTACAGTGGAGGACATTGTGGAGATATTTCTTGATACTGCTGATATCAGCGCAATAGAAAAGTATAAAGATTTTGTGGACGGCGTAACGACAAATCCCAGCATATTATCTAGGCAAAAAAAGAAGGATGTTCACGATATTGTGCTGAAAATCAGCCGTTTGGTTGCCGGTCCGGTAAGCGTTGAAGTGATATCCGGCGATTTTGGCGGTATGGTTAGGGAAGGCGAGAGTTTAGCAAAAATTCATCCGAACGTATGCGTGAAGTTGCCGTGTACTTTTGATGGTTTAAGGGCGTGTAAGACATTGTCGAACAAAGGGATCGCCACTAACTTGACTTTGTGTTTTTCCGTTCCACAAGCGATGATGGCGGCAAAGTGCGGAGCTACATATGTTTCACCATTTATCGGAAGAATTGATGACATAGGTCAAGACGGTATCAATCTTATATCCGATATTGTTGAGGTTTACGGTGTTTACGGTTTCGAAACGAAAGTGCTTTCGGCGTCGGTCAGAAATATCAACCATTTTATTCAGGCGGCGATGGCGGGGACCGACGCAATTACGGTGCCTGAAAAAGTTCTGGAGCAGGTTTTTACACATCCCCTGACCGACATAGGTTTGAAAAAGTTTATGGATGATTGGAATAAATCAAAAGGGAAATGATGCATTTCTATATCAAAAGTTACGGATGCCAAATGAATGTCTACGATTCCCAGCGAATGGGCGATATTCTGATATCATTGGGGCATAAACAAGAAGATCAGGCTGAAAACGCAAATTTGTTGATTTTTAATACGTGCAGCATTCGGGAAAAAGCGGACGATAAACTGTTTTCCGACTTAGGTCGAGCCAAGGTTCTGAAAGATAAAAGCTCGGAGAATGATTTCATTATTGTTGTTGCCGGATGTGTGGCGCAGACACGTCCGGAAGATTTGCTTGCAAGACATCCGTATGTTGATATGATTTTGGGGCCTCAGAGTATTCAGAGTATCTCCGAGCGGATAGACGACTTAATAAAAAATAAAAATTTGGACACTTTGATTCTGACCGATCAAAAAGCATCGGATAAGTTTGAAAAATTTAACAAAACAGGCTCTTTTGCTGAGAAAAGTGTCTCCGAATATCTTACCATTCAGGAGGGGTGCGATAATTTTTGCACATATTGCGTTGTGCCGCACACGAGAGGCAGAGAGTTTTCCAGAAGTGTGAAGGAAATAACAGCCGAAGCGAAATCATTGGTTGCGAACGGAGTCAAAGAGATTACTTTGCTTGGGCAGAATGTGAATTCATACAATGGAGTGGATGAATCAGGCGAAACCAGTCGGCTTTCTCGGTTGCTTTGGGAGCTTTCATCGATTGAAGGATTGAAGAGGCTTCGATACACGACGTCAAATCCCAAAGACGTCGACGAAGATATCGCCAAGGCTCATCGGGACATTGACATATTGATGCCTTTTTTGCATTTGCCCGTACAGTCGGGGTCCGATGAAATTTTAAGGAAAATGAATCGCAAGTACGGGAGGGAGAGGTACTTTGAAGTTATCGACATGCTGAGGAGCTACCGTCCGGATATGGCATTTTCTTCGGATTTTATCGTCGGATTTCCCGGAGAAACGGATCAAGATTTCGAAGATACCCTGGATCTCGTGAAAAAAGTGAAATTTTCTCAGGCGTATTCGTTTAAATACAGTCCGAGACCGAACACCCCGGCGGCGAAAATGAAAAATCAGGTTTCCGGGGATGTGAAAGCAGGGCGTTTGCAGCGATTGCAGGATCTGTTGAATCAGCAGCAATCGGATTTTAATTCGTCGTTTGTCGGAAGGGAAGTCGAGGTTCTTCTGGCTAAGGAAGGCCGTCATTCGGGGCAGCTTGCCGGCAGAAGTGAATATTTTCAGGCCGTAACCGTTGGTAATTCGGACGGTTTAAACATAGGAGATATCGTAAAAGTTCGTGTAACGAACGCGGTTTCCCATAGTTTAATCGGAGAGGAATATCAAATCGAGGAAAAGTGTGAGATCAAAAGGAAAAGTAAAGTCGGAGGAATAGATGAATGTTGAAATCATAATCGAAAATGACAATTGGGATTCAAAAAAAATCAAAAAATTAATAGAGGACGCGGCAAAAGCAGTTTTTGCTTATCTGAAATTGCACCATGACGATATCGAAATCAGCGTTCTTTGCACCGGCGATGAGGAAATCAGGGTTTTAAACAAGACTTACCGAGGAATTGATTCCCCTACCAATGTTTTGTCTTTTCCAATGGAATCGGATTTTGAGTACGACGACTTCGATTGTTCTTGCGGAGGAGATTGTCATTGTGCGCATTCCGAGGAATGTGGCTGCGGCTGCGACGCAGATATCGCTTCGAACGCAATGGAGTGTGGCTGCGGCTGCGACGCTGACACCGACTCGGGCGCAATATCGTGTGTTTTAGGATGCTCCGCTTTTGCGTACGAAACAATCGACAGAGAATCGAAAGAGCAGGGGAAAAGCTTCGACGATCATATGAAACACCTGGTTGTCCACAGTGTGTTGCATCTTTTGGGATATGATCATATTGAAGACGAGGAGGCCGAAAAAATGGAGGATCTGGAAACAAAAATTTTACAGACCATCGGAGTAGGCGATCCGTATCAGATGAAGGAGTGAATATGTCTAAATTAAGAGCCTTATTGTCCAAGATTTTTCACAGGCATGAACCGGAGGTCCCTCTCATCGACAGACTGGAGGATCTTATTGAGGCGGATTCCGAGGTAGCTCAGGAGTTGAACACCGATGATACCAGTGAGTTGGCGTTGGTTTCCAATGTTTTGGGATTAAAAGATCTGACAGCAGAGGATATCATGGTTCCCAGAGCGGACATCGTCGCGACGAAAATCGACACGAGTTTGGATTCGTTCATTGAAATTTTTTCCAAAAATAATTTCTCGCAGATACCTATTTATAAGGATACGCTGGATAATGTCGTGGGAATAGTTCGTGTGAGAGATTTCCTTCCTTATATACATAATCCTGATTCGTTTGACATTCATTCCTTGTTGAAAGAAGTTATATATGTAGCGCCGAGCATTCAGTTGCTCGAGCTTTTGGTTGAAATCAAAGCTTCGGCAAATCATATGGCTTTGGTCGTGGATGAGCTGGGGGGTATCGACGGTCTGGTTACTCTTCAGGATGTGGTTTCCGAAATTGTCGGAGAGATTCAGCAAAATCAGAGTATTTTCCCCCAGATCATCAATAAGCAGGACGGAAGTTTCGTTGCCGATGCAAAAATGCTCATCTCAGAATGTGAAGAAAAGTTGGACATAGACTTGGTGAGTCCTCTGTTGAAAAATGAAAATGAAGAGGTGAATTTTGAGACATTGGGCGGACTGGTAATGTTTCTGGCCGGAAGGATGCCGACCCGCGGGGAAACCTTTATTCACCTGTCGGGAATTGAATTTGAAATTGTCGAGGCGGACGCTCGTCACATAAAGAGGCTGATTATCCGAAAAAGGGCGGAAAATGTTTGAAAATATCTTGAAAATAGTTGGGAGATAGTACATTATACTCTCGCGTTGGGGTCATAGCTCAGTTGGTAGAGCGCTACAATGGCATTGTAGAGGTCAGGAGTTCGACCCTCCTTGGCTCCACCAGCAACGTGACGTTGCATCCGATTGTTCGGTTTAGGAGGACATTTAGCTCAGCGGTAGAGCATCACGTTCACATCGTGGGGGTCGCAGGTTCGAACCCTGCAATGTCCACCAGCAACGTCCAGCCTGTTGATTTCTAAGAATAATTCGGGAAGTTTGAAAACAGGATTTGTCAACCGTGTGCAGTTTATCATTAATCCATTCCAAAGTTTAAATACATTTAATCAGTCTCCAGTCTATACGTTTTGCGAAAAATCTCTCTCCAAATACCGAAAAATCTCCAAATCAGGGGAAATGGAGAATTTCGTTATTTCCGCTCAAATTTCAGATTTAAATCAACTTTTCATAAAATCGTTAACATTTTTTCGCAAAAATCTACTGGAGTAGCGAATGATAGTGAAAACATAACTCGAATCTAACGTCTTTAAATCCCACATAAGGTGTTCGCTCGTCCGATTTGTTTGGGGGGAGATTTTTAAATTTTATTTTGAACATATTCAATCGATGAATAGTGAATTATATCCAATTAAAGTCAAAATGTTATTGCAAAAAAGATAAATATATGGTAAACATTCCAACATTCAAGTGGTTTGGTAGTTTCAGTAAAATTAGTAAACAGCGTGCAGTCGCATGGCGAGGTGATGTGATGTGTGCTTGCATGGTGCGAGTGTGCGTTTAGAGATATTTGAGAAAGAAGTAAGAGCATGATGAATAAGTTTAATAGGAGTAGTAGCCTTCTAAATTTGTTTGAAACTTCACGATATGGTAGAGTATCAGCGCAAGTTGAGACATTTTTGTAATGAATAAATCTGGGTTAAGGAAAATGGATTATTTTGATTTGGGAAAAGCTACGTAAATGAGAGTGTAATATATGAAGATTCTTTACTCAAATATTCTTCCGCTTTCTATGGAAAACGGCAAACAGACAGTTCTCGACTGCTTTATTGAACAGGCCCAAAAAGCCGACAGTATAGAGATAGCTACTGGGTACGTCTCCGATGCGTCGCTGACTGAGTTGGATGCTATCGTGAAACATTATGGAGTTTCCCGTATAGTGCTTACTATAGGTATGTACTTTATTGAGGGAATGCCGGAAAAATCCTATCATTCTGCCATAGAGTTGAATCAAAAGTGGAGGGAAAGAGGCATAGGAGAAATTCGGCTGGTCAAACCATTCAAATACCATGGTAAGCTCTACAGCTTTCTCAAGGATGGTGTATGCTTTGCTACAATAATGGGTTCTGCCAACATGGGAGTTATAAAGCCTGATGCAAACAGCTTGAGACAGTACGAAATCGCATCTCTAACTGAAGATCCAGCTGAATGTTCCGAGTTTCTGGCATTTATCAAAAAGTTGAAGGATGAACGTTGCTCATCCAATATATCCGATATTTTGAATGTGCCATTGATTCATGAGAAAAAATTTTTTCTTGATGGAATGGATCGCGTCAGTCGGATTACGCAAGAAAGAGTGAAGTTATATTTTGAACATCAAACGAACACTTCGTTTATCCTGCCGATTAAAGTTCCAGCTTTTGATGAACGCTTTATGGATGATAACAAACATTACACTAAATCCAATATAAATGTATGCTATGCGCGTCCGAGAAGCAAGCGAAAATCTCGTGATTGGTATGAAGTCCAGATGACAGTTTCAAAAGATATCACGAAGCTTGAAGGATATCCTAAGAAAAATTCTCCGTTCTTTGTCGTTACTGATGATGGCTACTGGTTTAAAGCGCATACGACAAGTGATGGAAATAAGCAGTTCAGCGCGGTTGGTGACGAACTGTTAATGGGACGCTGGATAAAAGGACGGCTTGTTGCTGCTGGTTTGGTGACACCGGTCAATGA
>JAGABS010000023.1 GCA_017614525.1 Alphaproteobacteria bacterium
CGACGCTTTCAGAAAATCATCTACCAAACAAAATAATCTCGTGATATCTTTCTTCATGGCTTTGCTCCTGTTCACTTTTTTTTCGGAGCTTAGCCTTTTCTTCCCTCTGTTTTCAAGCTTTTTATTCCATTATTGGGGTTTTAGTAACTCATGATGTAAAAAACTGTTCAAAAATGATCAAGTTACCCAAAGATAAAGTTGCTGAAATATCCTATGCTTTTCTTTCCATGCCAAGTTTCGCAATAGATGTAAGCAAAGATCCGACGGGCGCAATGTTGATAAATCAGAGCAGAGAAAAGGACGGAGAAAAAATATACGAGATAATGAGTCAGGCTCTTTAGCATCTGCAGTCCTCAAATGATGCGAGACGTTGGGAAAATCGCGATTTTCTACCCAGAAGAAAAGCTCCGTAATTTCTCAAAGCAATACTTGGGTGGAAATCTCAGTACGAGCGAAATCATTGCTAATATAATCGTGATAAAATCAGAGCAACAAGAGAAAGTAGAGAGAGCTACATAAGAAAGTAATGTGCATTTTCGCCGAAGCTCAAAAAAATTACGAAAAATGCGTCTTAGAAAAATTCACAAACCTAGTGCGAGGAGCTGAAGAAGCAAAAGCTGATACTCTGGTTCCCGGAAAAATCGGATGCGGAGCGTTCTTAAATGACGAAAACGAAATCGCTTCACTTATGGGACGCGCTTTAAGCGAATGTCAATCCATAGAGCACGTTTGTTTCGTGGGATTAAGCAAAACAGATCCTTTCGTTGAAAAAGTGCAAGTTGCAATGGAAAAGGCTTTTCGGTGACGCAATATCCAGAGTCCCTTGGGGCTGCTAACCGAAATAAAAGAAAGGTATTTTTCCTTCTGCATCTTCGGCATTTGTATTACTTCAAAAAACATGAATATGCTAACAGTCTGACAAAATCACTGTTCCGATTTGATATACAAAAAACGAAACAACCCAGGCTATCGCGCATTGCACGAAGATTATCCCGACGGCGTATCTCTTTCCGAGCTCTCTTTTTACGGCTGCTATCGTTGCAACGCAAGGAGTATAAAGCAATGAGAATACCAAAAACACAAAAGCCGTTAACTTGCCGAAACAGTCAGAAAGCAACGAAACATCTCCGCCGAATAACACTGCAAAAGTGCTGATCACACTTTCCTTCGCCACGAATCCGCTTATAAACGCTGCGGAAATTCTCCAATCGGTCATTCCGAGAGGCGCAAATATCGGAGAAAGGAGATCGCCGAGTTCCGCCAACATACTCTCCGCAGGAGTATCAACAAGATTCAATTTCAAATCGAATGCCTGTAAAAACCACACAATTATTGTTGCGAAAAAGATTATCGAAAAAGCTTGAGTTACAAAGTCTTTCGCCTTCATAAAAATCAGTCTGCGAATATTTACCAAACTCGGAAATCTGTAATTCGGAAGTTCCATGATAAAAGGCACCGGATTTCCTTTGAAAATGAAAGTCCGTATTATCAGGGCAAAGATTATTCCGACAACAATTCCGATGAGATACAAGCCGATTACGACCGACACTTGGTTTTCTTTAAAGAATGCTGCCGTAAAAAATGCGTAGATTGTTAACTTCGCGGAGCAGCTCATAAACGGAGTCAGAAGAATTGTCATTTTTCTGTCCCTTTCCGACGGCAACGTCCGTGCGGCCATAACCGCAGGCACTGAACATCCGAATCCTATCAACATCGGAACAAAACTTCGTCCGGACAACCCGATTTTTCGCAGGACTCTATCCATGACAAAAGCAACTCGCGCCATATATCCCGTGTCCTCAAGCAGAGATAAAAAGAAAAACAATACCAATATCATTGGCAAGAAACTCAATACACTTCCGACTCCGGCACAAATTCCGTCAACAATCAAAGAATGCATTACTGAATTTAATCCGTAAGATGTTAAACCTTGATCGATTTCCGTCGTTACAAAATCGGTAAATCTTTCCATTAACTGAGATAAAAACGACCCCACGGGACCGAAAGTTATATACATGATAGCCGCGATAATACAGAAAAATGCCGGAAACGCAGTGTATTTCCCGGTTAACACTTTATCCAATCGAGCCGACAGTTTGAATCCCTTGGATTCCTGAGGCTTAAACACGAAACGACGGCAAAGTTTTTCAATGAAAGAGAATCTCATGTCGGCAAGAGCTGCTACCGAATCCATTTCGCATTCGTCTTCCATTTGAGAAATCTGTTTTTCGATAATTTTGATTTGATTTTCATCCAATTCCAGCGATTTTTTGATCCATTTATCTTTTTCGAGAAATTTTGTCGCAGCAAATCGAAGCGGAATATTTTCAGCATTTGCACAATCCGAAATCAAAGACATTATCGAGTGGATACACCTGTGCACCGCACTCTTCTTGTCGCCCTTTTCCTCGCAAAAATCATGTTGTTTCGGAAGATCTTCGTATCTCGCTACATTCATCGCGTGCTCAACGAGTTCGGTTATTCCCTCATTTCTTTTGGCAGAGATCGGAATGACAGGCACTCCAAAAAATTTCTCCAAGCCATTGATATCGATCTTCCAATTGCTCGCCTGAACTTCGTCCATCATGTTGAGAGCGATTACCGTCGGAATTCTCAGTTCCAGAAGTTGGATTGTCAGCAGAAGATTCCTTTCGATATTTGTCGCGTCAATGATATTTATTATTCCGTCGGGTTTTTCATTCAGAATAAATTCTCGAGCAATAATTTCCTCCTTACTGTAGGGAGACAAAGAATAAACTCCCGGCAAGTCCGTGACGGAAATATTCGGGTCTCCTTTGATCAAACCTTCCGATTTTTCAACGGTAACTCCCGGAAAATTACCGACATGCTGATGCG
>JAGABS010000024.1 GCA_017614525.1 Alphaproteobacteria bacterium
GCGTTTTCAAGATTTCGCAAAGTTTCCACATCCAGATCATTTGTTGGCTCGTCTAACAGCAGTACATTCGCTCCCGATTTTAACATTTTTGCGAGATGCACTCGATTGCGTTCACCTCCTGAAAGTTGGTTGATATATTTCTGCTGATCTGTTCCCTTAAATCCGAAATACGAGACATAGGCACGGCTCGGACACCGTCTTTTACCCAACTCAATCTCATCCAGCGAATCCGAAATTTCTTCCCAGACCGTTTTCTTATCATCAAGATTATCCCGACTTTGATCGACATAAGACAACTTCACGGTTTCTCCGAATGTTACGGTTCCCGAATCCGAAGATTCCTTTCCGGTCAGTATTTTAAACAGCGTGGATTTACCCGCTCCGTTTGCTCCGATGACTCCTACAATACTTCCCGGTACTATCTCGAAAGACAAATCGTCGAAGAGCAGCTTGTCGCCAAACGACTTACTTAAATTCTCGACTTTTATGACTGAATTACCCAAGCGCGGCCCCGAAGGTATGTATAAAGTCGAGGTGTTGTAGGACTTACTTTCCTCCTGCTGCAGCATTTCATTATAAGCATTAAGTCGGGCTTTGCTTTTCGCCTGACGAGCCTTATGAGACTGCCTGACCCACTCTAATTCTCTCGACAAAATTTTGCGACGGCCTTCTTCTTTCTTATCCTCTTGCTCCAAACGCTTTTGGTACATATCCAGCCATGCAGAGTAATTTCCTTCGAACGGATAAGTATTGCCCCTGTCCAGTTCTAAAATCCAACCGACGACATTGTCCAAAAAATACCTGTCGTGGGTTACCAATACGACTGCCCCTTCATAGTCCTGCAGATGTTTTTCAAGCCAAGCTATGGATTCGGCATCCAAATGATTGGTAGGCTCGTCGAGTAGGAGAAGATCCGGTTTTTGCAGAAGCAATTTGCAAAGAGCCACCCTTCTTTTTTCCCCACCCGAAAGATTTTTTACTAATTCTTCGGAAGGCGGACACCTCAACGCGTCCATGGCCACCTCTATTGATCGATTCAAATCCCAAAGATTAAGCGAGTCGATCTGCTCTTGCAATTCTCCCTGGCGCGCAATCAATTCGTTCATTTCTTCGTCGGACATTTCCTCGGCAAACTTGGCAGAAATATTATCGAATTCATCAAGGAGTTTTTTTTGTTCCTGCAACCCCGAAACGATATTCTCGTAAACGGTCTTGTCTTTGTCCAACTCGGGTTCCTGCGGAAGGTAACCGACAGTCGCTCCCTTCGCCAACCAAGCTTCTCCGTTGTAGCTTGTATCCAATCCCGCCATAATCTTCATCAGCGTGGACTTTCCGGCCCCGTTTTTACCTATAATTCCGATTTTCGCGTCGGGAAAAAACGACAGCCAAGTTTCCTTCAAAACTTGCTTACCTCCCGGATAAACTTTCGAAACACCTTTCATTACGTAAATATATTGATAAGAAGACATCCAACCACCAAATCTGACACTCAAACAATTTTTTTAAGTCGCTAATACCTTTTAGTTACTGATATTTCCAGCCACTATACAAAACATTACAGTTTTTAGTGTAAAGTGCAAGATTTTTATAAAATTTTCGCGATAGTCGCGGGTTATCATCGGTTCGCCGTCGATTCGGTAGCGATTTATTTTTATGATCTTAAATGGTATAATTCCGCCGTTTTATTTTATGGTGTTGTTATGCTTACAAGTGATATTCGAGGCGAATTTTTAAAGTTTTTTGAGAAAAACGGACACAGGATAGTCGATTCCAGCACGGTTGTGCCTCAGAATGATCCGAGTTTATTGTTCACAAATGCCGGTATGGTTCAATTCAAAAACGTTTTCACTGGCTTGGAAACGAGGGAATACAAGAGAGCGACAACATCTCAGAAATGCATAAGGGCGGGGGGCAAGCACAATGATCTCGACCAAGTAGGATTTACCGCCCGTCATCACACTTTTTTCGAAATGCTCGGGAATTTTTCTTTCGGAGATTACTTCAAGGAAGACGCGATAAATTTCGCTTGGACTTTTCTTACGAAGGAGTTGGGATTGCCGAAGGAAAAATTAATCGCGACGGTTTATCACACAGACGAAGAGGCGATGCATCTGTGGAAAAAGATCGCCGGAAACATAATGGTTATACCGATCTCCACCAATGACAATTTTTGGTCCATGGGCGATGTCGGACCGTGCGGTCCGTGCTCCGAGATTTTTTACGATCACGGCGAAAGCATGTTCGGAGGGTTGCCCGGGACTCCCGACGAAGATGGCGATCGTTACATGGAAATCTGGAATATCGTGTTCATGCAGTTTGAGCAGCTGAAAAACGGTGAAAAAATTCCTTTAAAGAAAAAATCTATCGATACTGGTATGGGGTTGGAACGTATATCCGCGGTTATGCAGGGAGTCGATGACAACTATAAGATAGATTTGTTTCGGGATTTGATCAGGGATATAAAGGGGATTTCCAAGACAAATTTCGATGATGTATACCCTTCCTACAAGGTTATTGCGGATCACATACGCTCGATATCTTTCCTTATTTCCGACGGGGTTGTTCCGAGCAATGAGGGTAGGGGATATGTCCTTCGCAGAATTTTGAGAAGAGCTATGCGCCACGGAAATCTGATAGGCATGAAGAAACCCTTTTTATACGAGCTGTCCGATACTTTAATCAACACGATGAAAGGCGCTTATCCTGAATTGGAAAAAGCCAAAGAACTGGTTAAGACGACAATTCATCAGGAGGAAGAGAAATTTTTGGATACTCTGGAGCGCGGGTTGAAGATACTGAGCAACGATATCAAAACCATGTCTTCGGGAGATGTTCTGAGCGGAGAAAAGGCGTTCAAGCTCTATGATACTTACGGTTTTCCTCTGGATTTGACCGAAGATATTTTGAAGTCCAAGGGAATTTCAGTTGATAAAGAAGAATTTGATAAGTGTCTTGATAAGCAGAAAAACAGGGCGAATTGGGCTGGCTCTGGGGAGAAAAAGGAAGCGAAAATTTGGCATAAACTTCATGAAAAACTAGCTCCTTCTGTGTTTACGGGATACGACAAAGATGAAGATACAGCGAAAATCTTAGCTGTGGTTTGCGGAGATAAAGAAGTTGAGAAAATCGGAGACTCTGAAAAAGGAAACGCTGACTGCTGGCTAATTACAGATAAGACGCCTTTCTATGCCGAATGCGGAGGGCAGTGCGGAGATACGGGAATTATTTCGACCGACAAGGGAAAATTCGAGGTTGTTAACACGTTGAAGTTTTGCAATACCGTTATCGCGCACCGAGGAAAGATGGTTTCTGGAGAGATCCGCGTATTTGATAACGCAAGAATGAGTATCGATTCAGACAGGCGAAAGAAAATCCGTGCTAATCATACTGCTACGCACTTGTTGCAGGCGGCGCTGCGCTCTGTATTGGGAAGTCACGTTGCACAGAGAGGTTCATTTTTGGACGAAAAGAGGCTGAGATTCGACTTTTCCCACAATAGCGCGGTTTCGAAGGAAGATATTTTGAAAATCGAAGAAATCGTTAACAGCGCGATTTTAAAAGATTTGCCGGTGGTGTGTGCGGAGATGTCCAAAGACGAAGCAATAAACGCGGGAGCGACGGCTCTGTTCGGGGAAAAATACGAGAGTGTTGTAAGAACAGTAAAAATCTCCGAAAAAAATTCCGATAAAAAAGAGCTGAGTTCATTTGAGTTATGCGGTGGAACTCATGCTTCTTCCACTGGCAGAATCGGGCTGTTCAAAATTGTGTCGGAAACAAGCATAGGCTCCGGAATCAGAAGAATAGAGGCGATTACGGGGACGGAAATTATAAAAGATCTTCATGCGAAGGAGAGTATTCTTGAAGATATTTCCTCCAAGTTGAAGTGCAACGTTTCTGAGATTTCCGAGAAAGTCAGGACAACTGTTGAAGAGCTGAAAAAGAAGTCCCAGGAAATTCAGAACGGAAGAAATTTGATCGCATTTTCCAGACTGAAGCAAATTCAGAAAGATAATGTGGTCATTTATACCGTAACCGTGGAAAACTTTTCTGTTCGGGATGCAAGATCTTTGAATGATTATATAAAAAATAAGTGTTGCAACGGCATCATCATTATTTTGAGCAAGAATGAGAACAATCAGTCCACGGTTGTGGTTAGTGTCAGCCCCGATCTGCAGAAGACTTACAACGCCGGGTCGATAATAAAATTCGGATTGGAAAAATTGAACGGCAAGGGCGGAGGCAGCGCGCTATTCGCTCAGGGAGCGGGTTCGGGAGACATTAAAGCAGCCTTGGATGCCATGTGCGAAAATATCTGATAAGGGAAGATCGTATGCTCTTGTAGGAGGACATTGTGAAACGCTTTGTTGCGCAAAGTGGCGCGTTGCAGAGTCAGTGAGGCCATACGGAATGGAATATCTCGTTACGCAAAATGATGCAGACTGCAGAGTCGATCGGGTGGTAAAGAATTTGTTCCCGAATGCCGGCTATGCCTTTTTGCAAAAGCTGTTCAGACAGGGAAAAATCAAGATTAACGGCAAAAAGGCAAAAGCATGTCAGCGCCTGGAAGAAAATGATGTGATACGAGTTTTCTCAAATCAATTAGATCAAAATTTTTCATCGAAATCTCCGAGATCAACGGCGTCATCCTCAGATTCAGCAATAGAGAAAGCCCCCAAACTCAGAAAACTCTATGAAGAAATGTTGATTTTTGAGAATGAGGATTTCCTGGCGTTGAATAAAAAATCAGGACTGGCTGTTCAGTTGGGATCGAAATTAAATTTCTGCGTGGAAACAATATTGAAAAATGTCATGGATGAATATTTTCTCGTCCACAGATTAGATAAAGATACTTCCGGAGTTTTATTGATCGCAAAAAACAGAAACTGGGCCCGAAAATTAACCCAGTTATTCAGGGACGGAAAAATACAAAAAACATATTGGGCGGTCGTCGACGGAAAGATAAGAAAATCGGGAGTTATTCAGAATTTTATCGGAAAATCCTTTGTTTCCGGGGAGGAGCGCATGACCGTCGTGAGAGAGGATCTGGGGAAGTCAGCTGTAACGGATTATCGCCCGATAAACGAGATCGGATGCTTCACTCTGCTGGAATTACGGCCTAAAACAGGAAGAAAACACCAATTGAGAGTTCATTGTTCCGAAACTTTAAAGGCTCCGATTTTGGGGGATAAAAAATACAATAAAAGGACGAAGCATAAAAATTTGTTTCTGCATGCAAAACGGTTGGAAATAGCAGAATTAGGCATTCAAATAGAAGCTCCACTGCCACAATATTTTAGAGAAATCAGCTGTCAGCGGTTTGATTGACTTGGAATTTCAACATTCAACAATCTTCCAAAACAAGTAAGCTCTAAAGTCGATAATTTTCACAAAATTATCGTAAATTATAATTCGAAATTTACTCAAAATTAATTTTTTGTTTGTATCATGGAGCTGTTATTGGTGAGATAGAAAATGAAAAAAGTAGTTGCTGCTCTTACATTGTTTTTTATGATTGCGGAAGTCAATTTTACGGTTGAAGCTCGTTTGAATTTGCTTCAAAAAATCGGTGATATTGCAAAAGGACGAAAAAGTAACGAGGACACCAAAAGTCTTGACAAAATAATAGGCAATATAAAGGGGCTCGGAAGTAATTTCGGTTCATCCGGAAGTGCACAATCTAAGTATGTTAATGATAAATTCTTAAACACAACTTCTGATTTATCATTCTTGATGGCATATAGCTCTTTTGCGAAAAGCTGCGAGACCTTTTTCTCCTTGTTTGAATCAATTTTGAACAAAATACGCACAGGATATACTACATCGTTAGGAGCACAGAATCGTTTGAACAAAACAAGCAATGAACAAAAAAGGCAGAAACAGGAAGATAAAGATGAGGCAAGCAAAAAGAATATACGAAGGTGTCTTGAAGTCCTGACAAGCAACGGAGTTCAAGCCCTACAGGCTAATTTGCAGAGTTCCAGTATTATTTTGTTAACAATAATTCAAAAAGGAGACGTAATATCCGAAGCTAATCAAAAAACACTGCAAAAACAGATAGATGCATTGTGTAAGAAGTGCAGTTCGGAAAAATTTGCGTATATATATGAGAATCTTCCAAGCAACTTATCTTCTGCGAGCGAGGCTTCTGAGTTTTCAGAGGATATCAGTTCGAAAACAGAATCCTTGATTAGGAGTATTTCGTTAGTTAAAACTGTACTTGATTTAGCAAACAGGTACGTAAACGGCGAAGATTTTTCCAGTGAAAACAAGCAAGCCCAAATAGAAGAAATTCTAAAATCGACAGACTACTATTCGGAAACCCAAGAATCTGATGCTGAAGAAAACGACGAGGGAACTAACGGGGAAGACGAAGAAGATGACAGCAGAACGGTTTACGAGGAAGAATACGACGAATAAATAGAATCAGCGTCGAAATTTCCTCGCCAATCGGAACTATTTTGAGGTCTGCAATTCTGAATCTCTTTTGTACCTGTCCATTGCGAGCTCGAGCAACTTATCAATCAGTGATGGATAAGAAAAGCCGCTCTTTTGGAGGAGAAGAGGATACATACTCGTTCCGCCGACAAATCCCGGGATTGTGTTCATTTCATTCACGATTACGTCATTTCCCACAACGAACATATCAACACGACACATTCCTTCACAATTAAGCGTTTTATAGGCTCTCAACGCAACTGCCTTTGCTTTTTCTTCAACATCACGAGATAAGTCCGCCGGAATCTCCAATCTTGCGCCGTTTTCGTCAATGTACTTTGCTTCATAAGTATAGAAATCGCCCGTCGAGATTATCTCGCCACAAATGTCGGAAGTTTTGGGATTTTCATTGCCAATGACGGCACATTCGATTTCTCTTCCCTGTACTGCTCTTTCAATCAATACTTTATTACAGTATCTGTAAGCCTCATCGACAGCATATTGCAACTCGGACTCGTTTCGAACTTTGCTCACGCCGACAGACGATCCCGATGAAGCAGGCTTAACGAAAACAGTATTTCCCAATCTCTTGGAAACGTCTTCATATTGAACGATTTCTGGTCTGCGCAATGTAATGTAGTCGGCAACGGGAATTCCATTCACTTTAAGCAAGATTTTTGTAATTTCCTTATCCATGCATGCTGCAGAGCTCAAAATGTCCGGACCTACAAAAGGAATATTCAAAATTTTCAGAAACCCTTGTATGGCCCCGTCCTCACCCAAATATCCGTGCAAAATAGGGAAGGCGACGTCTATGTATTCGGAGAGATGTTCATTCAGTTCACAAGGAAAATCCTTACAAAACTTGTCCTCCGTGAACAACACCTCTGCTTTTGGGATATATTTCAGTATTTCATCCTTCCCGAAGTGAAACTTCCCTGATTTATCTATACCGACGAGGAGAATCTCGTATTTATTTGGATCTAAATTGGCAACGATACTTTTCGCAGACCAGATTGTAACCTCATGTTCAGTTGAACGACCTCCGAAAAAGACTCCGACTCTGATTTTTTTCATATTTCTCTACCTTACTGACGACCTTTTATGACAACTGCATTCCTTTTCTTCCAATTGTGCTTTTAATTGTTCCAGCTGTTCTTCCATCTTTTCTTCCGCTTTCTTCTTCTTCGACACAGCAAGCACCAAATTAGGCGTGCGCTTAATATAACCGTATCCTATCGGAAATGAAATAGGCTCGGCCCGATGATTTAAATAATATTCGCTCAAGCTGTTCTGTTTGTACGAACGGAACACCCGCAACGTGGGCTTTGTATAGGTTCCGAAAATATACACATCCCAATCTTGTCTGAAGAAATTAAAAGGAACGCCGGTGTCGTCCTGAAGAACGCAATGTGTTTCCTTCAGTATAAACCCCCTTATATTCGTAAAATTTCTGTCATGCAAAGCATACGAAGCACTTTTTATAAATGTCGAAAATTTAAATTTATGAACAAAATTAGTTAAATAACTCAATTTGCTATTCTCATTACTGAGATTTGCTCTTACATAAAAGATTTCCTTCTTCTTGGAATTCTTTTCGCACACGACTTTTATACAATCAACATTGTCACGAGAAAAATCCGAGATATTACCGTCGGCATCGATTGAACAATTTCTTATATCAAGAATGTTAAACTGTAATTTTTTCAGAGCCAAAAGTATCAAATTGAGACCGCCCGTCATGGCGGCATTGGACAACTGAGTTTGCATTTCCGAAGTTATAAAATATCCTTTTTTCAAATAATGAGAGAACGCCATCCGAACGGAATTGTAATATTCCTCGTTCGAAAGGTTTTTCTCTATGCGATCGAAATTTCCCAAAGGTTCCAAGCCGATCAGGATGTAGCGCTTCGCATGCGGAAAAAAGCTGATCGCATAGGATACGTCGGGTCCTCCGAAAGGGTAGAAAAGAGTGTCGTACTTTCTGCAGAACCTTTTCAAATGTTTTTCAGTCCACGACGGAATATGACTGAGACTTTCCCGATACAGCCTGCTCCAGGAAGATCGAATAAATTCAGAATAATTTTTAAATCCCGGAATATTTCCCCCGTCTGAGCAAACTCCGGCTATTCTCTCAGCAGCGGAATCAAACCGATCACCGTAAATCCGAACAGAATCCCCAATTTTTTCCTTGTTTTTATTCGAAACGACATTGACGACTGCACCATCTGCGCGGACGAAATTTCCGTTCTCCTTCTCCAGCTTCTTCCTGCCATCATTTTCATTTGCATTCCTATTTTCACCAGATCCATGAGTTAAAACGATGCTATCGTTAACATTGTCACTTTTTGCAGCCGTTCCGAGACAAAAAAGACTCGCAACAAAGCACCAAGCACATTTTTTCATATAAATTCCTCTTAAAACCTACGCTCAAGCGTAGGCCAATATTACACAAAATGAGAAAATTTTCAATCGTCAGCACTTGTTATAACACCAAATAACCTTTATATTTTTTAAAGGTGCTAGGGATAGATAATGTTTTCATTTTTACGCGGTTTGATTTCCTCCGACATGGGAATTGATCTCGGAACGGCTAACACTCTGGTTTACGTGCGGGGCCAGGGGATAATTTTGAATGAGCCTTCGGTAGTGGCGTTGGCCGATGAGGGGGGCAAGAAAAGAGTGCTTGCTGTCGGGGAAGACGCAAAGTTAATGATTGGTCGTACTCCGGGAAATATCGCAGCTATTCGCCCGATGAAGGACGGAGTTATTGCGGATTTCGAGGTGGCAGAAGAAATGATAAAGCATTTTATCAGAAAGGTTCACCATCGCAGAAATTTTGTTTCTCCGCAGATTGTTATATGTATACCGAGAGGGGCTACGGCGGTCGAGCGTAAAGCTATACAAGAATCCGCTGAGGGCGCAGGAGCCAGGAGAGTATTTCTTATAGAGGAGCCTATGGCGGCGGCTATTGGAGCAGGGCTTCCCGTGACTGAACCTACGGGCTCCATGGTCGTGGATATCGGGGGAGGTACTACCGAGGTTGCGGTATTATCTCTGGGAGGAATAGTATACGGAAATTCCGTCCGTGTCGGTGGTGATAAAATGGATGAAGCCATCATTGGCTACATAAGAAAGCAGCATAATTTGCTGGTGGGAGCGGCGACTGCTGAGCGCATAAAAAAGGAGATAGGTACGGCAATGCCTCCTGAGGATGGGGAAGGGCAAAAGATGACTATCAAGGGAAGGGATTTAGCGAACGGGCTTCCGAACGAGATCGAGATTACCGAGATGCAGATTTGGGAGAGTCTGTCCGAACCGATAACTGCGATGGTTGATGGTGTGAGGTTTGCTCTTGAAAATACTCCGCCAGAGTTATCTGCCGATATCGTTGATAAAGGAATCATTATGACGGGAGGCGGTTCTTTGCTTTCTCGCTTGGACGAATTGTTGAAGATTAAAACAGGGTTACCAGTGGAACGGGCGGAAGACCCTCTTCTTTGCGTAGCTCTCGGAACCGGAAAAACTCTGGAAGAACTGAAAGTTATGAGGACTGTTTTGTTAAAATCTTATTGAAAAGAGACGAAATTACAGCGTAAAACGGGAGAGTTTAGAAAGAGAAGAGATTGTAAAAGGGGGGTGAGAAAATCAGAAGAGGTTCCTTTAGGTTATTCAAAAATAATAGAAAGAAAAGGTTGGAGTTACTGCTCATAGCGTTAGCGGTAGTTGCTCTGCACCGTCACCCGAGTGTTACATCGCGTGTTGAGAGTTTTCTTTCGGATTTCAGATTTCAGCTTTTCGAGATTTCGGACAAATTCTCTAGATGCTGGTCCAATATGAGGCACAATTTTTCTCAGGATATCGGTGAAAAGCTCTTTAATCTTCAGTGTGAGAACATAAAGCTAAAATTGCAGGCAGATAGAGTAGATTCGCTTATCGCGGAGAATAATCGCTTAAAGTCTCTGTTGAGAATGAAGGAATCGTCGAAAAATGAAATCGTTTTTGCAAAAGTTGTTAATATCTTCAATAATGATTTCGTTAGTTCAGCAACCATAAATGTCGGGAAAAAACAGAACGTCCAGCTGGATGATTTCGCTTACGTCGAACAAGGGTTAGTCGGGAGAGTCATTGAAGTATCTGACAATTGGAGCAAGATATTATTTATAATCGATGCTAATTCGAACGTTCCCGCAAATATAGCGGGGGTAAATGCCTTGTTGTCAGGAGACAACTCAAATTTGCTGAGAATCAATCTGCCGAGCGGAGATATAAAGGAAGGGAATATTGCCAAAAGTTCTTCCTACGGAAAGGTTTTTCAAGAGGATATTGTTATCGGAAAAGTTGTGAAGAAAGGCGATGAATTTTTTGTTCACCCGACGGTTGATTTCAATCATCTTAACTATGTTTGCATCGGGAAATGTCAGGATCATTGAAAATCATGCTAATTTTTCTTACGGGTTCCCTTTTTTTTTCGGAAAATACAGGGAAAGCTTTTCTTTACAGTTGCTGCCTGTCGAATGATTTTGATCACAAAGAATCTCTGCTGACCCTAAGCGTTGTGTCTGTGATTTTCGATATATATCACTCACTGTTTATCGGTATTTCCTTGATATCTATGCTGATCGCTGCAATTACCGTTAAAAAATTTGAGTCGGTTTTGAGAAACCTTCCTATCTGGGCGAGATTGTACTATTTGTTGATGATTGTGTGCGGAGCGGAGTCAGTCAATTTCGTACTTACGATACTGTTAGAGGGAAAATTTAATTTTTACGCTCACGCCGTGATCATATTGAAATCGATATTTTTCTGTTACGTACTTGAAAGTCTCAAAGAACATGTTAAAGGATGACGATTTCAATCAGATAGTGGACTTTCGGAGAAATTTCGTGCTGGCAGTTATGGGTGTTTTCTGTCTGGTCTTGGCTTTTAACCTTTACATTCTCCAGATAAAACATTCCAGAAAATATCAGCTAATGTCAGATAAAAACAGGATAAGAGTTTTACCTGTTGTTCCCAAACGCGGTCGAATAATATCATCCGACGGAAAAATCCTGGCGTTTTGCGATTACAAACATAAGCTAGTCATGGATTATTGTCCGAAGAAAGTTTTTGAAGAAAATGTCAGAATTTTGGACGGATATCTCAATTTTTCGGAAAAAGAAAGAGAAAATTTATTTAGATTAAGAAGGAAGCGACTTCCCAGTATTACCGTAAGAGACGAACTGTCGCGAGATGAGTTTGCGAAAGTATCAATGAACCTGTTTCGTTTGAGAGGAATTCATATCCTGAATACTTATTCGAGACATTATTCAATGCCGCTGGAGTTTAGTCATTTGTTGGGATATACGTCAAAAAATACAAATGAGTTTCAGGTGCTGACCGGAAAAACAGGCTTGGAGCTTTTTTTTGATAAAAAGCTCAGAGGAAATATCGGAAATATTCAAAAAGAAGTAAATGCCGCAGGATGCAACGTACGGATTATAGATAAAGAAGATCCCGTAAACGGAGAGGACGTTAAGCTGACAATAGATTCCGAAATCCAAAAATTTGTGTATGACCTGCTGGGACGGTATAAAGTCGGTGCCTGCTGCGTCTTGGATATGCAAGGAAATGTCGTGGCATTGGTTTCGTTTCCCGGATACAATACGAACTTAATGAGTTTGGGAATTTCCAAAGACGAGTGGAACAAGCTCAATACGGATGAGTACAAGCCTCTGTTGAACAGATTCAGCAGTTCGGTATATCCTCCCGGATCCGTTTTTAAAATAGTTACGGCCTACGCGGCATTGTGCGAAGGAGTTGTGTCTCCGCGAGACAGAGTCTTATGTTTGGGCGGAGTGAAGCAGGACAACAATGTATTTCACTGCTGGCACAGGGGAGGGCACGGCAAACTAAACATTTATGAGGCTTTGAGTTACTCTTGCGATTGCTATTTTTTTGAGGTCGCCAAAAGGCTCGGTATTAAAAAATTATACAAATATGCCCGTGAGTTGGGTCTCGGTCGAAAAACGGGAATAGAACTGCCAAATGAAAAAAGCGGACTGATTCCCAACAAGGAATGGAAATTAATTCGGCATAAAACTTACTGGAAAACCTATGAAACGATGATAGCAGGCATTGGACAGGGATATGTCCTGACCAGCTTGCTGCAAATATCCTCGATGATGGGGAAAATTTACACGAACAACTTAAATTATTCTCCGACATTAGTAGTCAAGGATTCCGAAAATCGCAATGAACGTAGAGACGAAGAAAAAAACGAACATAAGTACCGCGAGGAATCCCAGAAACCGCTGAATAAAGAAGCATGTGACGTGATAAAAAAAGCTTTGCGCATGGTTTGCGAAACAGGCACAGCCCGAAATTCTTGTTATGCACCCTACGGAATTTCGGGAAAGACAGGTTCATCTCAGGTGAGATCGATAAAAGCAGGAGAAGTCGGCATTAATCAGCAATTCATCGAATGGAAATACAGGGATCATGCTTTGTTCGCGGGAGTGGCTCCTTACGATTCACCGAAATACATAGTCGCCGTAATAATTGAACATGGAGGGGGGGGCGGTTCGGTTGCAGCTCCCATAGCCAGACAAATTTTTGATAAGTTACTGAGGACGCATGCAAGATAGAGTTTTTTTTAAAGAAATAAAAATATTTTTGATTTTGCTTTCGGCGGTAATCTTAACCAGTATTTTGGGGCAAATAATCGCATTCGGAGGATTTGAAGCGCAAGTTCGGCGGCACATTATAAAAATAATCTTCGGGTTCACAATTCTGTTTGCTGTTTCGCAAATCAATGTCAGATTTTGGAAAAGCTTTGCTCACATAATATACGCGTTTTGTTTTTTCTCGCTGATTTTGGTCAATTTATTAGGTTCCACGAGATTGGGGGCTCAGCGTTGGATAGATTTGTATTTTTTCTCATTTCAGCCTTCGGAATTTATGAAGTTATCTCTGATACTGTCGCTGTCTTCCTATTACTCGGATTTGTCGAGTTACGAATTAAGAGAAGCGAAATCGCATCTGATTCCCTTTCTAATGACTGTCGTTCCGACATTTATAATTCTGAAACAGCCCGATTTGGGAACGGCAATGCTGTTGTTGGGGGTGGGGGTCGGCATGATCTTTTTGGCGGGCTTTCCGACCAAAAAGTTTGTATGGTCCGTGATCGGATTTTTAGGAGTTTGTCCCATCGGGTGGCATTTTCTCCACGATTATCAAAAAAACAGAATTTTGAACTTTATCGATCCGAACAGAGATCCTTTCGGAACGGGTTATCACATTTTGCAGTCGCGAATCGCGATAGGTTCCGGACATATCTTCGGGAAAGGGTTATTTCAGGGAACTCAAAGCAGCCTGAATTTCCTGCCGGAAAAGCATACGGATTTTATTTTCACCACCATATCCGAGGAACTGGGATTTGTCGGAGCAGTTTTTATAATTTTATTATTCGCGGGACTCATATATTTCCTTTTCTGGATTGGAAACGAGAGCAAAAGTCGATTTTCGCGCTATTTGAGTTTCGGCTTGGGATTAATGCTGTTTTTGCACGTTTTCATTAACATCGGAATGGTCTTGGGCATTCTGCCCGTCGTCGGCGTGCCGCTGCCGTTTTTATCTTACGGAGGAAGCTCATTAATTACATTTATGATTAGCAGCGGATTGGTAATTTCGATGTCGTCAAAGGCGAGGAGGTAATAAATCATTTTTGACATAACTTCACAAATCTTCAGTTATGCGCCTTCGGCGGAGTTTCGTCGAATAATCCTGGTTTTGGGGTAAAAATTACCGCTGAATGGAAACATACGGAACCATTTATTCCCCCATCTCTGGTTTTAGGAGCGGATAGTTCGAGGAGACGCAATCCAAAAGCTTCAGAATGAGTAACGTCTGCCGTTTTTCTTCCATCTGTAAAGAAATAATATTGTGATCGTGAATAGTGTACTGCACATTCAATAATAATTTTTATCTCGTCGGGTTTAATTTTTAACGTAGGATAAATTTCGGAAGGAGAAGCATCTATGAGATTTTTTACGTTAGTTCTTTTAACACTGGTATCAACAGAAGCATGAGAAGGGTCGCTGGATCCGTCCGCAAGATGGAATCTTCGAGCCCATAACACGCTTGCTGTTGAATCGGGATTGCCCTTAACACAGAAAATATATCCTAATCCATTGTATCCAAAATCACTCGTATGTGTTCTATTTGCGGTTATTGTAAATCTGCTTGTTCCCGGAAACATTGATAAATAAGCTAACGAAGCAGCATATCTTATATCATCACAATTTATCTTGCGGTCTGCGCCTTCCCGCTTTTGCGAAATATTCTGCAAAATATTCGCCATCTGCTGCGCGACGAACTCAGTCTGAGAATGCAATCGCTTGAGTCTTACCACATCGTTGATGTAAAAAAGCAAAATGATCAAAATAGGCATGCAGACTGCAAATTCGATCAGTA
>JAGABS010000025.1 GCA_017614525.1 Alphaproteobacteria bacterium
GCGCGGGTTCAAAAAGAATAACGGCTTCCGTCTGGATCAGTTTTATATGAATCAACATTCGCAAAAGCTGTTCAAAGGAGGCCAAGTTTTGCTTGATATTCGAACTCTGGAACGCCCATCGGACCACGCTCCGATAATGTGTGAAATTAATGAGTAATTTTTTGGAACATAACACTGTTTTTTGTTGAAAGTGCGGTGTTATATTTCTTGGTTATGTTTTTTTAATAGGAGGGTTCTGTGAAAAATTATCTGCTGTTTGTTTTCGTAATAAGTTTGTGCTGCGTAGAGCGTACTGTTTCAATGGGAATAAATCAAACGAATGAGTTCATCCATTCCCGGGAAACGCACCTCGCATCTGATTTTGATAACATGGGTGAGGTGATTAGAAAAATACGGCAAGAAAAAGAAGAATATAAATTTGATACAGAAAGGAAGGTTCTTGAGGCGGCGGAAAACGGAGACGAAAAAGCGTTCAAGATTATTCAAAAATTACTCAACGGATGTTTTGGCGGAATTGCGTACACTGTGGCAACGGATATATATCAAAAAAAATTCGTATCCTCATCAATGACAGAAATTTTGTTGAAAAATGAAGACGTGCAAGACTCGTTAAACGAAATAATCCACGGACACGATGCTATGCGAATTATCTTTGAGGCTACGGGAACCGAAAAACATTGGGTTGATGTTTTGAGAGACGCGAGAGACGGAGATACGACATCCTTCACGGTAATAATGGAGCTATTGGAAAAGAGATATTTGTTAGATCTGCCATGTGTGATTGCAAGAAGCTTAGGAAAAGGGCTTTTTGATGAAGAAACGGAAAAAGCGTTTTCAGAGAATGCGAGTGTAAAGAAAGAATTTAAAAGATTCGAAAAATACGAGGAATGGAATGACGACGAGTTGGATCTTATTTTTATCTAAATTTCTGAAAAAACCACTGGCGCGTGCAAAGTTTTTTTGATATATATGTGCTTAGTGTTCCTCGGTAGCTCAGTTGGTAGAGCAAGTGGCTGTTAACCACTGGGTCGGCGGTTCGAGCCCGTCCCGAGGAGCCATTTTTTTTATACAGGTGGAAATAATCAGGAGCGTACGAAGCTAACGTGGGTGTTTGTCCGAAGGCGAAGCACAATTTATCCATGATCAACACTGTTGATCGTCCTTATTTAAGCTGGCTGGCGGACGGAGTGAAAAAAGCGGAAGGAAGGGTTAACAGCCCGAAGTACAGATCGATGCAAGTCGAAGATTCTGTTTCGTTCCGCGATAAAAAAACAGGTCGCTATATATACGGAAAAATAAAATTCAAGCATGAATATAAATCTTTCGAAGAAATGTTAAATTCGGAAGGCGTAAGCAATATGCTGCCTTTTCTGGAAGATCACGAATTGGCAGAAGGCGTCGCTGTTTACAATGCCTTTCCAGGAGCTTCAAGAGTTCGCGAGTTAGGGTGTGTGGCAATCGGAATCACCGTCACGGAATTCAATTTATCTGAAAGTGAATAATATTGTAGGCTTCCATTAAAAAGTCGTTCAAATGTCAGAGCACCTCGTCGGAATTCCAACGCAGAGTGGCGTCTTTGCGTACGACAATCGCGAAATTTTTTCCGGTCGAAATGTTTATGCAGCAAATTTTCCCGCCCCGTTTTACCTAACAACACCGATACGATGCCCCTCCACAATCTCCGTCTCAGAAATCGCTCAAACAAATCTTCCGAAAAAACTCTAAATTCAAATTTTTCATTTTTAAAAACATTTGCCGACAACGATTCAACTCCGTCTTGCATTTGTCTTGCGCTGCGTGTAGATTTAGTCGGAAGGGAATTTCTTTAACATCTTGCTTTTGCGAAGGGAAAAAGGTGTAGATTCGGGAGACCGATTTTGGGTTAAATTTGGAGTTTTGATGAAGACAGATATCGAGATTTCACAGAGTGCAGATAAGAAAGATATTCGGGAAATCGCTCGGAAGTTGGGGTTAGAGGAAGACGATCTGGAGCTGTACGGCAACTATAAGGCGAAAATTTCTACATCCGTGTGGAAAAAAATTCGAGATAAAAAGGACGGAAAATTAGTTTTGGTGACATCCATCAATCCGACTCCTGCGGGGGAAGGGAAAACTACGGTCAGTATTGGTTTGGGAGAGGCTCTGACTTTACTGAATTACAGAACCTGCATTGCACTGAGAGAGCCGTCTTTAGGTCCTTGTTTCGGCCTTAAGGGATGTGCAACAGGAGGCGGATATTCACAAGTAATTCCCATGGAGGACATCAACCTTCATTTTACAGGAGATTTTCACGCGATTACGAGTGCTCACAATCTGCTTGCAGCGATGATCGATAATCACATCTTTCGTGGAAACAAGTTGGATTTTGATCTGAAAAAAATTACTTGGAAGAGAGTTCTGGACGTCAACGATCGCTCCTTAAGAAACATTATCGTCGGTCTGGGAAGCAAGACTGACGGCGTTGTGCGAGAGACAGGGTTCGATATTACGGCAGCTTCCGAGATTATGGCGATATTGTGTTTGTCCGAAGATTTGGAGGATCTCAGAAAAAAGATCAACAGGATCATTATCGGATACAACACGAAAGGAGAAGAAATTACCTGTGACATGTTAGGTGCGACGGGAGCTTTGGTGGCCTTGCTCAAAGATGCGATTAAGCCGAATCTGGTTCAGACGATTCACGGAACGCCTGCTTTCGTTCACGGAGGACCTTTTGCAAATATTGCTCACGGATGCAGCAGCTTAATAGCAACAAAATACGCTTTGAAATTGGCGGATTACACCGTGACAGAGGCGGGTTTCGGGGCTGATTTGGGAGCCGAGAAATTTTTGGACATAAAATGTCCGCTGCTCGGGAAATATCCTGATGTCGTCGTCATCGTCGCAACAATCAAAGCGATAAAAATGCACGGGTACGTGACCCTCGATAAGCTGCAGGAAGAAAATCTCAGAGCCCTCAAAGCTGGCTTTGAAAATCTCGAAAAGCATATTCAAAACGTTAAGAGATACAATCTGCCTGTCGTGGTTGCACTGAACGTATTCAGCAGTGACACCCAGGCCGAATTGGATTTCATAAGAGAAAAATGCGACGATATGGGAGTAAAGACTGCGTTATGCAAAGTTTGGGAACTCGGCGGAGAAGGCGGTATTGAGTTGGCTGAAACAGTAGTGAGACTGGCAAACAAATCTAAAGTGCCGTTCCACCACCTGTATAATGCAACGGATTCTACGGACACAAAAATAGAAAAGATTGCCAGCGTTATTTACGGAGCAAGCGGTGTGAATTATATGCCACAAGCGCGGCAGGTATTGGATCAGTTAACGGGAAAAGTTTACCCTGTGTGTCTGGCAAAGACCCAAAGTTCGTTGAGCGACGACAAATTTCTTCTCGGAAGGCCGAAAAATTTCAGAATTACGATCAAGGACATCAGAATCATGGCGGGAGCGGGATTCGTCGTGGCCTACGCCGGCAACATCATGACAATGATGGGACTGCCCGTCGTTCCGCGTGCCGAAAAGATCAATTCAGACAGCGCTGGCCGTCTAATCGGACTGGACTGAGCCTCCTCGGACGGGAGAAAATTTCAGATTGAGTAATGCCAGTAGCTCGGGATCGGATTAGGATTCAAAAAATCAATTCAAGCAACGGGAACGCGGGGTCAGGAGAAGTCCAAAATGCCGACTGCACCGCGAAGTTGGATTAAGCCCTTAAAGTGATGCACAACAAAGCTAAAATCCGCGAGGATTTAAAACGGCAAAATTCTACACCAATTTTTTCTTTTTCAGAATCTCAACGGCTTTCGGCAAATCTATAGTAAAAATGTCTTCCGTTTTCGGTATGGATACATACTTGCCCTTGAAAAACACATAAGGTCCGTAGCGCCCGATTCCGACTTTAACTTCCTCTGTCCCGATTTCTCCGATCGACTTCGGAAGACTTAACAAAAACAAAGCCATATTCAAATCGACTTTATCTGCTTCCACGGTTTTAGGAATCGGCGCCCTCAAAGGCTTTTCTTTTTTCTTGCTTTTCCCTTCTGATTTGCTTTGATCTTTTTTCTCGAGATAAAGACCATACGGCCCTTTTTTTAACAAAATTTCAGAGTTATCCGTCGGATCTTTTCCCAAAAACTTCGGAAACTCGCTGGCGGCAATCATTGCATTATCGTCCTGGGTCATCGGAGAAGAATCCAGCTTCCTCACATAATTGCACTCAGGGTAACGCGAGCAGCCTATAAAAGACCCGAAACGCCCCATCTTCAGGCTCAGCTCTCCCTCTTTGCACTCTGGGCACTTCCTTGAAACCTTCCCATCGGATGTAAACAGAAATTTCTCCATCGATTCGTTCAGCTTATCAATCACATCAGAAATTTTGACATCCTTGATATTGGCTATTGCGGCGGCAAAATCCTTCCAAAAACCGTTAAGGACGTCTGATTTTGAACGAGTGTTATTGGAGACATCGTCCAAAAACTGTTCCAGCTCGGCGGTGAACCCGTATTCCAAATAATGGCTGAAAAAACTCATCAAAAATGACGTGACCAAACGCCCACGAATCTCGGGAACAAAGAACTTCTTCACTAATTTTACATAACCTCTGTCCTGAAGAACCTGCAAAATCGTCGCGTAGGTAGAAGGCCGTCCGATTCTCAATTCTTCCAGCTTTTTTACGAGACTCGCCTCGGAAAATCTCGGCGGCGGTGTCGTGAAATGCTGAAGAGCGTCTATTTTTTTCGTCGGAGTGCTGTCCCCTTCTTTCAGCGGAGGCAGGAATCCCTCTTCGTTTTCATCCTGCTGGTCGTCTTTCCCTTCGACATAAACCTTCAAAAATCCTTCGAAAATAACCGTATTTCCATTAGCTCTGAAAACATTTTTGTTTTTGTCGCTCAGATCCACTTTCACCTGATTAAATTCCGCCGAAGACATCTGGCAGGCAACCGCTCTCTTCCAGATCAAAGTATACAGCTTCAGCAAATCATTGGAGATTTTTCCTGCCAAATCCTCCGGGATAATCCCCGCGTCCACGGGACGAATTGCCTCGTGAGCCTCCTGAGCATTTTTCACTTTTGTATTGTAAACTCGAGGTTTAGACGGGATAAATTCCTTTCCGTACTTCTCATCAATAACGCTCCGAATTTTATTGACCGCTTCAGCCGACAAATTTATGCTGTCAGTTCTCATGTAGGTTATCAGTGCTTTGGTTTCCCCGCCAATATCAACACCTTCATACAAATTTTGCGCCAACTGCATAGTTTTCTTGGCACTAAACCCTAGCTTTCGAGAAGCCTCCTTCTGCAAAGTCGAAGTTATGAAGGCCGGAGAGGGATTGCGTTTTACTATCTTCGCTTCAACCTTACTGACTGAAAAATCATTTACCAGCTCGTCTTTTATCGCCAGGGCTTCCTGCTCGTTCCTGATGGAAAACTTGTCCAACTTTTTATCGTTGTGAAAGGTCAAACGCGCCGGAAACACTTTTTTATCAGGAGCTGTAAACTTTCCCTCGATGGTCCAATATTCCTTCTTCTCGAAAGATTCTATTTCGACTTCCCGATCTACAATTATGCGCAGCGCGACAGACTGAACTCTACCTGCTGACTTGCTCCCGGGCAGCTTACGCCATAAAACCGGAGAAAGATTAAAACCAACCAAATAATCCAGAGCTCGACGCGCCAAATAAGCATCAACCAGAGAATCGTCTATGTCCCGCGGATGGTCAATCGCATCTTTAATCGCCCCCTTCGTGATTTCATGAAAAGCTATTCGCTTAAACGGGACATTCAGCTTTTTCGCTTCCCGCAGAACCTCTTTTATATGCCAGGAAATGGCTTCTCCTTCTCGATCAGGGTCAGTCGCGAGAAGCAATTCATCGCAATTTTTCAGCTGCTTTATGATATCCTGAACGCATTTTTTCCCTCGAGCGCTCATCTCCCAAGTCATAGCAAAATCATTATCCGGCTGAACACTGCCGTCCTTCGCCAACAAATCCCTGATGTGACCGTAGCTCGCCATAACTTTAAAATCCGATCCCAAATACTTATTGATCGTTTTCGCTTTTGCCGGAGATTCCACTATCACAAGACGCATAAAAATCCTCTGCTAATTCCTTACTAAAACTACTCTCTGTCCGCTGATTCTGGCGATCGTATTTTCCATCTCCAATTCCATCAAAACAGGCAAAACTTCCTGAGGAGACAACTCAAGAGCAGAAACTAACTCCTCGATAGTTATAGGGGTAAAACTCAGCAAATTCAATATCTTTTCGTGAATTTCTTCTGTTTTAGATTTATCTATTTCCATCGAAACTTCTTCGCTGTCAAACAAAAAATCCTTCTGACACACATCATTCCGAGTCATATTTTGCGGGAAAACATGATCTAAAATATCCTGGGCAGACAATGTCAGGATAGCCCCTTGCTTCAGCAAATTATTCCCGCCCTCACTCCTTATGTCCAACGGAAACCCGGGAACTGCGAAAACATCCCTGTTGTATTCCAGAGCGTACCTCGCGGTTATTAAAGACCCTGACTGCTTTGCGGCCTCGATTATCACTGTTCCTGAAGATAAACCCGCAATGATTCGATTCCTTCTCGGAAACAAATGTCCCTGAGGAGCAGTACCGAAAGGCATTTCAGCTAAAATAATCCCGCTCTCTTTTATACTGTCATACAATTTTCTGTTTTCGGGAGGATACACAATATCTATTCCCGAGGCCAAAACGGCTATTGTTCCTGAAGAAACACTCGCTTTATGGGCTTCGGAATCTATTCCTCTGGCCATTCCCGAAACAATAACAACATCGTTGCGTCCCAAATCTTCGGCAATCTGTCGGCAGAGCTTATTCGCCATTATTGAGGAATTTCTCGCCCCAACAATCGAAATCAACTTTCTTTTATTAAATTCTTTTAATTTTTTCTTTTCTCCCAAAAAGGTCAAAACCGGCGGAGTGTCAACTGTTTCACGCAACAATGGCGGATATAACTCATCCTCAAAAAAAAGGAATTCCGCTCCCAACTTTTTCGTATTCTCTATTTCTTTTTCAACAACTGAATCTTCGCAAATTTTGTACCCCCGTGAAGGATTTTCCCGAGAATGCTTCTTCAACACATTCAAAACCTCCACGGCGCTGGAATATTTCTTGATCAGCCGCCAAAACAGGCGAACGCCTATCGACTCACTCCGAGTTAACTTTAAACGAGCAAATTTTTCTTCCTCCGAAAGTACTTTCAAACAATACCTCTGTAATACTTAAATTCCTATAACCTCTTTTCCTGATTGTTGTGGAGCCTGATCAGATTGTCTTTATGCTTGACAAATATCAAAATGACCAAGAACAACAAGGCGCTCATCACAAATATATCGTTCTGAATATATCTGTATATCAACAAACTGCTGGACACAGCAATCAAACATGAAACAGAAGAAATTCGGCAAGCCGCAAAAACAGCCCCCCAAATCAATCCTGCCCCCAAAAGTACCGCCCAACTGATGGCTCCGATCGTTCCCAAAAAGGTCGCAACTCCTTTTCCTCCCTTGAACTTCAGCCAAATCGGAAACATATGCCCGATGGTTGGAGCAACAAGGATCAGCAAATTACAAACAAGATCACCTACGTCAAAAAAATAACAAGGGATAAACGCCTTGGAAAAATCACAAACCAAGGTCATCGCTCCCAGCAACTTTCCCTGAGTTCTGAGAACATTTGTGCTGCCGATATTTTTCGATCCCTTTTCGCGAAGGCCTCCCGAACCGAACAATTCCGAAAAAATAAGCCCAAACGGAATAGACCCCAAAAAATAAGCAAGCAATGGATATAAATACTGTTGCACCGACATTAATTCCTACTCTCCTTTTGGTTCAAATTTTGTCTCAAAATCTCATACAAAGAAACGGTCGCGGCCTGTGCTGCATTCAAAGTCGTAAAATTTCCCGCGCTCGGCAGCTGCAACAAAAAATCGCAATTTTCCCTGGTCAAACGACGCATCCCCTGCCCTTCGCTGCCTATAACCAAAACAAATTTTCCGCTCAAATTTATTTCGCTGATTTTTTTATCTCCTCTTTCGTCCAGCCCCAAACACCAATAGCCTGACTTTTTCAGCATTTTTATTGACTGAACCAGATTTTTTACCTTTATGAGAGGAACCACTTCCGCCGCCCCCGAAGCCACCTTAGCAATCACCGCGGTGATCTCAGGGGAATTCATTTCGGGAAGAACAATCGCCTTGGCTCCGAATACGGCCGCCGCTCTCATTATGCTTCCGATGTTTTGAGGATCCGTAACTTGATCCAAAAAAACTATCGGTCGGTCGTCATCGGGAAGATCTTCTAAGTAAGCCTCATCCAATTTCGAAACATGAGCTGCACACCCCTGATGGATAGCATCTTTCCCGAACAAAGACGAGAAGCGACTCTTGTCGACAACATCAACTTTCACCGGCAAATCCGCAAAACAATCACGACTTTGCGGAAGCACAATCACCTTAAAGACCTTTCGCCTTTCACTCAGCACCGCCGCTCGCACTGCATGCTTACCGTAGATCCAAACTTTACCATCTTTCGACATTACAAAAACACCAAGAGACCATTCCACTCGCAAGGCTAACGTATTTCTGATGTATTTTAAAGCATAAAAAATAAAAACACTGAATCACAACGATTTGTATTGCTCGGCAAGATCTTCTTCCCTCTTATCATCCGCATCGTATATGTGCGAATTGTCGGAAGTTTCAAGTATATTTAACCCGTCGTGCTTGATATCCAAGGAATTAACTTCAGCCTTAGCGATATTTTCGACCATCGGGTTGTTGAATTTCTTGGCCAAAAATACTTCAACGATTCCGGTCATCAATTTTTGATTGATAAGATCATTGGAACTGATAATCGAAAGTGTATCAGCAGATATCTTCTCTGTAAGAGTCGGAACAGCCTCCGAGTTATTAAACCGTCCGATAAACATCGTCGGTTTTAAAATTTTCTCAAGGTTAAAGCTGTTTATTAAATTGATGTCGTTTTCACTTGGATTAACCGCAATATACCCCGCAAAATTCCCCTGATTTTTCAAAAACATCTGCATAGCAGGTATAACACTGTGTTTTTTCGCAAGCAAAACTATGTTCCCCAATTGTGCGACACCGTTTTTTACGGACCAATTAATCGCTTCCGCTATGTCGGAAGTAGCTTTGGTAACGGAATTTTCGAAATCTTCAATCGAATCCGCGGACAAATCGTCTTTTCTGTAATTCAGACACAGGACATTATACCCTCGATTGGCCAACACCTGTACTACAGGCATGTATTCCCATTTGTACTGCCCGCTGGAATTCATCATCAAAATCAACGGAGATCTGCTTGTACTGTTAACTCCTCGAGTTAAAAACATTTGTATAAATTCGCCACCAGACAAAGGCAAGAAATAGCATTCCATGTTTTTTAAGTAAGAATTATTTGTATTACCTTTGTTTGCGGAATTGTTCAAATTTGAAATCGCCTTCAAATTGTGCGTCCTCGTATCGTAAAGACAAAATTTATCCAAAGCTCGATCATTTACTACACAAATAAGCCAAATTTTTCCATCGCGGGTAGTGTTGATGCGATACCAGGAGCTGAAATTGTTGCTTATAACCTTTATATGGGTTTTCATTTCCGAATTGCAGCCATAGTGTTGATATCTTCTGCTGTTCACAGTCACAAAAGAGGGCTTGCCGTCCGGTTCTACGTTAACCTTACATTGGGACAAAGACGAAACGCCTTTTAATTTATAAAATTCCTGCTTTGTCTCCTTAAGCGGATTGACTCGATCGATTATCAATAGATTTTGCGGTTTTTGAATACTGATTTTATAGCAATTTTTCTCATTATCCACAGAAAAATATCGAGAAAGATCGGGATTTTCTATCTGGTCTACCTGAATGCGGTCATCCAACCCCATATCTACTTCATCTTCTTCGCCTGCATTTCCGCCTTCTTTCTTTGAATCAATGTATATGTTTACTACGTTGTCTTCATGCTTTACGATTAGAAATGGCTTCAAATCCTTATCGAAAAGAGATCTGATCGGCTCAGAAAGCTCTTTGATTTCCGCGCAGGAGAAATCTGTTAGATTTATCTTGTATAAGGAATATTTATCCCCGTCGTAGCATTCCGCCAAACATGCCCTATCATTTTTAAATAACCGGATGGATTTTAAATTTTCAGGCAGATTCAATTGTTTTCTTTGCGTTAAAGACACCCACACCTTAACTTTGAGATTATTTTCTTCATCAAGATATGTGTACAGCAAATTTTTTCCGATAAAAGAAAAATTATCGATCGGATAACTTTCCTTAATTGTCTGCAACATTAAATTTTGGTTTTGTGATGGCACAAATTTTATGTACCGATTTTTCCCTTCTTCCACTAAGCATGCAATCCTTTGTCCATCCGGACTTATATCGATTGATTTTATCCGCTCTTTCGGAAAAATATCTTTTCTCTTCAGCATGGGAATTCGGCGCACAGACCTCAAAGAATTCGTCATTTTCTTCTGATTTGTATAAGGAATGCGTGAAATATAGCCCGACTGACCGCCTTGGTTCGTTTTTCTGCGGACAATTTTCGTGGAGTAACTTTCTGAATCATCTTGCATAAGAGTCTTGACAGTCAGTGCTTTCGATAACATGTTGTCTATGAAATCCGCGAAACAATCAGAGAGGAGACAAACCAAAAATAATATGCATATGTTTCTCATAAAACCCACCTATATCCAGTGTCACCCTCGATTGTACATCAATGAGGTTAACAAACTGTTAATCTACTCGTGGAAACGAAAATCTTCCTTCATTTATCAAAGGAACTTCTCGCTTCAGAATACGTCGGGTATATCTTCAGGATCTTATCAAATCCGCTCATCTTAAAAATTTCATAAATTTTTTCAGACATATCTGCGAGAGCCAATTGCCCTTTCATTGACGCGATTTTCTTCCCCGCCACGAGAATAACCCTCAAACCAGCACTCGAAATGTAGCTTATCTCTGAAAATGAGATAATTATCTTTTTATTATCCGAAATTATTTTCATAATTCCTTCTTCAAAGTTTTTGGCAGTCAAAGTATCAACTCGCCCGCTCGGATAAACAATAGTAATATCTGAGTCTTTTTTGATTGTAATTTCCATTTCATTCCTCTTCTTTCAAACTAACAAATACATCCAATTGATTTTTTCCTTCTATCCGAGCATAAGCGATATGATCAGACAGTTGTTTCACAAAAAAAATCCCCAAACCGCCGACCTTGCGATTTTCCAGGGAAGCCTCCGTATCAGGCCCGGGATTTTTCAGCGGATCAAACGGAATACCTCCATCTGATAACCGAAGATGGACTATTTCGTTTCCGTTTTCGCTTTCCTTTTCTACCATAATTGTGAAAGTATGCTCCTGATCATCATCAAAGGCGTAACTTACTATGTTCGTGGCCAACTCATCCACAATTATGAGTATATCAAAACACTTCTTTTCGCTTATATTATTAGCGCAGCAAAATTCCTTAATGCGAGCGAATACCCTGTCTATTTCTTGAACATCATTTTTAACATCAAGTAACATTACGCACTACCCTCGGTTTGTATTTTAAGCACAAAGTCGTAATATCATCTGACTGCGGAGCTCCGTTAACAAATCTTTTTATCGCGACGACCAAATCATTCACCAACAATTTCGGAGTAGTGATCGGATGTTGTTTCAGCACGCTGATAAGTCTTGAAAAATCGAACTCTTCACCATTGCTGTTCGCCGCCTCAGTTACTCCATCTGTATACATCATCACCATCTCGCCAGGAGAAAGAACGTACTTATTGTCCTGAAATTTCGTATCTTCCACTATGCCAAGCGCTATACCCGAATCACACTCCAGAAACGATGGCTCCTTACTCGGATGAACAACAGCTATCGGAAGATGTCCTGCGTTAGTATATGTCAATTCGTGGGTTTCCATGTCGAAAATTCCGTACATAGCCGTAACAAACATTGTGGTTACGTTCTCTTCGCAGAGAGTTTTGTTCACTTTTCTAAAACACTCCGCCGGAGATTTATAAATTTTCGAGAAGGATTTTATCAAGGTCTTTGCAATAATCGAGAACATCGCAGCCGTAACGTTTTTCCCCGACACATCAGCCATAACTATTCCGACTTTCGTCTCATCCAGCCAAAAGAAATCATAAAAATCGCCTCCCACCTCGGCCGCCGGAATAGAGTCAGCCCAAATATCGACATCTCCATATTTTAAACTGTTACCGGGTAAAATGCTCTTTTGCAGCTGGGCTGAAAGGCTCAACTCATCAGAAATCGCGCTTAATTTTTTCGCCGTAACCGCTGCTTTTTTCAGCTCCAACACCGTACTTACGGTATTTTCAATGGTAAGAGTCAAATCCCGAAAATCAATGGGTTTTATTACGAAATCGTGAGCACCGCTCCGCATAACAGCACGCAGTGTATTCATATCTCCGTAGGCTGAAGTTACAATGGTCTTCATCAATGGATAAGTGTCCTTAAGCCGACTTATAAAAGTTATCCCGTCGAATCCCGCAATATTGATGTCTGTTATGAATATGTCGAAACTTTCTTCCTTCAACATATTTGATACTTCTTCGGAGGACATGGAGAAGTAAAAGGAATAGTCCCCTCTTTCTATTTGATGACGAAACTCCTGTTGAAAAAGATCTTTCGTATCCTCTTCATCATCTAACACGAGTATTTTTATAGAATTCGCCACTTAAATATTCTCCTAAAAATGTTACAATCATCTTCGCATAAAAAAGTTTAC
>JAGABS010000026.1 GCA_017614525.1 Alphaproteobacteria bacterium
ACAGCTGCCCCTCCAACCACGAAATAAAAGGAATTTCTCCCAAATGCTTTTTTGCCTTATTCAGAGATTTCAAAACGGTTTTATGATCTTTTACAAGCATGCCTGAAAAAGCTTCCTGGAGATAATCAACGCCTTTTCTGACATCCGTTTTCAAACCGAATAAACAAAACAGCTTATCTGCCAGCACTCTGCATAACCTGTAAATACATACGACAACCAAAAGAAGCGCTAAAAGCTTCCACAAAGGAAGAGACCAGTACCCCCCCGCAAACGATACGGAAGCCCTTATATCGAGAAAAAACGCGAAAAAAACTAATAAAACTACAAAAACTAACTTAACAACTATCATAAACCTATATGCTAGGAGCATTACTGACGACATCCGTTACGCTTTGGATATTAGATGTAAAGGTATTGATAAAGCTCCGAAGTTCAGCTTCCAAATCAGCTACCATCTCCAAAAACCAAGGCCAATTTCCCGAAAAATATATGGCGCATAATGCTAACCCGACAATAACGAGAAATACCGCAATATCCGTTAACAATCCTCTCTCTTTCTTCTCATCCATTTGTTCCTGCCTTCCTTATCGATGATAGCAGAACATAACCTGCTATTTTTTCTAACTCACCTTCGTCTACTCTACGTATTCTCGCAAACTTTAGTAAATTATTTATTAATACACCATATTTTAATTCTCTATTTTTATCGGATACCAAAGAATCAGTCATTTTCAGCAGTTCTGGACAATCCGAAAACGCCTTCCGAAATTTCGCCAACTCCTCGGAACACTCATCTCCATGGAGCAATTTATTTTTAAGATCACACCAACAAGCCCAACGATCAAAATCGATCCGAAAATCGGAAATTCCCGTTTGTACGGATCCCCTTTCCTCTAACTTCTGCTGCCGAACCTCAAGAGTTTTCACAGTCTCCGCCAACTGATCATATCGCCTTTGGATATTCACCGCTACGCCGTCTACTTTGTTGTTAATCCGTGCATCAACAAGTTTCGGCAGACAGAATTTCACCCCGCCAACGCCGCAAAGACATAACACTGCCAACGCAAAAACAACGTTCTTCAAAAAAATCTCCTAGCTATTCAAAAGCTCCCGCAAAATCTCGTTAAGCATTTTCGGATTCGCCTTTCCCCCCGTCCTCTTCATCGCTTGTCCAATAAAAAATCCGAACAATTTTTCTTTTCCGTTCTTATACTCCGCAACTTTATCCTGATGTTCATCCAACACGGCCTGCAAAGACTTTTTAATCTCATCCGTTGAAGTGATTTGCTTTAATCCTTTTTCTTCGACTATCACCGAGGCCTTTTTCTTCTCGTTCCACATTAATTCGAGAACTTCTTTCGCAATTTTTCCCGAAATAACATTATCCTTCATAAGCATGATCAATTCGGCGAAATTTTCTGCGGAAATATCGCTTTCGGAAATAGATTTACCCGACTTATTCAGCAGAGCAAACAACTCTCCCAAGAGCCAATTTGAAAGCAACTTCGCAACAGTATTATCCGAAGTTTTTGCAGCAGCCAAGGCTCTCTCATAATAATCTGCCGTTTCCATTTCGGACGAAATCAACTCAGCATCATATTTCGGAAGAGCATATTCCTGCTGAAATCTTTTCGACTTCGCATCAGGCAGTTCCGGAATTGTCTTTCTCAACTCATCGATGCGCGACTGCTTCAAAATCAAAGGAGGCAAATCTGGCTCGGGGAAATACCTGTAATCCTGAGCGTCTTCCTTCGAACGCATCGTCCTGGTAACACCTTTTACACTGTCGAACAATCTCGTTTCCTGATCAACTTCCCCGCCGTTTTCTAGAATCTCGATCTGCCTTTCTATTTCATAATTCACGGCAGTCGCCATAAACTTTATGGAGTTCACATTTTTGACCTCGGCGCGAGTTCCGTATGGAGTATCCGGACGATGGACCGAAATATTTACATCCGCTCTCATGCTTCCCTCGTCCATATTTCCATCGCAAGTTTTCAGATATCGGAGAATTGATCTCAATTTTTGCAGAAACAATGCTGCATCTTCAGCACTGCGCATATCCGGCTCCGTCACGATTTCCATAAGAGCAATTCCCGAACGATTCAGATCGATAAAGGACTTCGTCGGGCTTTGATCGTGGATGCTCTTCCCCGCATCCTGCTCTATATGAATGTGGTGGATGTTAACTCTGTGAGTTTCGCCATTTCCTCTCTCGATATCGATATACCCGCCGCTGATAATCGGATGAAAATATTGGGTAATCTGGTATCCTTGAGGCAAATCCGCATAAAAATAATTTTTTCGGTCGAAAAAGGATACTTTATTTATTTCCGCATTCAAACCCAGACCTGTTCTGATTGCCTGGTCTACACAGAAGGAATTGATAACCGGAAGAACTCCCGGCAGCGCCGCATCGACGTAGGACACATTTTCGTTCGGACCCGCCCCGAATTTTGTAGAAGCACTCGAAAACAATTTCGATTCAGAAATTATCTGAGCATGAATCTCCAAACCGATAACGACTTCCCATTTTCCTGATTCTGTCTTAATATACATTAGTCAATCTCCTTTAGTGATGGAAAATTCGCTCCCGCTTCCAGAACACTTCCTATCTGAATTAATTTTTCTTCCATAAAATGAGGTGCCAATAGTTGCAGCCCCAACGGCTTCTGATCCTTGTCCAAACAGACAGGAACGGACATTCCCGGAACTCCCACAATATTCGCGGTAACGGTCAAGACATCGTTCAGGTACATTGTCACGGGATCCTTCGGCTCGTTGTCCAAACTGAAGGCACTGCTCGGAGTGGTCGGCGCAAGCAAGGCATCAACTTTTTGAAATACGTCATTAAATTCGTGGTGGATTAATTTCCTTACTTTCAACGCCTTCATATAATAAGCGTCGAAATACCCTGCAGACAAAACATAAGTACCGATCAAAATTCGTCTCTTCACCTCGTTGCCGAAACCTTGATCTCGTGTATTTTCGTACATTTCGTTCAACGTTTTGCCTTCGGCTCGGAAGCCATATCTCACCCCGTCGTATCGAGCCAAATTCGCTGACGCCTCTGCCGGTTGAATTATGTAGTAAGCAGGCAGCGAATATTTTGATAACGGCAGGGATACGTCAACGATTTCCGCTCCCGCGTCTTTCAAAATCTGAGCACCTTTTTTCCACGCGTCCACGATATCCTGCTGGATTCCGTCAACCAAAAATTCTTTCGGAATGCCTATTTTCATTCCTTTCACAGACTTACCCGCGAAAGACTCGAAATCAGGAACCGAAATATTCGCCGAAGTTGAATCCTTTTCGTCATACCCAGCCATTGCCTTCAAAAAAACAGCAGCGTCTTTAACTGTCTTTGCGAACACACCTCCCTGATCTAAAGATGACGCCATTGCGATCATTCCGTAACGTGAACACCTGCCGTAGGTTGGCTTCAACCCGACAACACCCGTAAACGCTGCCGGCTGCCTGATGGACCCCCCCGTATCAGATCCCGTAGCGGCCGCACAAAGATGTCCCGCGACTGCCGCGGCCGACCCTCCCGACGACCCTCCCGGAACCAATCGCTCTTTTATCTTCCACGGATTAATCACTTCACCGAAATAGCTGGTGGAATTGGTCGAACCCATCGCGAATTCGTCCATATTGGTTTTTCCCAAAAATACCGCACCGGCATCCGACAATTTTTGCGTTATGGTTGATTCATAAGGAGGAACGAAGTTCGCCAACATCTTGGAACCGCATGTCGTACGAATTCCTTTCGTTACGAATATATCCTTAATACCCAAGGGAATTCCCTCAAGATCTCCCACCGTATTGTTTGCAATTTTTTCATCTGATTTCTGCGCTGATTGTAGAGCTTGATCGGCACACACTGTAATGTACGCGTTTAAATTTTTGTATTTCTCGATTCTTTCCAAAAAACATTTCGTCAGTTCAACCGACGAAAACCTTTTTTTCAACAAATTATCCCTTATTTCGCACAACGATAAATGATACATAAACTAACCTCTACACAGTTCGTTTATGATAAATAATTTTAAGCAAAAATGGAAGCAATATATTGATTCTGAGATCATCCGATCAACTATTTTGAAAGATTTTTGTTGCCCAAAGGATGAAACTCATTAACAACTTTTTTCAACTTTGCTCTGCTGACATGAGTGTAAATTTCGGTAGTTGATATACTCTCATGTCCCAGCATCTTTTTTACGCTCAAAAGATCCGCTCCGTGATCCAAAACGTGTGTTGCGAAAGCATGTCTCAAAACATGAGGCGATACCTTTGTCGGATCCACTCCCGATAAGGACGCAATTTTTTTTATCAACTGAAAAATTCGCTGGCGGGTAATGTGCTTCTCGGGATTTTTTGAAGGAAACAACCAAACGGAAGTCGGTTTTATATCTTTCCACTGTTCCAACAGCTCCACCACCTGATGAGTGATCGGAACTATTCTTTCTTTCCGTCCTTTTCCGAAAATCCTTATAAATTTATTCTCTGCAAACGAATTCATTTTCAAGGAAATTAACTCACTGACTCGCAGCCCGCTTCCGTACAAAAGGTATAAAATCAAATCGCTTCGAATTTGCTCTTCTGCGGAAAATCCCGTAGTTGCACCTCTGAGTTTTTTCACAGAATCTTCGCTTATTATTTTCGGAAGGGCTCTCCGATATTTTGGCTGACGAATGAAAATCATCGGATTCTCCCCGACCAAACCTTCCGCCGATAAAAATCGAAAAAATTGTTTCAATGCCGAAATTTTTCTTTTCATCGTGGTTTCTCGAAAATTTTTATTTTTCAGAATTTCGAGATAACCGGTAATTTTTTCTTCCGCAACTTCGGAATTTACGTCAACATGGGCAAAAAAATCCTGAAGATCCGAAGAATAAGACTGCACCGTGTTCGGAGACGCGTTCCTCTCGCTCTTGAGATATTCTAAAAATAATTCAAGATAGCTATGCATTTCGATTTATCTGAATTTCTTTCACAACTTCCTTGGAATTTGCCGGAATTCCAATCGAAAGATAAGTTCCCAACCCGATCAGAGCAATTAATCCAAACGACCCTAAATATACAAAAAAAGATTTCATCCCTTTACCATAACCCGAATAAAACGTATAATGCAGTCATTATATTATGGGGAACAGAAAAGTACTACATGCACGAATGTCGATTATGTAATTTTTTTGTTTTATCCGTTTTTCGTATTTTTCCGATTCAAGAAGAGAGTTCTGAATGATACATGTGATGTTCGTCGTTGTAACGATAGTATTATTATGTACCGCGGCTTTTCTTTCAGGATCAGAAACAGCGATTACCGGCTCTTCCAGAGCGTATCTATTCCATCTCGCAAAAAAAGGAGACAAAAGAGCCCAAAAAGTGCTCGATCTGCAGGAAGATATGTCTTTGTCCATCGAAACGATCTTGATGTTAAACCAGATTATACTTTATCTGATTCCGATATTCACTGCGTGGTATTCCTTTCACCTAACTCCGGCGCAAAGTGCTATCTGCATGACGATTATCCCTATACTGATCGTAGTCTATGCAGAAATTTGTCCGAAGATTGTCGCAATAAAATTTATTATTCCGTTCGCACTGTTTGCGGCTCCTGCTATCAAAATTTTAGTAACAACGTTAAAAGGCGTAACTCGGATTTTGGAAGAGTGCGCAAAAATTTCCCTCCGGCTTATCGGAATTAATATTGATGTTCAGCAAGTCGAAGACCAATCCGATGAAGAGCTTCGGGGAGCAATTGAAATGCATTCTTCAGAAGGCGACGAAGAGGAAGAAGAGCAAAAAAAGACGATGCTGAAAAGCATACTGGATCTCGAAAATGTTTATGTTAATCAGGTAATGGTTCACCGCCGACACATGAGAACAATAGATATTTCTCTGCCGGTAGCGAAAATCGCAAAAGAAATCTCCGGGTGTCCTTTTTCGAGAATTCCTCTTTGGAAAGACAGTCCGGAAAATATCGTCGGAGTTTTAAAGGCGAGAACTTTTTTTAAAGCAGTGCAGATGCAAAACGGAGATTTTTCGAAGATAAAAATTACAAATTTGATATCGTCTCCGTGGTATATTCCGGAAACGACTTCTCTTATGGATCAGTTGGAAAATTTTCGAAAAAAAAGAGAGCATTTCGCGTTGATCGTGGACGAATACGGAGACCTTCTCGGCTGCATCACGCTGGAGGATATTTTGGAAGAAATCGTCGGTGAAATCGTAGACGAGTACGACAACAAAGAAATCGCCGACGACGTAAAAGTCCAGCCCGACGGAAGTATTATGGTGAATGGCGCCACTCCGATCAGAGATTTGAATCGCCAATTCGGTTGGGATATTCCGGAAAAAAGCGCGACCACCATCGCCGGGTATATCATGTACGAAACGAGAAAAATCCCTGATATTGGACAGGTATATGTTTTGGGCGGCCTGAAATTGGAAATTCTGCGTCGGCAGAGAAATCAAATTGTTTTAATAAAAATAACACCCCAGCCCATTCAACAAAACACGGTAGAATCATCCAAAGCTGTTGAAAATTAATTCGTGAGTATCTATAATTGGCCTACGGTGTTTGGGGAATTTATAGATGATTGTGGTCTGCCCAAGTTGCTCCAGCAAGTATTCCGTGCATTCGGAAGCGATTGGTGAGGGAAAGTTGGTCCGTTGTGCCGTGTGCAGCATGACTTGGCAGCAGCGTCCCGTCAAGGAGAGAGAATCCAAAGACATCCGTGGCTTGTTTCAGTCAACTTTTTTTTGGTTTGTAGTTTTTATTACGGTATTTCCGATTTTGTTTGTGCCTAAGACCGTGTCGAAATATTGGCCTGCGTCGGCGTCTTTTTACAAGGCTATCGGGATGAATAGTTCTTCTGATCAAAAGGCCTTTTCAGTAAAAAATGTCTCAAGCTTTTTTGTGAAAAGAAACGGAAATCTTTATATGGGTATCAAGGGAGAGCTAAGCAACATTTCCGATGAAGTCCAAATGGTTCCGAAACTGATTATAGGTTTGAAGGATGATAATGCGTCGGCTCCGTCTTTCCAGACTTCATGGACCCACAAGTTGAATTACAAAAAATTGCTTCCTAACCAAAAGGTAATTTTCGAAACGGATTTGAAGAGTGTTCCTTACACCAATTTGATTTGCGACATAAAACTTAATACACTGTAGACATGCGCCAAAGTCAGCATAGAATTTCATCTTGGATTTCGAGTTTATATTTCAGGCTGGTAGAATTTTCTGGAGTCTGTGTTTTTTTTGTGGCAATGGCAACATTGGTCGCATTGGTTTCTTATTGCCCAGAGGATCCGTCTTTAAACACCGCGATCGACGGATTTGTTTCAAATTTGCTCTCCTCTCCTGGAAGCTATTATTCCGATCTTATAATTCAGCCTTTTGGAAAATCCGCCTATCTGTTTTCGTTTATTTTGATGTCATTCGGATACCAGCTGATCCAATATCATGTCGTTTCATATTTCAGAATTGTTTGCGGGATATTTTCTTGTGTTTTGAGTTCGCTTTTTTTCAGTTTGCTGAACTTGGAAGATTTTTCGGGATTCGTCGGATTAATCGCGAAAAAATATTTAATCCGATATGCTGAAGAAATTCACGCAGGGGAAATCTTCGAAAGTTACAGAATATATTTCGTCCTTTTCGTCGTAATTTTATTCTTATGCTCCTTTTTGTTGGCGATCAGGTTTCACTTCTCAACCGTCCGAGAATGCTTTCTCTATTTTAAAAATCTAACATTGAACGGAGAAGAAGAAATTCAGGAGTTGTCCCCGTCCGTGCAAATTATAAGAAAATCCGAAACAAAAAAATCGGAATCGAAAAAGAAATCGAAATTTTTCAAAACAAAGGTCAGCCAATTCGCTTTACCATCAATTCATCTGTTATCTGAACCAAAATCCAACGGAGAAAAACTGTCCGATTCCGATCTGAAAGCTCGATCTGAAAATCTGACAAAGGTTTTGGCTGACTTCGGAGTCAAAGGAGAAATTATTGGAGTCAGTCCCGGACCTGTTGTGACTTTGTATGAATTAACTCCGGCTGCCGGAATAAAATCTTCTCGGGTAATCGGATTGGCCAGTGACATCGCGAGGTACATGAGTGCTATTTCCGCGCGAGTTTCGGTAATCCCAGGAAAAAATGCCTTAGGTATTGAACTTCCGAACGCAAAAAGACAGACCGTGTATCTCAGAGAAATTTTGGAATCGAATGCGTATAGCCGCAGCCCTGCAGCACTGCCAATTTCCTTGGGAAAAGATATCTCTGGAGATCCAATGGTAGTAGATCTCGCAAAAATGCCGCATCTGTTGATAGCGGGAACTACAGGGTCGGGAAAATCCGTCGGTATCAACGCAATGATTATGTCTTTGCTCTATCGTTTGCCTCCCGAAAAGTGCAAATTTATCATGGTCGATCCGAAAATGTTGGAGTTGTCCGTTTACGATGACATCCCTCATTTGCTGACTCCTGTTGTAACCGATCCGAAAAAAGCTGTCGTCGCTCTGAAATGGGCGGTCAGGGAAATGGAATCGCGCTACAAAGCAATGTCAAAAATCGGAGTCAGAAATATCGAAAACTACAATGCAAAATTGGCGTCGATGAACTCATCAAGGGAGGATATTACAAGACGAGTTCAAACGGGGTTCGATCCCGAGACGGGCGCTCCCGTTTATGAAAATCAGACAATGGAAATGAAGCCGTTTCCTTACATCGTAATTATTGTCGATGAGATGGCCGACTTGATGCTGGTTGCGGGAAAGGATATCGAAGTCGCAGTTCAAAGATTGGCGCAAATGGCAAGAGCGGCGGGAATTCACCTAATCATGGCGACTCAAAGACCGTCGGTCGATGTTATTACGGGAACAATTAAAGCTAACTTCCCGACGCGAATAAGCTTCCAAGTCAGTTCAAAGATCGACAGCCGAACCATTTTGGGAGAACAAGGCGCGGAGCAACTGCTCGGACAGGGAGACATGTTGTACATGTCGTCGGGAGGTCGGATGACCCGTGTCCACTGTCCGTTCGTAAGCGATGATGAAGTTGAAAAAATTACCAATGCACTTCGCGAGCAAGGTGAGCCACGTTATATCGAGGATATTCTGGAAGACGATGAAAGCTTGTCGGATAATACTTCTGATTCGGGAGCAAATGAAAATGATCCGATGTACAAGGAAGCTGTCGATCTCATCATGAGAGAGGGAAAAGCATCTACCAGCTTCATACAGAGGCATTTAAAAATCGGGTACAACCGCGCGGCGCGAATTATTGATATGATGGAACAAGCAGGAATAGTTTCCGCAGCGAATCATGTGGGGAAAAGAGAAATAATAGGGCGATGAAAATTTTAAATTTGCTGGTTTTGATTTTTTTTAATTTCGTATGTTCTGCTGAAAATTATCAAAAGCCGAATGTTCCGACAACAGATTGGATTAAAAAAATCGAAAACTATTTCAATGATGAACTGGATTCCGTAAAATCCAATTTTACGCAAGTCGGCAGCCGCGGGAACGTCTCCACGGGAAAAATATTTTTGAAGAGAAAAAAAGGATTGCTGAAACTGTACTACGATGATCCTAATACAAATATCGCGATCGTAAAAGATTACAAATTGACTCATTTCGATCGTGATTTGAAAGAAAAGACGGTTATTTCTGTCTACTCATCTCCGCTCGCATTTTTTTTGGAAAAAAAGGTAGATTTAAAGAACAATACAAAAGTCGCCTCACTAGATGAATCGCAGAATTCAGTTCAAATAACCCTGAAAAAAAACGGAGATGAAGACGAAGGAGCTATCACTTTGCTGTTTTCCAAAAAGCCTTTTCAGCTGAAGGGCTGGGTAATTCTGGAAAATAATGACTATGGCAGACAGACTCAAATAATTCTGGAAAGCGCGCAGTTTAACGCGGAATTTTCGGATAAAGAATTTGATAGTTTTTCTTTAATCACCGATGAAAAGAAGTAGGAAGAGAGGTCCTCCCGCGCATCTTACGAAATAAAAAGCGGTATATTACTGTCCGACGGGATCTTCAAACTTTTCCCCTTGATCCGAGGAGCGTAAAATTGTAATATCCTTCTGTCAGAAGAAGTTAGTGATATGATAGATCCATTGCATCAGTTTGCTATATCTCCTCTCGCGAAATTCGAAGTTTGCGGGGTAGATTTATCTTTTACGAATTCTTCTCTTGCGGTTTTGGTCGCAGTTTGTCTGGTTTTTGTTTTATTTTCTTGCGGATTGAAAAAAGATGGAATGGTTCCGAATCGACTTCAGGCTTTCATCGAAATGATATACGAGCTTGTTTCGGGGATGATCACGGGAAATGCGGGGACGGACGGGCTAAAGTATTTTCCGTTTGTTTTTTCGATTTTCTTTTTCGTGTTGTTCGGAAATTTGCTGGGAATGGTCCCGTATATGTTCACATTCACCAGTCACATAATCGTCACTTTTGCTCTTGCGATGGTTGTATTTTTGTTCGTGACGATTTTGGGAATTGCACTTCACGGATTTCACTTTTTTTCGCTGTTTATGCCAAAGGGCGTCTCGATTTTCTTGGCTCCGATTTTGGTTCCGGTCGAAATGATTTCTTATATGTCCAGACCGATCAGTTTGTCGGTTCGTCTTTTTGCAAACATGATGGCGGGACACACTATGATGAAGGTTTTCGCCGGATTTGTCGCGATGTTGGGAATTTTCGGAATAGCACCTATGGCCGTTAACGTCGTTTTAACCGGATTTGAGGTGGTTATTTCTATGCTGCAAGCTTACATATTTACCGTATTAACTTGCGTATATTTGAATGATGCAGTACATTTACACTAGATTTTTGAAAGGGAGTTTTTGAAATGTTATCAACAGAAGCAGTGCGTTATTTGGCAGCAGCTTTTACCGTTGTCGCTTTGTATGGAGTAGGTACGAGTATGGGGAATTTGTTCTCGACTTGGTTAAATTCGGTTGCAAGAAATCCTGAAGCAGACGACAAGATGCGTTCTGTCGGTATGTTGGGTTTCGCTCTTACAGAGTCCATAGGTTTGTTCGCTCTTCTGATTGCATTGTTGATTTTGTTTAAATAAGTTGGCGTAAATTGTTACCTCAATTAGCTTCGGAAACTTTTCCGTCTCAGATTTTTTGGGTGGTTCTTGGTTTTTTCTGCGTCTATGGATTTATGTCGTTTTTCGCGGCTCCGCGGTTGAAAAAAATTCTGGACCAAAGGCGGAGTCATGTGGATAATTTGCTGGACATCGCGCGGAGGTTCAGTGAAAAGTCCGAAAAGATAGAGCAGGAGGCAAATGATCTCCTTGCAAAAACAAAGCAGGATATTTACGCTGATGAAGCGAAATTAATTGAGGAACTGGAGAAAAAAAGTTCGGAAGAAAAACAAAAAATTTCCGAAGAGATCTTGAGACGTACGAAAAGTGAAATTGCTTTGTTAAATGCGTCTTCGGAGGAGGTTTTCAAAGAGGTATCGGCTGATCTGGATCAGTTTTTGGATCTTGCATTGCAAAAAATGGAGGATCAAAAGTCATGAGATTCAAGCCAATTGTAGATTTGTTAATCTTTATCGATGATTTTTTAAGAGAAAATGTAAATTTGGGGCTGGATGCTTATACGATCGCCGAATTGTCCGTTTTAGGGTCTTTTCTGTGCTTTTTGGCGATAGTTATCAAAAAGGTTTGGCCTGTATTGAAGAACAGTTTGGATTCACACATTGAGTCTGTGAAGAACCAAATAAATTCCGCGGAAAAATTAAGGGAAGAATCAGCTACCGCGTTAACCCGTGCGAATCTAACCAGCGCAAATATACAAAACGAAATTGAAAACTATAAAAGAAGGTCGGAGGAAAGGATATCTCAGCTGGAGAAAGAGAATCGGCTTTACCTTCAGGCCTTGCGTGAGAAGGCTGCGCTGTCACTAAATGCTCAGTTAAGCGCCGAGCTGTCTAAGCACAAAGAAATTCTCGTGGACAGGTTGGCTGATCTCATAACGGAGAAGCTCTCCGATAAAATGAAAGATCAGTCCGAAAAGATAAGTTTTTCCAAGGAAGATTTGAAAAGATTAACTCATTAACTGCTGATTAATAATTCCCAAGTTCTCTCGCGCCTCTATTTTATTTTTTTATGTTTTGTGATATTTTTCTCCTGTATTTTTAATAAAGGAAATTGTAATGACTGAAAATGTTGCAAACAAAGTAAAGGAGATCATTGCTGATAAATTGGGTGTTGATCCGGCCAAAGTTGTAGACGAGGCGCGCTTTGTTGATGATTTAGGGGCAGACAGTTTGGATACGGTCGAGCTGGTCATGGCACTGGAGGAAGAGTTTGGCGTGGAGATTTCCAACGAAGAAGGTCAGGAAATTCAGTCGGTAAAGGATGCCGTTTCTTTCATTGAAAAAAAATCTAAGTAAAAAGGAATCATAATGAGAAGGGTAGTTGTCACCGGAATAGGGATGATGTCTCCGCTGGCTCCGTCAGCCGGAGAGTCCTGGTCTCGATTACTGAATTGTGAATCGGGTGTAAGACAGATTGTGTCTTTCGATGTGAGTGATTTGGCTTCGAAAGTGGCTGGACAAGTTCCGACAAAGGAAACAGCTCCGAATGCCCCTACCCTTTTTGATCCGTTAAAATATGTAAGTACAAAAGAACTCGGAAGAATCGATAAGTTCATCCTGTTTGCGCTGGCATCCGCGACTGATGCCATGAAGGATTCGGGATTGGTCGGAAATTTATCGGATGAGGAAAAAGAACGTTTTGGTGTGATAATCGGATCGGGGATCGGGGGATTGCCGGCGATTTACAACACTGCAATAAAATTGGGTAATGACGGAGCACGGCACATTTCGCCGTTTTTCATTCCGTCATCGTTGATTAACTTGGCGTCGGGTCATGTTTCGATCAGATTTGGCTTGAAAGGACCGAACCATGCGGTCGTAACAGCGTGCGCTTCGGGAACTCATGCTATCGGTGACGCGGCAAGAATGATTAAAGTCGGAGACGCGGACATGATGGTCGCGGGTGGAGCGGAAGCCGCGGTTTGTCGTCTGGGAGTGGCGGGTTTTTCGGCGGCTCGCGCTTTAACTACACACAGAAATGATAATCCGCAAGAGGCATCGCGGCCTTGGGATAAATCCAGAGACGGATTTATTATTTCCGAAGGTTCGGGAATCGTAATTTTGGAAGAATTGGAGCACGCCAAAAAACGCGGAGCGAAAATTTACGGGGAATTGGTCGGGTACGGAATGTCGGGCGACGCTTATCACATGACGGCGCCGTGCCCTGATGGTGACGGAGCGTTCAGATCAATGCGTAACGCGTTAAGGTCTGCGCAAATAAACCCTGACCAGGTTGATTACATTAATGCTCACGGGACATCAACCCCGGCGGGTGATGTCGGAGAGTTGAGAGCGGTGGAAAGAGTGCTCGGAGAGGGCAGCAAGGCATCTATGTCGTCCACGAAATCTTCGGTTGGACATCTGCTCGGAGCGGCAGGAGCTGTCGAGGCAGTTTTCTCGTTGTTGGCGATCAAAGACCAAGTAGCTCCGGCGACCTTGAACCTGGAGGATTCGGAAGAAACTTTCTTGGATTTGGTTCCGTTGCATCCGCGCGCCAGAAAAATCGATTATGTTTTGTCCAATTCGTTCGGTTTCGGAGGCACTAACGCAAGCTTAGTGTTTAAAAAGTTTTGACATCGGGAAGGATTCGGCGCTGCTTGGGAGGCTTTGCGGTAGGCTTTCTTATCGGCGCCGGTCTTTTCGCTTCCTACGGGATATATTGCGTCACAAAAAGTTCTGATTATTTGCCCGCCAAGGACTCTTATTTGATTCTCGATCAGCCGGATAATCTCTCTGCAGTCTCTAAAGTTTTCATCGAAAATAACATCTCTTCCCGGATTCGGAATAATTTTTTTCTCACGAAGGCTGTAATAAAATTCGGTCGATTGCTGGGGTACAGGCTGAAGTTCGGGGAATATGAAATTCCGCCAAAAGTTTCGCTCTGGAGCGCAATAAAAATACTGTCCGCAAAAAAACCGGTTTTGCACAGAATATGTATCCCCGAAGGATTTTCCGTTTACAGAACTTTAGAGCGGATAAACAACAACAAGTTTCTACAGGGGGAAATAACTAAAATTCCCGAAGAAGGTTCTTTGATGCCAGATACATATTGCTTTAAATACCCAACGACAAGACAAGATATTATCGACCAAGCACAACAAGCCATGTCCGACTTTCTGGAGAAAGAATGGGAAAACAAATCTGACGACTGCTTTCTGAAAACGCCTCAGGAAGTTCTGACTTTGGCATCGATTGTCGAAAAAGAATCTAATATAGAGTTGAATACCATTGCCGGAATGTATCTGAATCGTTTGAAAATAGACATGAAGTTGCAAGCCGACCCAACAACCATCTACGCAATGGTAAAAGGACAAAGATTTCCAAGGAATTTAACTTATCAAGATTTAAAATATGATCATCCGTACAACACTTATGTGTATAAAGGTCTTCCGCCCGGCCCAATCTCCAACCCCGGCAGAAAATCCATATTGGCAGTATTGCATCCGAAAAAATCCGAATGGCTGTATCTGTATTACGACGCCAGTCGGATGTCCAAGCCTGTCTATTCCAAAACCTATCAGGAACACAGAAAAAATATTGCTCGAATCAAAAAAGTAAAGTTATCAAAGGTTAAATAATCAGGAGACTTTACATGAAAAAAGGTGCAGTTATTTCTTTGATCCCGCTGAGTTTTATGTATTCTGAAAATGCGGACGGTAATATGTTCGGGTTTTTCGGTGACGTAAAAGAATTATCGACAGATTCCGAAATGACTCAATCTTCAGATTCGCAGACGGAATCAAGCAGTATTGAAATAAACGAATTCTATTCTATTTACAAAAATCTTCCTGAAACCGAAACAATCACCAGAGATTTTGCGTTCCTCACCGCAAATCCTGAGTTTCAGAAAATATTTCGATCTCATTTTAAAAGGATAAAAATAATTAATTGCCGTAATTTTCATAAAAATAAAATTTCCGATCAGCCGAAAAGTGCACCGCGATTATCCGCAACAGAACTTTTCAGTGGACCCGCTGCGCTGAGACTGGCAAAATCCGGAAAGAAAGTCGTTGTTTTGATTTTTGCGGACTCAACAAATGTCGGCGGAATATATATAACAAAAGGAGGCAATCCCGCCAACACTCAAGAAGAGCAAACTGTGCTTATGGCTCCCGAAATCTACGGATATCTCGGAAACAATTTCGGCGTACACGAATCGGCGGCGACGGTGGTGGAATATACAGCTCTAAGCAAAAACGTTACTGCCTAAATAAAGATGATTACGAAAATTCGAAAATCATAAACCCCGCTTACGATTTTATTTTAACGAATCTTTTAACCCCAATTAAGGATTAGAAAGAAGCGGGCAACGAACAGAAATCGAAGGTTTAGTCGACTTTAATTGATAAGCAGTGAGGGTGGAAATAATATGCACAAGCATGTTGATAAATCAGAGCGAAGAAAAAGACGGAGAAAAAATATACAACATAATGAGTCAGGCTCTTTACATATTACGGGGAGATAAAGGCATCTGCAGTCCTCAAATGATGCGAGACGTTGGAAAAATCGCGATTTTCTAC
>JAGABS010000027.1 GCA_017614525.1 Alphaproteobacteria bacterium
AATCTACAACAGTAGAAATTCTTATGAGGCGTTAGCCATAAATAAAGCCACCAATTCCGCAACATCTACAACAGTAGAAATTCTTATGAGGCGTTAGCCGCTCAAAATACCGCAATCCTATACCATATCTACAACAGTAGAAATTCTTATGAGGCGTTAGCCAACATCTGAATTACACGACTTTATGTAATCTACAACAGTAGAAATTCTTATGAGGCGTTAGCCCTAATAGTTTCTCAGTTGCGTACTTATATCTACAACAGTAGAAATTCTTATGAGGCGTTAGCCCCCTGCGTGGAACAATTCGCTCCAAACATCCAGTATATTGTCACTAATTGGCAATTTTATGCCAAAATCACCCATTCTAACGCCTCATTCCATCGAAACAAAAAAATTAAGACCGACGTTTGCAGACATTAATTCACGATAATGATGCTGCTATCGTCATTCTTCGCATAACCCCATTTGGTAATTTTGCAATTTTCACTTGTTTCAATGATCATAACACTATCCGTTTGCTCAAAATGCTGTTCAAACGTATTAGTGATCTCCCGCTTGATATTATCCAGTATTCTTTTGCTGTTATCAATCTCAAAAACCGAATATTGCAGACGGTGTCCGTATTTTTTTATGAATTTAGAAAATCTGGTTCTGAGTTTATCGTTTTTGATATCGTAGCTAATTATTAACATCCAAACTTACCTCGGGAAAAGTATCGAGATTTTGAGATTTCATAAACCATCTGTAATATTGCTGAATATAAAGGAATATTGGCTCCTGATAGCGAACTATTTCGTTTAAAATATTTCCCAGGAAATCCGCACTGTCTTTCCAGGATAAGTTAAATCTTCCTTGTTCTACTTGATACTTATAATTTTTCGTTTGTCCTAATTTTATCATTTTTCTGATTTTATAATCTATGATGGGGCGGAAGGGCTCTATGATATCGCAAACCAGGGATTTTCTGCTGTAAAATTCTTGATGCAGGTTGCCCTTATAAATATCAAATCCGTATATATTCAGCAGTGCCTCCAAATAGTTAAATAGAGCGGTGTAACCGATGTCAAGCAATAGATTTATCTCATCTCGCTTGATCCGCGGCTGGCGACCGTGCCATCCTAACTCTTTGAATAATCTGTTGAAATATACCTTTGCCGTTGTGCCTTCCAATCCCATGATTTCATTTATTTGGTAATTATTACTGCTTAATCTCGTTATTGCGTCACTGAGATTCTCAATTGCTTCTGCAATATCCTTATTTCTTAAACGTTTCAGAATTTCCTGCTGATTGCGGATTTTATTGATAATAATTTTGTTTGCGATCGCAATGCTGTTTGTCGTTGTATATTGTTTTTTTCTGAGGAGGGTGTTTCCTTCAAGTGCGAAGTTAATGGAAGAGTACAGCTTGAAAGAAGAAGAGAACAGCATAATGGAAAAACCGAATTTTTTGCTTCGCTGTATCAAACCGCTTGTTATTGATGTATGACCTATCAAAAAAATTGCGAATAACGAATAGCAGGTTTGTTGTAATTTGATTTCGTTGTCTTTGTTTGTAACAACTAAATTATCGTTTTTAAACGAAAGCTTATCTCCGTCGTTTGCTAAAACAAGCACGATTTTTTTCTTGATAAAATCCGGTTTAGTCAACATATAAGCTCCTGTCGCAAGCGGGATAATAGATGCAGTTTCTGCATTTTTCTATATTGGTCTGATGAAACGATTCCATATTAAATTCCTTCATTGCTTTTATCACACTTTTGAATTTTTTATCCATCTCAGTATCTTCAGACGGTAGTTTTATGTCATAATTTTTATTATCACTCATACTATGAAATCTGATTTTTTTCACGGTGTATCCCATTTCGGTCAGCGCGTAATATTGAGCGTACAACTGAAAAACATAACCGTCATATATTCGAACGATTTTGTTTTTGCGTTCCGTGAGGACGCCGCTGTCCACATCGAACACATCTATTTTTCCCCTGATATTGAGTTCGTCAGAATATACATCGATGCCTTGCAAAACATTCTTTCTGGAAGAATATCGTTTGTTATCAATGGCTTGATGTGCATGGGTTCCGTCAATTTGCGCAGCGCCCTGGTACAGCGTTTTGTCCAGGTTTCCGTATAATGCATGAAAATATATAGAGACCGGACAAAATACGAAGTCATTCAGCTGGGATATCAAAATGCTGTTTTCTTCAGACATAGCAGCTAATTGTTGTTTTGCGCGAAATTAAGCCATTCTTTTTCAGAGATGGTTATCTTTTGATTATTTTTGATTTTGTCGATAACCATTAGTCCTTTCCGTGCAATGTTATAAGCTCCGTTAGCGTCCGCATCGATCGGAAACAGAGATCGATCGCTCTTTCTGCTGTCGAAAAATTCTCCATTCTTATTTTTTACCGGAGATAAGATATAATCGTCCTTATCGTTGCTGTTTCGTAACTGAACGGTATATCCAAAAAGTTGCAGAAATCTTTTGAAGAAATTCGCCTCTGTTAAATTGGTAATATCTTCTTTTATGTGATCCTGTCTGATTTGATATTGTTCAAATAATTTTCGGAACTCTGATGTAATATTGTACTCTTCTTTGGTGATCCATTGGTTGTCTGTTTTCTCACGAACGATTCTGTCTCCGTAGGTACATATGACCCAATCTTTCTTATTTAATTCGGGTTTTGAAGCGGACCTGTTTTTTTTATCAGATTTATCGATAAATTTTTCGCAGTCATCGACTTCAAACTCAAAATATCCGTCGCGCTCGTTATATCTAATTTCCTTGAATTTGCTGATAAATTCCTTGGTTTTTTCGATATTTTGGTATACCGTTCGGAAAAATTTTACAAAACCGGTGGCTGGATCGATATTGCTTGTGTTCCACGGCGGGATATAAAACAAAAATCCGGATTGAGTTCCCAGTTTTTCGAATGACTCAAATGCGCTCGTTAATTGATACGCGTTTAGAATACCTCCTTCTTCTGTTTTCTCTTTTTTACTTTTGATAACCAGATAATTCAGTTTCTCGATTAGCATTTTTTCGAATTTTTGGTACACCTGCTTTTCAATTTTTTTTCTCGAGTTTTTAAAACCGTTGTTTAGATTTTCAAGCACAACTATTGCGTTATGCTGTACCGCAAGTTCGGTAATTTTGTGAACAACCTGGCTTAAATACCCCGTTTTTAGGTCTTTAATCTTTCCTATTTCCTGCCATTCTTCACGAGCCATTGTTCGTTCTTTTTCTCTTTCGTCCAATAGGTAGTGATAATCTGTTTTAAATTTCTCGCCTATAACATTCAAAGATCCCTGTTCCTTAATATTTCCTTTTGAATCTATCAAAGAGTAATACAATAAATTTCTTTCTCCCCTGTCTATGCCAATAACAGAAATATCGTTAGAATTTTTGATGTAATCCTTTACGAGATCATTGATGTTTTTCTTTCCTTCGGCTTGGAAATTCAGAGTAATCGGCACGTGAAACTGAAACTTATCCGCGGTAAATCTTTTGTCCTTGATCAAATCAAAATTAAACATAGAAAACTTATTTTTGATCCGTCTTTGCGGAATTGGTTTATTGGCTTTATGCTTTACAATTCTGTCTTTTTCTATACTTTTCTTTCGGAAAAATATTTCAGCTTCTCCGTTTAACTTGTAAACAACATTTTTCAAATTATCTTCATCAAACAAAGCTCGCCAATACATGGTATGTAAATTTGGTGTTCCATGGCTGTATCTCGAAAAATCTTTGTTATAGATTTTGAACAGGTACAGCTTTCCTTCCTTAACTAACTTGTGAATATTGTCTACAGCAACGGATCGGAATGTTAATTTATATCCTTGTGCGGCAATCTCTTTATAAAACTCGCTAATGTCTTCATAAGATTCGGTTGGAGAAAAATGAAAATTAAATTTTTTCCAATCTTCATGTTTGTTGATCGAGGATTTAAAAAAATCTATAAGTTCATGACAAAAGTTTATATCGAATGAATCGCCTTTTTTATGGCATCCATTCTCATATTTTTCCAACATATCTGCACTTGGGTGAAATTTCTCTATACCTTTTCGGGACAAGAACACTTTCGGAAGCATTTTGTTCGCTCCGGGAAGCAACTTGTAATCCATTTTTTCGTAAAATTCTTTTTCGGTTTCAGGTGATTCTTTCTCCAATGTTTCGAATGCCTCTTTTTTATGTTTCGAATTTACGATTCCCAGATAATAAATCCCATCTTTTCTCAACAGGATAGATAAATTGTCTTTCTCCTTATTAAGATTCCATCCGTTGAGAAGAGTAGGGCAATTGAAGTTAAGTTTAAATTTTTCGAGAGAATACGGTTTTTTCGTCGAGAAATTTCTCGCTTTATTATAAAGAGAAATAATTTTTCTTAAGGAGGCGTATTGTTCGTTTAAAACGTTATAAAATGTCGCATCTGTTTCAACGGTATCATCAGTAATGAAGACTCGAACGAAATTTTGCAGGTCTTTTACGGCGTCAAGCAATCTCTTAATTGTTGAGATATCTTCTTTGTTTTGCGAATATCTCGCATAAGCGTTGTTTATACTTTCAAACAGATTCAAACTCCGTTTTAGTTCGTCGGAGTTTTTCGGGTCGCGGTTCTTTTTCGGAGATTTCATTTGTGCGAAATATTCCGTTAATTTAATAAAATCATCTTTCGATAAAGCTTGCTGTAATATTTCCAGTGAAATAAATCTTCTTTTCTTGTTTTTATTGTCTATTGGATTTTCTAAAAGCTCGATAGTTTTTTCCATCGTTTTATCTTCAGAAAATTTATCCTTCATTGCTAATTTGATGTAATCCCAAGGACCAAATGCGAAGTGCGACACAGAATTTACATAAGGTACAGCAATGTAAACTTTACTCAGATCATAATGATCAGACGCAAAATCTTGAAATAATTCGAACAACGCTTTTGTTTTCAAAACATTTTGGTCTAATTCACTGCAGTAGTCGTCTATTTCTTGAGTTAATTCCTCTATGCTGTCGATTTCGCTGTATTTGAATGAATTAGAATCGGAGTCGCTTAAAATTTGTTTATATAATTGCTTGAACCTCGGCAACTTCTCCGTTTTGTGATTCATATTGTACTCATTGATATACTCGTTTAGTCCTTTAGTTTTTTGTCCTTCTTTTTCGGAACGTCCACCTATCACTTCGTTATAACAATCAATTCCGGATTGAGTGAGTCTGTTGTTAAAATCATCGATTGAAAACAGTTGATCTGTATCAACTTGAAAATCTTGACTTAATCGCCGCAACTTATCTGCTAATTTATCTCTGATTTTTTCGTAGATATGTATATTTTGATAATGCTTAGGAAGGTTGTCAATTATCAGTCTGTTTGGGATTTGTTCAGTATACATATTTTCTCGGTTTTGATTGTATCCGACAGAGTATGTTGTGAACCTATCAAATTCGTTTAAAAGGCACATTGCATTTTCATCAGATTGAAGCTTCTCTTTCAGTAACGCTATAATCTTTTTTCCTTCGGATAATCCCTTTTGCTTGTATATGCGCTCCGTGTGATTTTTTACTGCTGTATACAATTTTTCTTGATGATTTTCGAAATTTTCTTTTTTTGCTTTGTTGCCAAACACTTCATAAGCTGCTATTAAGTCATTTTCTGATAACTGAAAGTTTTCGAGAGCTTCAGCAATAACATCTTTATGCAGCTCATCGAGAAAAAGTTTTACTTTTTTGTACGCGTCCGCTTTATTTTTATCCGCGTTTATCATTTCTGTAATCAGATTTTCGGTGTTACATTGCGGTACCAACTCAAATCGCAACGTTTTACTAAGTTGATACAGATTATGGAATTGTTTCATTTCCCCCTCCAACTTCACGTGCTTGTCGCATTCATTCTGAATATATAACAAACATAACGCAAGAATTAATTTCAAAACTTAAGTTATTGATTTAATTGGTTGCGGGGGAAGGATTTGAACCAACGACCTTCAGGTTATGAGCCTGACGAGCTACCAGACTGCTCTACCCCGCGACAACGTGAGCAATATACCACCCTGTGGCATCCGGGGCAAGAGCGTATCCGAAAAATATTGAAAATCATAGCTTCAAATTTGCCAAAGCCTTTGATAAGTCGTTCTGATCTCCCTCTTGTTTTTCGCAATTGTCGCTGACAGATTTTTCTTTGCGCAATTTTTCAACTTCGATCTTTAAGCTTTTCGCAAAGTCTATCAAATTTTTCTCCGGAACTTTGTCCGAAAAAGATATTCGCAAGGTTGCGGACGGAATTTTCCCCTCCGGATCAATCGCTTCCTTTACGTTCGATTCACCCTGTCCCAGGCAGGAACATCCCGATGAAAACGAAAATTTCTCCATACGATCGACTAAATCTTTCAAGAGAACTCCTTTTATCGAGACCGAAAACACGTGAGATGGTTTTTCGGAATTGACGTAGACATCCTCGATTTTTTCAATTTCCCGTTTCAAACTCAAGAAATTTTTCTCAATAATATTCGAATCCAACTTGTAAACCTCGACCGCCTTCGCAAAAGCAGCGATCAGCGCCGTCGGTTTTGATCCCGGAAACAACTTGTCTCCCGACCCGAAAAATATCGGTGAAATTTTTTGCCGATCCTTAATGTAAAGCGCGGCAATTCCCTTTGGAGATCCGATCTTATATCCCGAGAAAGTCGCCATATCGAAAATCGAAAAATCCGTTGGATACTTTCCGAAGGCCTGCGAAATATCCGAGTGAAACAAAATATTTTCATTGCCGGACTCTTTCACGATTTTCGCGATGGCCGCAACGTCTTGTCGGGTTCCGATTTCGCTGTTAAACGACTGAATCGAAACCAGACGAGTCTCCGGCCGTATGCTTTTCTTCAACTGATCTAAATTCAAATTTCCGTAGCGATCCACATCGATATAAGTCACTCTGTACCCCGATTTTTCCAGATATTTGAAGACATTCAGCACGCTTTTGTGCTCGATTTTCGAGGTAATCAGGTGACATCCGGGATACCTGTAAGCTACGCCTAAAACTGCAATATTATTGGACATTGTTGCGGAGTTCGTGAATAAAATTTGATCTGTGCTGCAGCCTATTTTTTTCGCGATAATTCTCGTGGATTCGTCCTCGATTTCTTTTAATTTTTTCGCGTGAGAATTAAATCCCGAAGAATTTCCGTCGAGTTTCGAAATTTCGTCAAACTTTTTCAAGGATTCATCGCTGATGTGGGCCGACGCCGCATAATCCAAATAGATCGACGTCTGATCGTCCGAAACCTTATCGAGCTTTTTCGGGGATTTGTCGCGGATATGAGCCGACACCGCGAGCAAAGACGGCAACATAAACAAACTCAGCAGAGACAGACACTTCATTTCACTCTCCAACAAGATATCTAAAATTCTACCAAATTGTTTTTTAAATGCAACAATTCCGCAAATCCTAATTCTTTATACAAAACTCGTGCGAGCGATTTTTTGAGTACATTGCGGATACGGCATGCGAGATAAATCTGCAAGTTTTTGGTTAACTCACTGAAATCAGCGGATTCTTAACTTTCTCGTGCTCAGGGTGCGGGGGCATAGTGCCTGTGGCAGAGAGGCGCTGCATCCGGGCAAGATGATCTTGCTACCGGTATTTTTTCTATACACTGATCCAAAGGTATGCGGAAAAAATAACAAAAATCGATTTAGATGCAAAGAGCATACCTGAAAATAGCATCGCTTATAATAACAGGCTCCAAGCTCAGCTTGGCTCCAGTTGCAAACTGGTTAAATTAACGGAATTTTAACCTTTTTGTGCTATCTTACCCAGGGTGGGCCAGGGGGCATCTCGAGTTGTAAAAGTTAATGAAAAGTTAATTTAAAAATTCTTTAACCTTTTTGTGCTATCCTCCCAAGGGTGGGGATTGCGGGGCAGGCGCGAGTTAAAGGTTAACGAAAAGTTAAAATTTAATATCGGCGCCAAAGATCATCTTGGCTCCAGTTGCAAACTGGTTGACAACTCAATAATTCCCGAAATACTCTATGATTTTTTCCAAAAACGAAACATGGCGGGAGTGAAGGGGCTCGAACCCTCGACCTTCGGCGTGACAAGCCGACGCTCTAACCAGCTGAGCTACACCCCCCCGATTCCGCATCAGGCTACATAAAAGTCGGGTTAAAGTCAAGAGAAAAAATTTAAGGAGATTTCCACTTTGCTAATGCAACCAATTCATCGACAGAGATGTTGATACGAAATCTGGCGAAAAGAGCCCTGTTTTTTAGATTTTGAGAGATTTTGTTCGACAACGAAACGTCTTCTGAACGCAGTGACGTTCGGCCATTGTTTCCCTCAGTAGCAGGTGGATTTCGTTTGGATTGAGTCAGATTTTTTTCGAAAAAATCTTTATAACTTTTGTATTTATCAGCGTAAACGTGCGGAATTTTTTCAAATTTCAGGCAAGCGTACATATTTGTCAGAGTTTTTGCATCGCGATGTCCAAAAGCCCACTCGACGAGGTTTTTGCTTCGAAGTCTCTTTTATTGTTAAAATATCAGGCTTTTCCGTTATGAATTTGTCGTGGATTTTTCGAATCCAGCACATCACACTTTGGGTTGTGGTTCAACATCATGGCGTCGCTGGCGGAATTCGAGCGCGATTTAATCCGCGAGCGCACAAAAGCCGGGCTCGAGGCCGCTCGATCTCGCGGGCGAAAGGGCGGGCGCCCGAAAGGTCTGTCGAAAGAAGCCGAAAACATCGCTTACGCCGCGAAATCTCTCTATCGGGAACGCAAACTCAGCGTTCAGGAAATCGCCAACCGCCTCGAAAGCAAGGCAACATCATATAAGTATTTGAAATATTGGCTAGTTTTGAAGGCCACCGAGCGACAGAGACAAAATAATCAGGGCCT
>JAGABS010000006.1 GCA_017614525.1 Alphaproteobacteria bacterium
GGGCATCCGTGTCCGCGCCTTCGATCATCTCTGTCTCCTCAAAACTTCTCTTCCGCAGAAGCCACCACGGCTCCCCTTTCCCTTCCCTGCATTATTCCAGAATTTTATTAATTTTTGGTTAATTTCCAGCGGGTTTTTGAAGCAACTTGGTGTTGGTGACGGACATCACGCTTCTGAAAGATCATCACATTCTGTATTCTCCAGATCTTAATCCCACCAGGGGCATTTTTGCGAATTTAATATAATTCGGACAGAGTCGACCACGAAAATTCATCCTGATTCTGAAAAAAATCATAAAAATTAGCCCAGTTTATCGGTGCCTCTACGATTTTCTGTTCCAGAAATTTTGCAAATTGCATCGCCAGCTCGTTAGCACTTCCGATGCCCTCCTTTATCTCAAAGACATAGTGCTTATTCTTTTTTATGCATGAGACGAAAAAAGCCGGAACCCCTGTAAACTTCGCAAGTTTAAAAACCCCCGACGGCAATCTGCACGTTTTGCCTAAAATTTTAACGGAAATTCCCGACTTTGATGAGTTCAATCTGTCCCCTGCCATCATTACAATATTTCCCATTTCCAGGAGATTTGATATCTCTATTCCGGTTGAAATTCCTATATTTTCGGTTGCATGGATAACTACCTGCGTCGCATTTGTATTTTTTTCTATAAAATCGTGAAAAACCGGGCTTTGCGATACTCGCATAAAGGCATGAATACACTTATTAAACGAACTTTTTTTATTATGAGTAATTGCAGGAAGCGCTTCAATATTTCCGTGATGAGAACAAATAAAAAAGCAACCTTGATTCTTTGATACGATTTCAGAAAAATGCTTCCATGAATCGTTGTCTGTTATTGTTATGGGCAATGCTCCGCCGCTGAAAGCCGCAAATTTATCAACCAGAGCTTCAGCGTAAAACAGCATGTGTTGATATGATGAAAATTTGATCGGATTTTTTCCTTTGCCGAGCAAAAACGAACTCAAAACGGATCGAAAATTATTTGATGCCCACCTGATTTCTGTTGCAAAACACCAAATGAAAAATACTATCGGACGCAGTATAAACTCCAACGCAGGCCTTCCCAAAATGCGATATACACCTGATAAAAACTTCAATTTCCAAGTACCAACGCCCCGCTCCTTTTGTCCATGCCAGTTGTTCATAATTATTCCCAATCAACTTTTTTCAAATTATCTCGAACGCAGCACAAAGAAAAGAGAAACGAGAGCAGCAGACCTATTCCGAAGACAAATCCCATTGATGATAACACAGGAAAACTCGAGAAGAATAACATCCCCAATCCCACTAACGTACTTAAAAATGAAAAAACAACTGCCTTATTCGAAAAACCCGAAAGATTGAAAATAGTGTAATCAATGCCGACTCCGATAACTATGAAACACGCTAGCAAATGGAATAAATGAATGGACACTCCGATAAGATTCAGTATGCTTAACACACAAAATACGCTTAACAACGAAGGCACGATGTACGCGAATATCTTTCCGTAAAAAATGAAAAGCAACACGAACATCAAAATGCCGGAAATAATCAATGATTTATAAATCGAATCCTCATACTGATTTAATTTTTCTTCTAAGCACTTCTTTGGCTCAAAAATTGATACACCGCTGACTTCCGAAAAGTCAAAATTCAAATTTTCTCTGACGGGAACCAGCAAAAACACTTGTTGATGTCCTCTTATAATAAACGGGTCCGTCAACTCCCGTACATCTTCGGGCAGTAAAACAGGAGTCTTTTCAAAAGAAATTTTTTGAGTTGAGTTTAATTTTTCCTTGAGAACACCAGCTTGCTCTCTAAAAAGCTGCTCCATCATTTTCTGATTCGCTTTTTGGCTTTTTATCGACGGCACTATGGAGGACGCGCCGAAAAATTCAACCTCTTTTCTGATTTTTTCCTCTTTTTGCAGGGCCTCTTCGAGATTATTGGCGGTTATCAATAAAAATTTCGACTTAGTTTTTCCTGATAAATCCATAAACAATTTATCAGCTTCGATTACGACATCATCCGGTTTGTACAGATCGGTTATATTTGTGTGAAAAATTGATCCGCTGACTCCGATAACGGCAAACAAAAAAGCGACTATATAAAATTTTTTCGATAGCCTTGGCAGGCGAATATTTTTCGAACATTTCCCCGGCTCCAAAAGCGGATAGAAAACAACGGTATTAACAAAAACTGTAGTTAATCCCAAAATCGTAAAGGTAGCAACTTGTTTCAACAGAGATAAATTAGAGAAAAATAAAGGAAGAAAACAAACGCAAGTTGTAGCATACGCTTGGAACATGCTTTTCACCAGTTTGGAGCGCAACTGTTTCGGAGTACTAAAAAAATGAAACGAGTAATCTACGGAAAGTCCTATTAACGAAGTCGCGAATATAAAGGTTATTAGATGAATTTTGGGAAAAAATTGCAATCCGCAATATCCTATGAAAAAGGCTGATGCCATATTAATCGCGACAGGAATGATATACCAAAATTTACGCAGCAGCATGTACAGCAAAACAATTGAAAAAATTACGGAAATCGCAGAAAAATAATTTATTTGCTTGGTGCTTTTCTGCATTTCTATCGCGGAATGTATCGGTGGACCAGAGAGAAAAATTCTTGTCTTACTCTTCCGGCTTTCAGCCTTCGTTAGATCCTCGATCTCCCTCAGTTCTTCTGCCGTTTTTTGAAGTGAACTGACAATTCCCGATGAAAATTTTTTCAACATTAACGTAACCAGGATATAGTGTTTCGAGTTGTTTTTGGTACTTATGAAACCATTACTGACCTTCCAGCCACTTTGGGTCGAAAGTATTTCTCCAAGATAATTTGATAAAAGAAAAAACGGATCCTTACCGAAATTAATGACAGAAGGCACTATGTCCGTGGTAACTCGCTTGTACGCATTCTCTCGGATATCCGAAAATCGTCTACACTTCAACAATTTGCGATCTTCAGAACAAATAAGACCGCTTCGATGCGCCATCAAAGTATCAATCAACTTTTGTCTGTCTTCAGATGCTATTCTAAAACGAATATTTTCGAAATCCCCAGGATTAATCGCCTTTAAAAATTTCTCCGCTGTCGCGATTGCCTGTTTTTTGCTTGCATTCTCGAATATGACCTGTATCGTATTCGAATTTTTTTCCAAAATCTTCTCTAAAGGCGTATTTCCATCGTCTATGAGAGACAGCAAACTTGTTTCTATTTTTGTATCAGAAAAAAATGGAATAAATAAACAAATAAAAAATACAAATAGAACGAAAATTCTAATGTTTTTCAGCGACATTTTCATTGTTTTTTTTCCGTTGGAAATTCGAGATAGCTAAATCTCTCCCATTAATTTCTTTATGACGAAAACTCATGAGAACTTTATCCCCATTCCTATAAAATATTTCAATGGAATTCAGTTTTTCCACATCTAAATCCACAAATATTTTCAGAATCATGTCGGATATCTCCGATATCGTCGGAACTAAAATCAGCTTCGTCGAATAAGTTACGTCAAACACATCTTCAAGTGCACTTATGTTGCCCGTCAATACCTCATCCACAATCTCTTTAATATCCGAAAAATAGGGCAAATCCGACAGACTTTTGCCCTTTCCGTCATTTACTTTATACGCCGTTCTCGATGAAACAAATGAACTATTCTCGGCCCCTTTCCATTTTATCGTGCCCTTGTTTTTATCAAATTCCGCACTGGATTTGCTCGTAAAAGATTTATCCAAGGCACGAACGTATCTTGTTTGGTCTATATCCACAGATACGACACCTAAATTTTTCAAAAATTGCTTAAAATCCCCCTGAGTCACCGCACCGGCAGCTCCAACGCAAAACAGGAACAAAAAAAAGCATACTGTTTTCCTCACGCTTCACCTTTCAGTTTGCGCAACATCGAACTCGGCAAAACGAAACTCGCTTCCCCGGTGTCTTTATCTACCGCCATTTGTCTTGTTTCCCCCTTCATTAACTTTTGGCCTGTACTCGGATCCAACAAGGTATATTTGAACACTAATATGTTGTCGTTCGGATACAGTTCTGTAATCAAACGAACTTTCTGCCCGAATCTGCACGGCCTGATATATTTGACCTGTATATTGATGACAGGGAAAAGGTACCCGCTTTCTTCCATCTGATCGTACGGCAATCCTCTCTTGGCCATAAACGAACAGCGGCCATTTTCCATATATTTCACATAATTTCCGTGCCAAACTACTCTCATGGAATCAACGTCATAGAATGGAATATCAAAATCTAAAATATCCTGCATTTCCTTATCACTTTCCCAATTAAATTCACTAACGACAAACAGCATAAATAAGTATGAAGCGATATTAAAGAGAGATTATCATAAATCATGCGAAAATGAGACAGCCCATCTTTCGGATATATGACTTTTGTCGACACATTAATCACTCCGATGCCGTCCCATGCGAATTTTACAATACTTTCCGTATCAAATCCCATCCGCATGAATTTCAGTGAATTTAACAGAGGCTTAACTCGCTGCAAAGGATAAATTCTGAATCCGCAAAGACTATCCCCTATATCGACTCCACCCGTTTCCAATCTTACCCAAAACTTCGTTACCCCTCGACCTTTCAATCTGGCCTTTGGTGCTGAGTCGTCGTAAACAGGATTTCCGCAAATTATCGCGTCCGAATTTTCCTGAGATTTTTTTATGAAAACATCTATGTCATCCGCGCAATGTTGTCCGTCTGCGTCAATCTGAAGCGCGTGCGAAAAGCCATTATCGAAAGCCCAATTTAAAGCAGATATTACGCTGTACCCTTTTCCCCTGTTTTCGGCATTTTCGATATAAAAAAAACCTCTAGATTTACATAGCTCCGAAATTTTCCGTCCCTGCCCGTAATCGCTGCCGTCGTTGATTATAACTATGGGTATCCCCTTTCTCTCCACCGATGTATAAAACGAAAGAAACCGCTCAAAGTGATTATAAAAAGGAATAACGATTATCGGCTTGTACACTTAATCTTGCTCGTTTTTATCAACAACAAAAATTCCACTGCTGAAATTCTCTCCGAATAAATAGGAAAACCCATGCTTGTCTCGACGAATCGAGAATTTTACCGTTGTATTCGGAAATATAATTTTTGAAAATTTAACCCTTTTTAAGGAAGAAGCTGTCACATCAACTCGCCAGAATTTCTTGATGAAATAAGCTGCAAAATGCATCTGCACAACCCCCGGCAAGATGGGAATATCAGGGAAATGTCCCTTAAAATACAAGCTGTCTCTGATAAATGTTAAATCCGCGGAAAAAGCATCCTCTGAA
>JAGABS010000028.1 GCA_017614525.1 Alphaproteobacteria bacterium
CTTCTTCACTCGGCGGAGGAGTGACTAAATTTACTCCAGCTATCTTTTTAACCTGCTTCATGAAAGGAGTTTCTGCTTCAAAAGTCGCAGGTTCAGTTGATGCATAATTAAATTTCAGCACGTTATACGCTTCATCAGAAACTTTCCCATCAACAGCCGATATTTTTATTATTTCTCCTTTAAAGTCGAAACTCCCGTTTTTGAAATAATTTTTGGAGATGGATTCAATAGAATTCTCTTCTTTGGAGACGATATACAATCCGCTGTGATCCACAAAAATCAGGCGAGATTTGCTGTCGGTAAAACTCTTTGCTTCCTCCGCTGCTTCGTAAACCTCAAAACTTCCGATATTGTGACCGTTCACTCCGATAATTCGGCATTTGTTCTTGGCTTCTTTATCATCCAATATGTCGATGCAGCATTTTTTGCTTTTCATATCTTTAACGAAAGTGGCTTTGCTTTCGGTGTATTCTATTTTTTGTATATTTCGGAAATGGGCGGGATTTCCATCGGGATAAGTAAATATATGAGTCGGGGTATAGACCGCATCGACGGGCGCGACCGCTCCGTAGCCGCTGCTGTTGAATCCGAGATCTTTGGATTTCTCTCCATGCTGTAGCACATACTCATTATTGGCGACTTTTACAAAATAATCCTCCGCAAAACAGCTGAAAGACAAGCAAACCATTGCCGCTGTTGATATTATCTTTTTCATAATTCCTCCAAACATATCTAATCTATATGTCGATTATTGCGCAAAAAAGTTAACAATTGTTTAATTATCGAAAAAAATTAATTAATTTTTGAAATTTGCGTGAGAATTTATTGGCGAATTATCTGAAAAATCTCTGCCTGCAGCTGTTTCACGCCCTCCCTATTTTTCGAACTTGTAGAAATAATTTTCGGAAAGGCCGACGGATGAAATTGCAAAATTTGGGCTACGGAATTTTCTATTCCCTCCGATTTTTTGTCCGATTTCGTCAAAACCATCTGATACACCAGCCCGAGAGAATCAAAGATTTCCATAATTTCGGCGTCGTTCTGTTTTATGCCCAATTTGGAGTCGATCAACAAAAATATCCTCCGCAAATTTTTGCGGGAACGCAGGTATCCGAGAATCAATTCGTCCCATTGCATGCGGGTCTGCTTGGAAACCGCGGCGTATCCGTATCCCGGAAGATCAACCAGCGAAATTTTGTTTCCCAACGAGAAAAAATTGATCTGCTGAGTGCGCCCGGGGGTCTTGGATACCCGAGCGGTATTCTTCCCCGTCAGAGAATTTATCAGCGAGGACTTCCCGACATTTGATCTCCCGACGAACGCCACCTCGGGAAGTTTCAGAAAAGGAATCTGAGAAAAGGCCGCAGCTCCCGCCAAAAATTTGCACTCGGAGCTGAACAGCGAACTTACGGAACTCAATTGCCCTCCTCAGATCTCAACGACGAACTTATGAAACTCAACTTTTCGCCTCGGATTTTGCCGCCAGAGCGTCTTTTTCATCGACTTTTCTGATGACATACTGCTGAGCGATCGCGAACAAGTTGCTGAAAGTCCAGTAGACAATCAATCCCGACGGCAGCCGTGCGAACATCAGTGTGAACATTATCGGCATTATCATCATCATTTTGGCCTGAGAAGGATCCGCGGGAGCCGGCCCCATCTTCTGCTGCGCCCACATGGTCAATCCCATCAGCAACGGCCAAATTCCTATCTGCAGAAAGCCCGGCAACGTGACGGGAATCAACCCGCCCAAGTTCAAAATTGACCACGGATCGGCCACCGACAGATCGTGAATCCAACCGATAAACGGAGCCTGCCGCATCTCGATCGAAATGTACAAAACTTTGTACAGCGCAAACAAAATCGGCCACTGCAGGAACATCGGCAAACACCCGCCCAGCGGATTTATCTTTTCTTTGCGATACAGTTCGGACACCGCCTGCCCCAACTTCATCTGATCGCCCGCGTATTTTGCCTGCAGCGCTTTGACCTTCGGCTGAATCGTTTTCATTCTGTTCATGGAACGATAAGCTTTGTTGGCGAGCGGGAACAGTATCAGCTTCAACAGCAAAGTTATCAGAAGAATTCCGAAACCCATGTTTCCGATCAAACCTTTGACGTAGGACATCGCGTACAGCAACGGCTTCGTGAGAACATACAGATACCCGAAATCAATAACCAAATCCAAATGAGGCACGTTTAACTTCTTCTCGTACATGTCGAGGGTGTTTATCTCTTTTGCTCCTATAAACAAATGGTAATCTTTTGAAAATTTCGAAGACGGATTCACTACCGACCAATTCTCACTGCTTTCGATCGCGTAGTTGCCGTTGCCCAATGACTTGTAGCTCACGGAATAAGAAGAATTATGCTCCGGAATAAATGAAACCAGCCAATACTTGTCGGTAATTCCGAACCATCCGCCTTTGGATTTGTATGAAATTTCTCCCTTCTTCTTCACGTCGTCGTAATCAACTTCATGCAATTTTCCGTCAAAATATCCGATCGGACCGTGGTAAAATCCGATGGACTCGGATTCATTTTTTCCCAACTCACGGTAGATCAGCGAGGTATTTTGCAACCTAACAGCATCGGCGCCGTAATTTTTCACCTCGTCGGTAATCGTGAATACGAAATTCTCATCGACTGAGATTTTCTTCGTAAATATCAGACCAGAGCCGTTGTCCCAAGTTAACGTGATAGGCGACTCGGGGGTCAGATTCGTGCCGTCCGTTTCCCAACACGAATTTTCATCAGGCAGAACCAACGAATTATCATCCGACTTCCATCCCGAAGAAGCAAAGTAATTTTTTTCTCCGAAAACCGAAACTTTCTCCTGACTGTCGTATTCTCGGGTGTAATCATTCAAACTGACATTGCTGAATTTCAGTCCTTTAGTTGAAATTGTTCCGGAAATTCTCGGCGCGTGAATCTCAATCGTCTTTACCTTCGCCTGAGTAACGATATTTTCTCTCTTTTCTCCCTTCTGTGCCGATTTTTTACCAAAATTTTCGGATGAATAAGGAACCGTTGTTATATTCTGATTTTGGTTGCTGAAATCACCAATCTGTTTTTGCGTCGGAGACTTAAAAATATACGGATATCCCAACATGATAATCAACGAAATCGCAAAAAACAGCATAACATTACGTTTTTGTTCTTTATCTTCCTGCATAAAAACTCCCAACTGAAGAAACCCACTGAGTATACAGGAAATTTTGTCATGTTGAAATATTAACCGTCAGAATTTTAATCAGCATAAATTTTTTACCGATAAAGATTAAAAAAACTGAGCTTATAAGTTATATTTGAATCTGCATATAGGAATTAATTCGATGAAAAAATTTTTGGCACTCTTATCCATTGTTGCCGTATTCAACGCCGATTGTGCGAAACAAAGAAAAAAAGTTCGCCTTAGTAATGCGTTATCCAAAAGAACTGCCGTTCAGTCCACGAGACAAAAACCCGGCTTGTCCGACGCAAAGCAAGCGGTGTTAATAGATTTCGATACCGGAGAAACTTTATATGACAAGAGTTCCCGGGAGAAATGCACGCCGTCATCCATGACGAAACTAATGACTTCCTACATTTTGTTTTCCGCGCTGAAAGACGGCCGCCTGAAAATGGATGATGAACTTCTCGTAAGCGAAGAAGCCCAGCGCATGGAAGGTTCCCGCAGCTTTTTCAAAGCCGGAACCTACGCGAAAGTGGAAGACCTGATAAGAAGCATAATTGTTCATTCAGGAAACGATGCCTGTGTAATCGTGGCGGAAGCTCTCTCGGGAGATCCGACCATTTTTGCTGATGAGATGAACCGAAAAGCGGAGGAATTCGGTCTGACTGACACTCATTTCACGAATCCCGCGGGAATGCCGGACGAAGAGCATTACTCCACTGCTCACGACCTGGCAATTATCGCTCAGCGCTTAATAAAGGACTTTCCCGAATACTATTCTTATTTCTCGGAAAAGGTTTTCACCGTAAACGGGATTACTCAGCCGAACCGAAATACTCTTTTGGGAAATTCCATGGGGGTCGACGGTCTGAAAACAGGACATACGAACGCGGGAGGATACGGGCTTGTTTCTTCCGCTGCTCGCAACGGAAAACGACTGATTGCAGTCGTAAACGGATGTTCGAGCATGAAGTCGCGGAGTTTGGCATCAAACAGTTTGCTTACCCTTGGATACCGAGAATTCGTGAATTTCCGAGCAATAAAAGCGGGAACTCCTGTCGTAAAGCTGAAAGTTTGGCTGGGAGATAAAAACGAAATCGAGCTCTGTACTCATGAGGATATTAACATAATGGTGCCGAGAAAATTCCAAAATGAATTAAAAATGGAAGCCAAAATGAAAGAGCCGATCGAAGCTCCGATTGCGTTAGGAGCCAAAGTCGGAGAGCTA
>JAGABS010000029.1 GCA_017614525.1 Alphaproteobacteria bacterium
ATACCTTTCCGAAGGTTTGTTTTTATCAGAAAAGTCGGCAAAACAGCATGCTGTAACCGATTTCATCCTTCGTGAATATCAAAAACTCGACCAAAGTATCACAAAAGAAGACATTTTCTACTCCGTTTACGGATTTTTGCATTCTCAAGAATATCTGAAAAAATATGCTGCCGATTTGAAACGATCTCTTCCTCGACTTCCGTTGCTTTCGAAAGAGAATTTCTGGATTTTCTCTGAAGCGGGACGACAACTTGCCGAATTGCATCTTAATTACGAAACTATCGGCGCACCATCGGGAATAATTGTCGAAGGAGAAGAATACGGACATTTCGAAGTTCAAAAAATGAAATTTTTATCAAAAAACGATAAAAGCGCAATCGTCTATAATAATTACATCACTGTGAAAAACATTCCTGAAGAAGCTTACGAATATGTTTTAAACGGACGGTCTGCCATCGAATGGATCATTAATCAATATCAAGTTACAATCAATACGAAAAGTGAAATCAAAAACGATCCAAACCTTTGGGGACTGGAGCATGACAACCCGCGCTATATTCTCGATGTACTTCTCGGAGTTATAAACGTAAGCATCAAAACCATGGAGATTGTGAAAAAACTACCGCGTGACTTTTAACCTTATCCCTCCCACAAAGCAGCAAGAGGCACGGCAAGCAAACCGTCTCCGAACGAAAGAGTGTTTTCTCCTGTATAAAGGATAATCGTTGCTATATTCGGATCCTTGGCTATGTTCTTCCTAAACCATTCGATATGCTTAAAATCAGATTTTGAAATTGCCGAACCCGCTTTCACCTCGATACAAGCGATCTGCTCATCTTCAGATTCTACGATAAAATCAACTTCCCGGTTTTCTCTGTCGCGATAGTGATAAATTTTCGCGCCGCACATTTCGCTTTGAATAGACAACTCATGATAAACCAAAGTTTCCACAAGTTTTCCTGCCCGATCTGGATTCAGCAGCACTTCTTCTGCATTCCAATTGAGTAAAGAAGCCATCAGTCCCGTGTCCGCCATAAATAATTTATCTTTTTTACCAACGCGTGCGTAGTCTGTTTTAATCCAGCTCGGCACTCGTTCGAATAAATATAAAGATTCCAACGCATTTAGATAACCATCGAATGTTGGGCGAGAAATCGATAACTTTCCGCACAAATCAGCAACATCGAGAAATTTGCTGGACCAAGCCGCCAAAATTTTCACTAATTCTTTTAATACTGAAGTGCGTTTAATGTTGCTAATATCCTTTAAATCCTTGGAAATCAGCGTGTCTACGTAATCATTAAACCAACTTTTTCTGTGACGAATTGAGTGCAGAGCCAACGGTTCAGGGTATCCTCCGGCAAAAGCGATTTCTGTAACTTTCCTTTTATCATATCCCTTGATTTGGCTCGGAAAGTCGCACTTAAAAAGTCTTTCCATAAAACTCGGCTGATTCCCTAAAATTTCACCGTAAGATAACGTTCTCAAATGTATATTTTTGATTCTTCCCGCAAGGCTTTCTGTCACCTGCGGCAATTTACGGATATCTGCAGAACCCGTAAGCAAAAATTGTCCCGGACGATTGTTTTGATCAACCACCAACTTAATCGATGGCAGTAAATCGGGCGCCTTTTGAATTTCATCAATAATGAGAGTATCTGCCTCTGTTTTAACGAACAACTGAGGATCGTTCCAAGCTGATTTCAAAAGTGTTATATCATCAAGCGTTCTGTAAATTATTTTTTCTGATATCATTTGTTTCGCGAGAGTCGTTTTTCCGCACTGCCTGGCTCCTGATATTACAGAAACTCTGCGTACTTCTAGAGATTGTTTCAAAATGTCTGAAAACCATCTTTTATAACCGCCCATTCAAACCTCTCTTTTTCTTTAGTGTACAGTATATCCGCGAAAACGCAAATATAAACCTCGCGAAATTATAAATACAAAACCCGCGAAATATAAAATTAATAGATCGCGAAAGTGTAAATATGAATATCGCGTTTTTGATATTAAAGGTACTTCCCAGCCTTTACATCAGGCGGTTGCCGAACCCCCGCTATTTCGCTAGCGTCAGAAAATTTTCATTTTGGTTAACTTTACAGGTGTATAATTATTGCAGATAAGGAGGTTCGCATGGCATTAATGAGAAAGGTTGAATTAGCTCGCAAACTGGGGGTTTCGAAGGCATATATTTCAAAATTAATAAAACAGGGACAGTTGATAGATCAAAACGGATTGGTTGACGATGAATCGATAATTCGGTGGCGCAATTTGAAAGAGCAACTTCTTGAAGCAAAATTACAAAATGAAATATTGAAAGGCGATCTATTAAGAGCAACGGTTAAGGAGAGAATGAGCAAACTTATACCGGCTTCCGCGATGAAAGAGTGTTTAAAGCGCAAAGGTAAGCAAATTCGTGAGGCGATGCTACAAATCCCAGTGAAATTAAGTGATACACTGGCTGGAAGTGATGAAAGAACCATTCATAGATTGCTTTCAGATGAGATTAGGTCTACCTTGCTCAGACTGTGTGAAAACAAATGAAGTTTCGCTCATTTTTGAGCAGAAGTAATTTCTCAAATTTGAGAAGCGATTATAGATGAGCTAAATTATATTTAGGTCGCAGAAATACCGTCCGCATTATGGACGGAAACAAAAACTTTTTCTCTTCTTAGTCAGTAATCATCCGCAGGCTGAGAGTGATACAGAATTGAGCCTAAATGAAACTTAGGGTCGAAAAATGTTAAAAATCGTGATATAAGTCTATGTTCGTCCAAAAAACGTATTAATCCATGAAGGATTTTACAGTATAGCCTTGATTTTTAAGGGGTACTTTTTAAAATCCCAAAAACAAAAATGCTTAAATTTCAGAAACATTGTGCAATAAGCAGGAGTACGTCGGGGACGCCAAATTTCCGTCTTCATTGATCCTGTGTCCGTGGATGCCTTCATCTTTTTCCGCTCCTTTTAACTTTCCGTTAATGAATCTGTGCCAGAATATCCTTGTAAAAGTTTGATGGATAAAAATGGTAAAGAAAAGGCAGGGGAAGGCCTCGGCAGTCTCGAGAGAGACTGGGTGCGGGCGCATAGGGTTATTTTTTAGACGAAATTTCTTCAAGATAATTGATTGCTTCAATCTCAAAAATTCGTTGAAAGGCTATGTCCTTATCCTGGCGCTGATTGTCATCCCTGTCCTTTTGCTGGGGGCAAAATACGTGCTCGACCAAACCAGCGCGGACAAAGTCAATATGGAAAAAGGAACGGAAACATATCACAAAAGGTGCGCGAAAGAAGCAGCCCTGGCTGTCGCCAAAAACTGGAATCCTGCACTGACTTTAGACCAGCAAAAAGAGGCCGTATACAAGATAGCAGATCAAGTTTACAACGATAACCCCTGCTACAACGACAGCGTCATCGGAGGGGCGATCGCGGGACTGGATGTAAAGAAATCCCACACAGCAGAGCAAATTGGCAGCCGATTTAATCCGCTGTCGGTGACACACCAAGAGGTAATTCCCGAAAAAAAAGTCACCTATGTGCAAAAAGATCAATATAAGAAAAGAAAGTATTCCATACCGTATGATGGGACAACAACTTGGAATCCAAGTTATGTTTTATGGAGCGTAATAGATGCAAATTCAGACGGGGGATATCGACACAGTGTTTATGACGAACTTAACACGGAAGAGTTAAGCAAAGGGAATTATGTTTTAGATCATCACAAAATTTTCGACATGCCGACAACGGGGTACAACGGACATACATGCCAAACAGTAGACGGAGTTTATTATCCGAATGCCACGAAATACTCGCCGGAATGTCATACTGATCATAGGGCAATTGCGTATACAGTGTTATCAGATGAAAGCGGTAACGCCAGTACATATTATTATGTGCATCGTATATTCGGTCATATTCATGGTAACTACAGTTCTCCCAAACAATCCTATTGGGAGAGAGTAGATCCGTCCGAGGATGATCCGAATGCTCCCGTCGTAAAAATTTCGCTGGAAAACGATAAAATAAAGGTGCAAACGGACAACGACATAGCCTACGCGGAGCCGGCAAAGTGCAACGTGGACATCGTGTTGGCAGTTCCCGTGAACGGAGCGGCGAACAACCAATACAACCAAGACGCGGCATCCGTCATAGCGGAGGGCACAACGGGCACTCCCGAAGAGGGACAGGCGACCACTTCCATTCCCGATAATTTGCAAAACACCCCGCTTTATCAGATGGGACAAGAGTGCAAGGAATTCGCGAAGAAATTCTATCATACGCGCGGGGTAAATATGTCTTTGATACCGTATTCAGGTAAGATTTCGCTTTACAGTACCGATTGGACAAGATCGATTTACGGAATGGATAAACATCATGATTTTGTAAGAGGATTTTATCTGTATGGATCCAACGGAACTAAGGGAAAGAAGTTACTAGACACATATTATTGGGGAACTCAACTCTTAGGCCGGCCTATAATGCGTCGTCATGGATATTTTTTTCCGAATTATGAAGATACCAGTTATTTGATATTCGCAGGAATGCTGCTGGATACCACAAATCCGGCAACATCAGATACTTATAAATA
>JAGABS010000030.1 GCA_017614525.1 Alphaproteobacteria bacterium
GTTTGATATCCCGCGCGCACCAGTACCGCCATCGCTCCGTAATCATCATTTTCGAATCTTTTCAGATTTTCGATTTGGTCTGCGACGAACCGTGCCTCGTCGAATCCGTTGTACAATCTTTTGATTTTGACTTTCTCTCCACGGTCGCCTTCCGTCCAAATTTTCTTTCCCAAACGGCCCTGATTGTTCGAAATTAAGCAGGACGCCGCGCCCAAAATATATCCGCCGGAACGATAATTTCTCTCCAAACGAACGATTTTCGCGTTGATGAAATCCTTCTCGAATCGCAAGATGTTTCCGACCTCCGCTCCGCGCCAGCTGTAGATCGATTGATCATCGTCGCCGACGCAGCACAGTCCCTCTCCGAGCGGAGAAAGCAGACGCAGCCAAATGTATTGCGCCATGTTCGTGTCTTGGTACTCATCGACCAAAATGTATTTGAATTTTTGCCGATACTGATGCAGGGTGTCCGGGAAATTCTTGAAAATCCGAATTACGTTCAAAAGAAGGTCACCGAAATCCATCGAGTCGTAGCATTCCAATCTTTCCTGATAAGTTTTGTAAACCTGAGCCTCGATCATTCCTCGATCTATGCGCGGGTCGTCGCATCTGTACCCCTTGTCTTTCCACAGACTGATGCGGTTCACGATCCCGTTGACCGATCTTTTTTCGAGGTTCAATTCTTTCGCGATTTGTCTCACCAATTTTGTTTGGTCATCAGCATCGATGATCGTGAAATCCTGACTCATGCCGAGCAAATCCGCATGCTTTCGCAAAATTCTCGCACAAACGGAATGAAAAGTGCCGAGCCATACGCCGTCCGCCCCCGAAGTCAAGCCGAACAACCTCTCTCTCATTTCGCGTGCTGCTCGATTGCTGAAGGTCACCGCCAAAATCTGCGACGGGAAAGCATACCCGTTTTCTATCATGTAAGCAATTTTTGTAGTGAGAACTTTCGTCTTACCCGTTCCAGCTCCCGACAGCACCAGCAAAGGACGGTTCAAAGAAATAACAGCTTCGTGCTGTTCCGGATTCAGCGAATTTAACAGCTGCCCATTGATTTCATCCAAATTGCTCAAGGCACTTGCCTGCATGATGGTAACTTTCTAAAATTGACCCTCGTCCGAGTGTATCATTTCCCCCGACGAAGTTGTAGTATGATATCGAGACATTTTGGAGAGAAGTTTGGGAATTTTCATTGCATCCGATCATGCGGGTTTTGAGTTGAAAGAATATTTGAAAAATCATTTCGATCTTTTGGATCTGGGAACTCACAGTGCCGAATCTTGCGACTATCCCGTGTTTGCAAAAAAGCTGATCGTGCGCTTGAAAGAGGGAGACAGAGGTGTCTTGATCTGCGGAACGGGAATCGGCATGTCAATCGCAGCGAATCGATTTCAAAACGTCCGAGCGGCATTGTGTTTTAACGAGGAAATGGCGGTTCTTTCCCGACAGCATAACGACGCCAATGTGATTGTGCTGGGGGCCAGAATGATTTCAAAGGAAGTGGCACGAAAATGCGTCGAAAAATTCCTGGCCACGGATTTCGAAGGTGGGCGCCATCAGCGCAGGTTGGACCTAATCGCTGATGGATGTTCAAATACAGACTGAGAAGCGACGGTTTCCGATGTCTAAGTCAGACATCATCTGCCAATTGCAGTTGTGGCCATGAGTTGCGCAATTTTCGCCTCCTCCGCTAATACAAATCCAAAATCGCCGCAAAACAACTGAAGTTTCGCCGAAGCAGTACATAATAATGAAATTGAAAAAAAGCGGAAGATTTCTCCTCCGCTTTCAAAAAAAACTGTAAAAAGCAGTGCTGATTACATCTTTACGGTGTAGATCGCCATTGCTCTCAGGGTGACAGCACCTCTGTTTGTCAACTTGTATGTTGTTGAGTTAACATCCATACTTTTGTTCGCTCTGAACCTGTATTCAGCTTCCAAACGAGTTCTTACTTTTCCGCAGATTTTCTCTCCGCCCAAAGCAACGATCGGAGCCCACTTTGAGTTCTTAAGTTCGTAATCTGTACCAGCATTTTCGAACTTCCATTTTGCCTTCGAGTAAGCGGCACCAGCCTTCAAGTAAACCATGCTCTTTGTGGCGGCGTGCGCGTAACCCAATCTCAAAGCAACAGAAGGTGTCAAACCGTTAACTTTGGCAACGGTACCGGATTCAAAATTTTGACTGGCATCCAATCCTGCTTCCAGACCCAAGAAGGCTTTTTCTTTTATTGCTCTTCCGTAACCCAGAACGGCAGTAGCTCCAAGCCTCGTGCTGTGATCGGAGATACCCTTGACTCCTGCGGTCTCAGTCTTAATTCCGTTGTCGACAGCAGCGGCACCAAGACCGAAGTAAATGCCGTTAAATCCGCAGCAAGCCTGAGTAGCGGCTACTTCCACGTCGTCTGCTGCATTAGCTCCGAAAGTTAAAGCAGCGGCAAAAACTGAAAATGCTAACTTTTTCATGTTTCTTTCTCCTTTAATTAAAAAACCATTTTCAATGTCGAAACCATTTCGACGTGTCCATTTATATCTCAATTTATAAAAAATTAAAACAAATTTATCTAGAATTTAAGCATATTGTGTTATTTTTGCCACTATTTTAGGCAAGACGCCGAATCACCACTGATATTCAGCATCTGTGTAAGATCGAAAACCGAGACTTCCGTTGATATTTTTCCCATTCGGTCGGCAAAATGCAAATTTTTTCGCAAAAATATACAAAAAAGCGGAAGATTTCTCCTCCGCTTTCCAAAAAAACTGTAAAAAGCAGTACTGATTACATCTTTACGGTGTAAACAGCCATTGCCCTCAAAGTAATAGCGTCCTTACTGGTAAGTTTTACAGTTCCCCTGTAATCTCCCACTCCATCGGTAACACCGTTGTTGAAGTCAAACTTTTTGTTAGCTCCGAATCTGTATTCCACTTCCAAACGGGTTCTTATGTTCTTTCCGCAGAGCTTCTCTCCTCCCAAGGCGACTATAGGAGCCCATTTGGAACAACTTCCGTTGTATGGGAACACCTTATTAGCGACTACATCCCAATCCGTGTAATCTGTCTTGGCTTTCGAGTAGGCAGCACCTGCTTTCAAATAAACCATTCCTCTTGTTCCCGGGTGAACATAACCCAACTTCAAAGCTACTGACGGAACCAAACCGTTTTGCCTGGACTGAACCTCAAAAGTTTTTCCATTGACGCTGTACATACCGGCGTGAACGAAGTTAGAATTTTTTCCAGCATCTAATCCCGCCTCAAGACCTAAGTACGCTCGTTCCTTAATTCTCTTTCCGTAACCTAATGTCAAACTGCCGATAAATCTCGTATCGTGGTCATTGGTATCTACGCCAAAATCATCAGAAAGTGTACCGACATTACCACTGGAATCTTGTCCGTAAGCATAGGTAGTCTCAGTCTTTACGCCACTGTCAGTTGCGGCAATACCCATACCGAAGTAAAACCCGTCGTACCCGCAGCAACTCTCGGAAGCCGCAGCTACTTCCACGTCGTCTGCTGCATTAGCTCCGAAAGTTAAGGCAGCGGCGAAAACTGAAAATGCTAACTTTTTCATATTTCTTTCTCCTTTGATAAAAAACCATTTTCAATGTCGA
>JAGABS010000031.1 GCA_017614525.1 Alphaproteobacteria bacterium
GGTTTGACAAGAAGGTATTTGACAGGGGGGGGCAAGGACCTAAAAATTGTTATAAATCACATGGTTGTGTTTCAAAATTCGTAAAAATCCGAAAGCTTTTATCCGAAAATCTGAAAAATTTGTGCCAAAAGCGGAGTGCCTCTGCGGGCGGTCGCTCTGCGAGGAATCCATTTGTTTGGTTTTTCAGGAAAAAATCTACTGGAGTGGCCATCCTCGAGACCGCTCTGACTTTGCCGGTTGTCCTGTACATAGTTTTCTTTTCCATCGAGTTGATCAGAATGGAGCTGGCTCAAACGGCAGTCGACTCGATCACAAAGGAATTCACATTTTATCTGATGGCCAAGGGCAAAATAGTGCAGTCGGAAGTTGATGCGATTTTCAACAAATATAGGCCTTGGGGAATTCCGATCGGACGTTTTAGATTCACTATCAGTATGTATTCAAATTTTCATACGGATGATGACAAAGGACTTATGGATATCTCCCCTTACGGAGGAGCGACCATCTTTTGGTTAGGGGAAGATTATAACAATCCTAATCCGGACATGTCTCCAGCATACAGGGCTCGACAAGCGTTTTATGGTCGTGGAAATACTGGTTCACAAGTTTTATTTTCCAAATATCAAGGGGGTACTGGTTCTACTGTGGACGGTTCAAAAACTAGAAAATTGTTAGACGGAAATGAGCCTTCCTCTGGATATATTTTCATTTTGACCGTTGCGGTGAATTTTCCTTTTTCAAGTCCTTTTACAAAGAAATTGTTCAACGGTGGATCAAATACAGTAAAACTAAACGGTTCCAAAGCTGACGTATACATCCTCTGGGCTCGCGGCTCGGGGATGATTAACTAGCGACAATTGTGTTTTTAACTCGCAGACCTGAAACGGAAGTGGTCTTCTAACTCTGTCATAACGAAAAATTGCTGCCTGTAGGCGCCGCCTGCCTGCATTTTACGATCTTTTGAGAGTTACATAAAAAGCACCCTGACCTCCGTGCCAGATGTTGGCGGGAGAGCAGGAAGTCACATAATTTCCGAATTTTTCCCGAACCCATATTTGGAAATGCTTCCTCAAGATGGTTTCTCTCATGTTGTTGCCTCCCGTGACAATCAAAACTTTTCGAACGCCGTCTCGTTGGCACGAGTTGAAGAATCTTATCAGAGCCAAGAAAGCTTCTTCCCTCGTATATCCGTGTAAATCTATGGATTTTTCGTATTCGAATTTCCTTTTTTGTCTGCGACTTATCGAAGTTAGCGTGCTTTCTTTCGGAACTAAAATTTGCTCAGATCTTTCCGCGATTAACTTTTTATTAATATTGATTTTTTTTCGAGCTATGGTAGCATGAGCGACGGTTAGGGGCTTTACGTCCTTTAGGTAATTTTTCATTGTAACTCCGTAGGGTAATTTGTATGGGAAATTTTAACAGAAAACTCGGTAGATTTACAGCGTTTGGTTTGATGTTGCTGTCCGCTTGTTCCGGAGATCAAGAGCATAGATATTGGCATGCAGGTTCGGAAAGACCTTACGAGATAAGGGGAGTCAGGTACTATCCTCAAACGAATTATCAGTACAGCGCGGTCGGATATGCCAGTTGGTACGGGCCGGGTTTTCACGGCAGACCGACTTCAACCGGGCGGAGATTCGATAAGAACAAATTGACAGCGGCCCACAGAACTCTGCCGCTTCCTTCGGTGGTGATAGTCGAAAATCTGAGTAACGGCAGAAAGGTGAAGTTGCTGGTTAATGACAGAGGGCCTTTTGCTTACACGGACAAAAGGATTATCGATGTTTCGCAGAAAGCCGCCGAGGTCTTGGGTTTCAAAAAGCGCGGCTTTGCTAAAGTCAGGGTGACTTGTCTGCCGAAGGAGAGCCAATTGGCTGCGCTGCGCTACAAGAGGAGGCCGTATCCGAGCAGAAGGCGTGACTAGGAGTTGCAACCGTAAGGTGTGATTGTAGAGGGGAATCGAAGAAGAATTGTTGCTGGATTTTTTTTGTTAGAAATGTTAAATTTATCGAAAATTAACTGTAATTAACTTTCGGGGGGTATAGGTGAGCAGCGCGGTGAAATCTTCAGAGATGGTAAAGGATGAGCAACTGTTAGAGAGTTGTTCGGATCAGGAGTCGGGCCATTGTAAAAATGGCTTTTTTTCTATCATTTCGGATATTCCCAGGGGGATTTGGGCGATTTCGCTATTTGGGCTGTTTCTTGGAATGTCCACGACAATGGTTTACAGCCAACTGAGTTTGTTTTTGAAGAATGACTTAGGGTTAACAGTTTCGCAGATAGCCAATTTAGATGGTTTCGTGGAATGTGTTGCATTCATCACCCGTATATTTTCAGGTCCTATAAGTGACTTTTTCAGAGAAAGAAAGTTGATTTTATGCGTAGGGTGCTTTGTTACCCTGGGAGCGAAGGCATTTCTTCCGTTTGTATATAGTTTTTTCGGAATTTTGAGTAACCAGTTTTTCGATAGAGTGGGAAACGGTTTGCAGGCAACGCCGAGGGACGCTTTGATTGCAGACATCACTCCGAGAAGCATAAGAGGTAGGGTTTACGGACTTGCTAAATCCGTAAAGACGGCCGGCGGACTTCTCGGCGGAATCACTGCCGTTGCTCTCATGGGACACTATTCTAATAATTTCCGAGAGGTCTTTAAATTTGCGATTATTCCGGTGATACTTGCGGGTGTCTGCCTTATGTTTGTAAAGGGCTCCAATCAAGTAAATAAGGAGAAATCCGAAAAGAAAGAGAATCCGTTCAAGAGAAAATATTTGAAATCTTTGGATTTTTCCTTCTGGAAGTTGATTCTTTTGGCTTTTGTCTTTCAGCTGGGACATTTTACGGAACATTTGTTTCCCCTTTATATGAGTAATTTCGTTGATACCAGAGTTGCCGGCTCGGTCTCTCTTATCACAAACACGGGACAAATCTTGTTGGCCTTTACCATTGGTTTTTTGGCGGATAAGTTCGGAAAGGGAAGATTTATCAGGTTCTGTATGGTTCTGATGGTTGTATCAAATCTTTTGTTCCTGCTTGCCGGATACATTTGTAATGTGATAGATTTCTCCCTTGATTTGTCAAGATTTTTCGGGAATGGATTTGTTATAAATTCGCAGGCGTGTTGTGTTTATCTCGGTGCCTTCCTTTGGGGCGGACAGATGTCGGCGATAGAGGGATTGTTCATCGCAATTATTTGCGAGCAGGTAGTGTTCTATTTGAGAGCAACGGCCATCGGAATTTATTCGTTGATTCTCGGGGGAGGATATTGGGTTGCTTCCCAAATAGCTGGCTGGATTTGGGATATTGACATTTTGGGCTGTGAATACGCTTTTGTATACAGTCTTGCCTGTTGCGTTTTATCTCTTCTTTTGTCGTTTGTTCTTCTTCCGAAGAAATACAATTTCGCAATAGTTCCGAAAGGAAGGTAAGGAGTGATATTTCCAAAACTTCGGAGTTCAGGAGGTGTCTATGGTCTTTTTTAAAACTCCCGAGTTTTGGTATAA
>JAGABS010000032.1 GCA_017614525.1 Alphaproteobacteria bacterium
GCTCTACATAGAAACCTCCATGCAGAGCCAAAAACGTTAACCAAGGTTATTCGCAATGTTATTTAACTGACTCAAAATCTTGGTACCTATTGCTTTCATACCAGTGATTGCAACAACCGCTATCAAGCTCGCTATAAGCGCATATTCGATTGCCGTTGCACCCTTGGAATTCTTCAGAAATTTAGAAATCCTCAACATCATCGTTTCTCTCCCATTTACAAAATCAACGTACTATCAAACGGTTACCAAGATGCTAACCAAGGTTATTCGCAATATTAGTCAACTGATTTAAAATCTTATTACCTATTGCTTTCATACCCGTGATTGCCACAACCGCGATCAAGCTCGCTATAAGCGCGTATTCAATCGCCGTAGCACCTTTAGAATTTTTCAAAAACTTAGATAATTTGGTTAACATCATATTTTCTCCTACAAACATTTATTATTCTCATTAAACACCACTTTGGTTACTAAATTGTTAACAAACGAAAAAAAAATCGAAATTTTTAAATACAATTGCAGAAACATATAAAATGCACCCACAAGAAGGCGGATCCATGCTCTATGCGACTGAAAAAGAGAACCAACGGAAAGTTCTCGGATAATTTCGCATACCTCCATAATCTCACTAAAATTTTTGGGCCTATCTATTGCCAAAATCTGATGCCCAACAACAATCACGAGAATCTTTTTCTTCTCGGGAATCTGGGAATACGAGCAAATCTCAAGTTCTACAATAACAGGAATCAACTCTCCGAAATATTATCATAACATTCTTATTGTGTATTCTTATTATGTTGCAGTATAAACGGGCGTAAAAGGAAAGAATCAACCCTGCAAAATTTTCGTCAGTAACTCGACGTCGTCCTGAATCGCCCGGTCTTTCTGGACAGCATCCTGAATTTTTCGCACAGCGTGAAGCACTGTTGTATGATCCCTGCCTCCGAAGCCCTTTCCGATATCCGGCAAGGACATCGAGGTCAACTGTTTGCAAAGATACATGGCAATCTGCCTCGGAACCGCAATATTTTTAGCTCTTTTCGACGAATACATATCGCTGAATTTTATATCGTAGTGATTTGCGACCTTCTTTTGAATTTCTTCGATGGTCAATACCCTGTCGCTGGCACGCACCAGGTCGGAAAGTACTTCTCTCACACTATCGATGGTAATCTCTCTTCCGAGAAAAACCGCACTTGCAATGACCCGATTCAACGCGCCTTCCAACTCCCTCACATTGCTGGTAACTCTGTGAGCAATGAATTCCAAAACTTTCACCGGAATCCTTAGTCCTGAATTATTTATGCAGGCAGCAGCCAACTTCGACTGTAAAATTCCCAGCCTCAGCTCGTAAGTGGTCGGATGAATATCGGCAACCAGCCCCCAACCAAGACGAGATTTCAGCCTCTCCTCCATATCTTCCAAATCCGTCGGAGACTTATCTGCCGAAATTATAACTTGACGATTATTATCCACCAATGAGTTAAAAGTGTGAAAGAACTCTTCCTGAGTGGAATCTTTTCCACAAATGAATTGAATATCATCAATCATCAGCACATCGACATCATTGAACTGTTCTTTAAATGCAACTGTATCCTTATAGCGCAACGAACGAATAAACTGATGCATAAATTTTTCAGCTGATATGTAAACAATATTTTTTCCTTTGCTTCGCTCTTTTATTCTCCAGGCAATAGCGTGCATCAGATGGGTCTTGCCTAAGCCGACTCCTCCGTAAAGAAACAGCGGGTTGTAAACTATCGAATCCGACTCCGCCACACGCTGCGCTGCAGCGTATGCTAATTCATTTGGCTTACCTACGATAAATTTCTCAAACGTTAAGCCGGGATCCAGGGGAAGTCCCAGGCTGTCCCTTTCCTCCGCAGCCTCAACAAATTGAAGTGCTGCCTGTGAAAACTCCGTATTCTCAGATAAAGACTTTTCCTCATCTCCTACAGAAACGTCAATGTCCTTAATCGGAATCCTTTTTCCTGCACAAATCTCTAAAATTCTGGCCACGTAATTGCTTCTTACCCAGTCTTTCAGAAACGCGGTTGGAGCTTTCAGATATAAAACACTATTGGCATACTTCTTAAAACGCAGAGGGGCGATCCAGCTGTTTATGACCGGATCGCCAAACTCTTTTTTCAGCTCAGAACAAACAACACTCCAGTATTCAAAAATATTGCTGTTCTCGTCTGACATTTTATTTTACTTCTGAAGCCTTCAGCATCTTGTTCAGGCGAGAAATTTTTCTGCCCGCTGTGTTTTTATGCAACACGCCCTTGGTGACACCTTTCTGAATCTCAGACTGCGCCGCCTTGAAAGCACCCGCTGCATCCTTCGATCCCAAAGAAGAAACAAATTTCTTGATAAAAGTCCTGATACGACTAATCCTATCTCTGTTTCTCGCTGTCCTTACCTCAGTTTGCCTTATCCTCTTTAAGGCTGACTTATGATCTGCCATTTTACCCCTATGTCCTATCACAAAAAACGTGCGAAACGCCGACACCCGACGAAATCAGCCTCTAATATAGAAGCTATCAAAATCCTTCGACACATTCTCTAGGAGGATTTTATCAAAAAATATCGGATGTTCAACAACATTTTCATCTTTATCACGGCATTTTTGCAAAACCACTTTGCGTACACCCATCTGACAAAGTTCTCTCAGTACATCAATAGTCGTCTCTATCCCAATAGATTCATGCATAGTCATACGAACCTCGTAGTCCGTATTGGATTCCAACAATATTTTCAAGCTCTCCAGCGCCCTTCCCCCACTTCCGTGAATATTGGTAATAAGATGGTAATCCTTGAAAGACCGCTTCACATCGAACCCGACCCAATCCAAAAACGACACCACCCTGGCAAACCTGTCAGGATAAGCCCCCGTGGTATGCAATCCCGCCTTAAACCCCAAATTTTTCACGTCAATAATCGCAGGCAACAAAGCTTCTTGAAACAAGGGCTCCCCGCCGCTGAACACGACCCCTTCAATGAATCCTATGCGAGTCTTCAGCAGATTTAATACGTCCTCCCAAGGGAGCGACTCCTCAAACGAAATCGTCTGCAAATGCGGGTTATGGCAATAGACGCACCTCCAAGGACACCCCTGGAGAAACACCACCGCCGCCAAGTGATCGGGATAATCAACAGTGGTCAGAGAAACTATACCCCCAACCAACAACCTACCACTATCCATAAGCTACTTACAGATATCGCAACAAGTTGACTTTTCCTCGAAGTGAACTCTCTCTTCGTGCTCACCCTGCTTCCCGATATTAAAGAAAGAAGTCGGACGGTAATACCCCATCACCCTCGTCCAAACCTCGCACTTCTGCCTCTCTTCTTCCTTCAGTTCAATCCCGTCGACAACCTTACTGCCATCTTCCGTCATTTTATCCTCCATTTTAGAAAATCTAAACAAAAACCGAAAACTAAATCAAGCCGCTTCCCTGTCTAGCTCATTTTTTTTTCGCGCTGCGATCTCTGCATCACACTTCGGACAATATTTGTGCTCTCCCGCAAGATACCCGTGCACCGGACAAATAGAAAATGTCGGAGTAATGGAGAAATAAGGCAGTTTGAAATTTTCCACGACTTTCCGCACCAATTTTTTGCAAACCGCAGGACTGGAAATCTTCTCGCTCATATACAAGTGGAACACCGTACCCCCAGTATATTTCCTCTGGAGGTCGTCTTGCAGTTTCAGCGCTTCGAAAGCATCATCACTGAATCCGACAGGCAACTGACTCGAATTGGTATAGTAAGGTTTCTCAGAAGTTCCTGCGTGAAGAATATCAGGGAATCGCTTTAAATCCTCTTTCGCAAATCTGTAGGTCGCACCTTCGCCAGGAGTCGCCTCAAGATTGTACATATTCCCCGTTTCAGCCTGAAACTCAAGAAGCTTCTCCCTGGCCTTGTCCAATATTCTCAAAGCCATTTGCTGCCCATATGCAGTGGTAATGTCATGCTGATCATCAGTAAAGTTTCGGATCATCTCGTTTATACCATTCACTCCGATGGTGGAGAAATGATTCTTCAGACGTCCCAAATATCTCCTGGTAAACGGGAAAAGTCCGTTATCCATGTACATTTGAATAACCTTTCTCTTGATCTCGAGACTTTTACGAGCGTAGTCCATCAGCTCATGCAATCTCGCGACCAAAGCATCTTCGTTCCCCTTGTAAACATACCCCAGCCGAGCGCAATTTATCGTGACAACACCGATAGATCCTGTCTGTTCCGCGGAACCGAACAGGCTGTTGCCTCTTTTCAACAACTCTCTCAAATCCAACTGCAAACGACAGCACATAGATCGAATCGAAGCCGGATCGAGATCCGAATTCACATAATTTTGGAAATAAGGCAACCCATATTTCGCGGTCATTCCGAACAAAAGATCGGCGTTCGGAGTGTCCCAATTGAAACTTTTCGTAATGTTGTAAGTCGGAATCGGAAATGTAAACACCCTTCCGCGACAATCCCCCTCCGTCATCACCTCCATGAAGGCACGATTGATCAAATCCATTTCAGACTGAACATCGCCGTAAGTGAAATCGACTTCCTCTCCTCCGATCAATGGAACTTTATCCTTGAGATCATCCGGGCAAACCCAATCGAAAGTCAGGTTAGTAAACGGAGTTTGAGTTCCCCATCTCGACGGAACATTCAGATTATAGATAAATTCCTGCATGCACTGCTTTACCTGATCGTAGGAAAGCCTATCAACCTTCACAAAAGGAGCAAGATAGGTATCGAACGAGCTGAAAGCCTGAGCCCCCGCCCACTCATTCTGGAGAGTCCCCAAGAAATTAACCATCTGCCCCAACGCACTGCTGAAATGCTTTGGAGGGCGCGCCTCCGCCTTACCGGGAACTCCGTTAAATCCTTCATTAAGAACAGTCCGCAAGGACCATCCCGCACAATATCCGCTAAGCATGTCGAGATCGTGAATGTGAAAATCTCCATTTCGATGAGCCATAGAAATATATTCAGGATAAACCCTGTTCAGCCAGTAGTTCGCGACCATCTTTCCCGAAATGTTGAGAATCATTCCGCCCAAAGAATATCCCTGATTGGCATTTGCGTTAACTCTCCAATCGAGTTTGTCTAAATACTCATTAACGGCCAAAACCACATCCACCATGTTTTTCTTATCACGGCGAGCTTCTCCTCTTTTTTCACGATACAAAATATACGCACGAGCTGTCTTAAAATAATTCTCATTGATAAGAACTTGCTCCACAATATCTTGAATTTTCTCGATTTCGGGAGTTTGACGGTCACAACGATGAGTCAATATTTTTTTTACAATAAAAGCCAGGTGGCGGGCCTCTTCTTCATCGAACTCCTTTGTTTCAAAACCGGCCGCCTTTATGGCATTCACAATCTTTTCAATATCAAACGGAACCTTTGCTCCGTTTCTCTTAAAAACGTAGTCTAATCCCTCAAATTTCACACTACCTCGATCTACTGACGACATTCATTCCTCCGAAATTATTTTGCGATTTACTATACCTTTGCACACAGTATACATGATTATCTCAAAAAGAACACAGTTGATTTTTTATTTTTTTCTCGGCTGTTCCCTCTTGATTTTAGTTTTATTTTTTGTCGAAAATCTGCCCCGGGTGTGTCCGATTCAATTCAAGTAAAGTGTCTGCAAGACGCCCAAAACAATCCATCAATTCGTGTACTTACAATGCGGCAGGAAGGTTTTCTTCTAATTCCTCTACATATGAATAAGTCGCCACCGCTATACAACGAGGACAAACAGACACCCATTTCCCCGAACGAGCGCCGCACTTTTCACATCTCCAAAGAAATTTCACGGACTTAGCTTCCGACAAATCCATCAAAGTTTCGCTACTGTTCTGCAGAGCATTAATTTTCACAAGTTCATCTGCAATAAAACTATAATGAGCTAATTCATATGCGTGGGATATGTAATCGGAGGCCAACGCCAACATCTCCTCTTCAACGCAAATTTTCGCCAGGTAATAGCAAGGAATCCAAGACTGCGGAACCGCATTAAGCAACTTTTCTCCTCTCTTGACCTTATCCTCACCCAATGCAATGTATTTTTTGAAAATCTCGACCGATGGAGATTGTTCGAAACTTCCTATCAAAGATTTTTCCGCTGATCTTTTTTCGTCGCGTTTAAGAAGCTCATCGGCATATACAACAGCAATATCGGAAATTTGCGGAGCTAACTTATGCGCCCGCTTTAAATCCGACAAATCCGAACTTTGCTTCCACTTTTCAAAATATATTACCGCCTCAATACTTCGCTTATTACCACCTGAAAGTTTTCGCAAATAATAAAAAGCATCATCAATATTTCCGTTTTTTATGCTTAAACTTATGATTTGATTTATGAAGTTTTGCGAATTAGGATACACCTTCAAAACAGCCTTGATAGCTTCAACGGACTCTTTGTCCGACTTGTCCTGCAAGGACAATTGAGCCAGACTGTACGCACCTAAAACCGTATCTTTCTCTCGCGAACTCAAATTAAAAAACAGAGATTTCGCCTTATACGTATCTCCGTTTATCAGACACAGCTGCCCCTCCAACCACGAAATAAAAGGAATTTCTCCCAAATGCTTTTTTGCCTTATTCAGAGATTTCAAAACGGTTTTATGATCTTTTACAAGCATACCTGAAAAAGCTTCCTGGAGATAATCAACGCCTTTTCTGACATCTGTTTTCAAACCGAATAAACAAAACAGCTTATCTGCCAGCACTCTGCATAACCTGTAAATACATATGACAACAAAAAGAAGAGCCAAAAGCTTCCACAAATGAAGAGACCAGCCCCCCCCCGCAAACGATACGGAAGCCCTTATATCGAGAAAAAACGCGAAAAAAACTAATA
>JAGABS010000033.1 GCA_017614525.1 Alphaproteobacteria bacterium
TCCGCATCGGGTATGATTTCCTGAAGCACAGCTTCGAACTGCGGAGCCGTAGCTGCCGGATCGTATTTGATCGGCATCCGGTCGAACACCATGATCTCGGGCGTGTAGTCGACGAAATCGAAATCCTGCTTGGCTTCGACCCAGCGCAGGACCCCGTTGGATACAGGAATAATATCCGGATCCATCTGCAGCGCGGTGCCGCAATACGCCTTGCGTTTCACAACCTGCAGTGCTTCACGCAACTCGGGTTCGGACACCTGTATCCCGAGGGCATCGTAATCCGCGCAGATCTGGCCAGACAATGCCTCCAGTTCGTTCATGACATTGGTTTCGCTGAGCTTTTTCCACCCGCCATCCCTCCAGCGCACCAAGCCACTGTCGAAGACATGGAGCCGCGCATCGGAAATGTAACGGGCCGCCAGATAACTGGGGTTGATGCGGAAGCTCCTTTTTCCATACGGGACGAAAGGCGGCCCGACAAGGCTCTCTATGTCCGGGTATTTGGGAAAATCGGGCCTTTTCATGATTTCTCTCCCTCCTGTGTATGAGCTTCAGTTCCCCCTGTGCTCATGAACTCAACGATGTCCGGGTAGTAGTAACGGACGTTTTTTCCGATCGTGCGCCTCTTGAAGGGGAACACCCCTTCAGCTTCGAGCTTGCGGAACTCAGCGTAACTGAGTCCCAAAAGGTCTGCGGCCTCGCGCCCTCGAACCAGCCGCGGCTTTACCTCGGGTGGGGGTTTCCCCGTCTTGGCAAGAGAGGACAGGTAAGTGAACATCAGGTCGAACTCCCCCTGAGAAATAAGGCCGTACTCCAGCAGCGGAGTTAATACCCGCCGTAGAAGTCTTATTGTAGATATCCGGAACGATCGCGTTTCCATACCCCGTCCTTTCTTTACGGTAAATAATATAGCCCACAATAAGAGTGAGGGACTATGAAAAACACGAAAAAGAACATTTTTGCAGAATTGCAACTCAAAATATGGGACACAAAGAAAAGTAAAATGTCCCAAATCTGCACTTGACTTTTGTTCGGAAAGAGAGTATATTCTCAAGGGAAGGGAGCATTCTTCCGGAAAGGAGCGTTCTATGAAATCCGTCGCACTGGAATCTGAAGGAAACAAAATCATCGATTCCATATTTCAACAGCCTATCGAAACCCTATGGGACTATGCCGCGGTAGATTTCGCTAAACATTCTGCCGGGCTTTTCCTTCCTGATAAATTGAGAGAGCAGTATTTGAATCAATATAACTTATTTCGGCATAAGGAGGATAATTATATCGCGCAAGATTATTTATTACATCTAACTATTTTAGTATTTATTTACAGAAAATGTAAAAATGCGACTGAAATCATAAAACAGTATATTTGTGATCCTGATTTTAGCGATCCTAGTCCGCAAATGAATCCAGTATGGCAAAAATGCATAAGAATGCATTCCGCAATTAGAGAAATCGGGGTACTGGAATCAATCAAAAAACAATGTTACAATTTCGAAAAAGATACCGAAGAATGGAAGATGCTTCAAATTTGCAAAAAAAGACTGCATTCTAAAATTGTAATATCTAAGGAATTGGAAAAGCTATTTCGCATTAATCAAAAAGACAACCCAAGGGAATATGAGCGGCTGAGAAAAAAATTCCTTCGGTTCCGCAAGGAGAATCGTGAGAGTCTATTTAAGGAACTCCCGTGGCCGACAGATGATTTTTACTTCTTTGTTGACATTGTTAAATGGTGTTTTATAGAAATAAATCCTGGCATTTATGTTTTGAAAAACCTTGGTGATTCGGATATTGATATCAATATGTTTCTCCTTGGAGCATTGAATATTGCAGACCGGATTCCGCAGAGAAAATCCAAAAATCGCTACATTGCCAAGATAGTTGCCAAATACACCAAGAAGGCTAAAAAATATGAGCTGGCTTTACAATGTAAAAATAGTCCAGAGACAGCAGCGCTCAAGCATGAAATCAAAGTTCTTGAGACAAAATTAATCAAGTATAACAATGAGTCTGTAATTAAAGATCCACATACCGCATTTTCAAAAAAAGAGGAACAAAGTTTGCGCATTGCGTTGAGAGGCGCAGTAATCGGGATGGCGGAGAGAGCAAAAGAGCTGCATTGGAAGGCTAATGGGTTCACCGATCTGCCGATAGAAATTTCTCCTCGCGGCAGGTTTATCCGGACAAGAAAACATATTACTGGTCAACGTTTCAGGTGTATTCCTGCCGGCTCATTATTGACTAAGATCCAATTAGAGCTTTACGCTCCTAAATCGGATAATAAGGCTGATGATGCGATATTCACTTTTTTGAAAAAAATGTCAAAGAATACTAAGATTCTTGAGGCCCCTTTCAAGGACATGGGGACATTGCTTTTATTTGAAATTCCAGTATCCCTGAGGAATTTTTCGGAGTTGATGCAACACGCAGATTTGTTCCAGGCCAATACCCAATTTACAGTTATTTTTAAAGGAGGTCTAAGAAAAACAGTTTTTCTGAAATTGAGTAAAGAACTTTCACAGCATGAATATCTTCAGGAATCAAGAACCGAAGCAAGCAAAAATGAAGACAACGGCGACATCCGGACGCCCAAATTGTCAGGGAAGCAAAAGCTGAATTTTCTGTTGGCA
>JAGABS010000007.1 GCA_017614525.1 Alphaproteobacteria bacterium
ATCCCGAATGAGCGATGCGATGAAATTTCCCGAGACGCTCAATAATTGCACAACTTTGCTGCTGCACAATAAAAAACCCGTTAAACGCAATAACTACAAGAAAAAAAATCAAAAATCCCAACATAATCTCACCTGTAATAATAATTCCCTTAACATAAAATAAGTCAACCGCCATAAGCAACAGCATCAAAGTAATTTCTACCGACACAACCGGCGTTAACTCCACGCAGCAATATTAACAATTTATGTATTGCCAATCCACACTATGATCAGTCTACACTGAAAAGGTTAAGAAAAAGTTTATATAAACTCTTTCCCAGTCCGATCTTCCAACAAACCGAGGGAGAACAAGGCCCAAATTGACACGGCCGCTACAGGAAGTATTGCCAGATAAGGAGATCCCCCGACAAGCCATACCATTACAACCGGAGTCAGTCCCCCGAAAACGGCCTGAGCGACACTGAGAGAAACAGATACTGCCGTGCAGCGAACTTCTTTCGGAAAAGCTTCTGCAAAAAACGCGGCTCGACACGAATAATATACTCCCAAAAAAAACCCCATAATCAACTGCATAATCAGCCAAAAATGATAAGAGGACGCTTGAGAAAAAAACGTATATACACTCGAAAACAGAACCCCGATCATACCGATCGAAAGAAACAACTTTCTGTTGAATATGTCAGACAGATACCCCGCTCCAAGAATAGAGACCATAGAAACTATCGACGCCGCAGCTCCGCAAAATGCTGCCTCTTTTAAACTCAAAATCCCGGCAGACACCAAATAATACGGAAGAAACGTCCACAAAGTATAAAAAGACACTGCACTGAAAGCGGTAATGGCAACGGTACAAAAAACCTCTTTTTTATGCTCGATCAGCATTTTTAAAATCGACTTTTTCTGAGAGTCAGCGTCCTTTTTTTCTTGTTTCGGTATTAAAAACGCGAAAGGCACCAATAAAACCCCGCAAATAAACGGAATTCTCCATGCAAAAGAGTAAACCCCCGACTCGGAAAAGAAAGAATGAAGCCACACAACTGACTGTCCTGCAAACAAAACCCCGACCTGATTGCCGAAATCAGTCCAGCTGCCGTAGAATCCTCTTCTGTTGCTCGGAGCTTTTTCCACTATGTGAACCATCGCGGCGGTATACTCTCCGCCCATGGAAATTCCCTGCAAAATTCGCAAAAACATAAACAGAATCGGCGCCCAAACGCCTATTTGGTCGTATCCTGGAAGAATTCCCATCAGAACTGTCGGAATCGCCATCAACAAAATCGATATGGATATCGCCTTTTGCCTTCCGAATTTATCTCCGATAGGTCCGAAAATAAAAGCCCCCAACGGACGAGTGAATAATCCCATCGAAACAATCAGTCCGCCCAGCACTTTCACCCACTCGGATGCATCATTCGGAAAAAATTGTCCCCTTAATACGACAAACATCGGCATAACCAACGCGAAGTCGTACCACTCCATGACATTTCCTAAAGCACCTATCAACGACTCATGCTTTTTTACGTCCATTTTGATCATCACTTACCCTTAACTTTCCATGAAAAAATTCTTAGGCAGCAGCTACTCTGCCGAATTTCAAAAATTTTTCATTTCTGTGAGCCTTGAAATCAGAAATTGTCTGCATTTTCGCAAAAGCAGCCTTTATGCTCTCTCCGACTCGTTTTATCACCTGCTTTGCATCACGGTGGGCACCACCTATCGGCTCTTCCACAATCTCGTCTATAATATCGAATTTAAAAAGATCCTGAGCAGTTAACTTCAAAGCATTCGCGGCGTCCTCTGCTTTTTCCGAATCTCTGTACAGAATCGAAGCGCAACCTTCAGGAGAAATAACAGAATATATGGAATGCTCCAACATCATGACATAGTTTGCGACCCCGAGGGCAACCGCTCCTCCCGAACCGCCTTCTCCGATAACGGTAGCGATAATCGGACGACTGAACTGCAAAGATCTCTCGATACTTCTGGCTATAGCTTCCGCCTGCCCTCTCTCCTCGGCACCAACACCCGGATAAGCTCCTGCTGTATCAATAAACGTCAGCAACGGCAAATCGAATTTGTCCGCCAGATCCATAATCCTGTGAGCCTTTCGATACCCCTCGGGATGAGGCATTCCGAAATTATGTGCAATTCGATCTTCGGTATTTTTTCCCTTTTCCTGTCCTAAAACCGCAACGGAAACTCCCTGAAACCTTCCGATACCTGCCGTAATCGCCAAATCGTCTCCAAACAGTCGATCTCCCGCCAAAGGAACAAAATCATCTATCAACGTACTTATGTAATCAACCGTTTTCGGACGCTCCTGATGTCTCGCCACCTGGACTTTCTGCCACGGAGTAAGATCGGAATAGATCTTCTTCAGCATCTTTTTTTGCTTTGCCTCCAGGCGCTTTACATCTTCGATAATACTCAAATCACCTGTATTTAACTTTTTCAGCTCCTGAATTTTTGCGTCCAACTCAAAAATAGGCTTCTCAAAATCCAAAATAATCATTCCAACCCCATGATGATGTGTGCGTATTGTACCAGTTTGTATCCCAATCGGCTAGCCGACATGCAGCCCCTTTCGTTCGAGAACCGGAACGATCAAGTCCGCATTTCCCTGCCCTACCGTCACGACAGAAACATTCGACGAAATAATTTTGTCCGTCAATTTTCTGATATCTTCAATCGTAACCGCGTCTATTTTCTCGATAATATCTTGTCTCTGCAGCGGACTTCCGAAGATCATCGTTTGATTGGCTATCTGCTCGCAAAGCGCGGCGCTGCTCTCCTGAGACATCAGCAAATTTGCCCTAAACTGCGTTTTGGTGCGGTTAAACTCTTTCTCACTGATATAATCCCGCATCTTCAGCAACTCAGCCGCAGCGACATCCGCCAACTCACTCAACTTGTCCTTGGAGGTTGCCGCGTAGATTCCGAACAACCCATTGTGTCTGAACGACGAGGTAAAAGAGTAAACCGAATAGACAAGACCTCTTTTTTCGCGAACTTCCTGGAACAATCTGGACGACATGCCCCCACCCAAAATCGACGAAAAAATCGCCATGGTATAATAGTCGTCGCTCAGACTCGAAACGCCGTTAAATCCGATAATCGCGTGGGACTGCTCCAGATCGCGAACGTCGGAATATACTCCGCCGTGATAAGAATATTCCTTGTCGTGAACTTTGGTTTTTTTACGACTGAAATTTGAAAAATATTTATCGGCATAATTTAAAACTTCCTCGTGCGAGACATTTCCCGCCGCACAGAAAAGCATGTTATCCGCATTATAATATTGATCGCGATAGGCCCTCAGATCATCTGACGTAATTTTCGAGACAATTTTTGTCGGACCCAAAATCGGACGGCCCATAGACTGATTCGGAAACGCGACATTCTGAAAATAATCGAAGATTATATCATCCGGAGTATCGTTCGTCTGAGAAATCTCCTGCAAGATCACTCCACGCTCACGCTCCAGCTCCTCTTTTTGAAAAGTCGGGTTCTGCATGATATCCGACAGAATATCTATCGCCACATTTTTATCGTCTTTCAAAACCCGTGCGTGAAAGGCCGTAGCTTCCCGAGAAGTATACGCATTGGAATACCCGCCCACCGACTCTATAGCCTCCGCAATCTGCTTGGCGGTGCGAGTAGTCGTTCCCTTAAAAGCCATGTGCTCCAAAAAATGAGAAATCCCGTTGCTCGTCTCGTCTTCACAAACGGCTCCTGCCTCGACCCAATATCCGAGGACTACGCTTTCAAAATTATCAATAGATTTAGTAACGACCCTGAGACCGTTGTCCATCTTGGTTAAATTTTCTTTTATCATTCCTATACCTTTCGAGAAACCTTTTTATTTCTAAGGACGATTATTTCCGACATACTTTTCCCTTTTTTCTTGCTGAATCCCTTCTTCAAAAGGCGATCGACTTCGACATCGCGCTGCTTCGCGGTTTCCCCACCGAGAGCCACAACTATCAGCCTTCTTTTTCCTTTTTTCGCAGACGCAGCAAGATTGTATCCGGAAGCCGCAACATATCCCGTCTTAATGCCGTCAACAACAACACCATTGCGGGATCCCAGCAGCTTATTATGATTTTTTATGCTTGCTCTTTTATACGAAAATCTTTTCGTAGCAAAAAAGTGATAATATCTCGGATAATCCCTGACCAACGCCCGAGCTAACTTCGCCATATCGCGCGCGGTTGTGAGCTGCTTCGGATTTTTCCATCCTGACGGATTGACAAAGACAGTAGACTTCATATTCAGCCTGCGCGCTTCCTTATTCATCAGGTAAACGAAAGTGTTTTCATTTCCCCCGATAAATTCTCCCAGAGCCACCGCGACATCGTTAGCCGACTTTGTAACCAAAGCGAGAATCGCGTTTCTCACGGTAATTTTCTCGCCCGCTTTCAATCCCAATTTGCACGGTTGCTGACTCGCGGCCTTCTTCGAAATTTTCAGCGTAGAACTCAACTTGATTTTTCGATTTTTAAACGCTTTGAAAGTCAAAAGCAACGTCATCATCTTCGTCAAAGACGCGGGCTGAGTCTGAACATCTTCATTGTATCCGCAGATATACCTTCCCGTCCTGGCGTCCATAACAAAGGCAGCCTTTACCGGAGTACCAGACCTTATCGGAGCATCAGCCCCTACCGCAAAACTCCAGACCAGCAGAAAAAACAGAACCAGCGATCTCATTTCAAAAACGCGAAAAAGGGAGAAACTCCCTTTCAACTACTCCGTTTTCAACCCGAAAGACTGATAACGACTCTTGAATTTAGCCACCTGTCCGCCGGTATCAACCAACTGCCTGAGTCCGGTCCAAGCCGGATGAGATTTCGAGTCAATATCCAACTTTAAAGTGTCGCCCTCTTTCCCCCAGGTGGTTCTGGTCTCGAAAGACGAACCGTCGGTCATTACGACAGTGATCTTGTGATAATCAGGATGCACATTCTTTTTCATGAAAATAATTCCCTTTTCTCGTGGCGGTATAGTACATCAATCTGGAGAGGGATTCAATCTCAATCTTTCAGCTGCTTGCCGTATTTGTAAATCGTGTCGCTCGGCAAATCTACGTAGTCATTCCAAAACACGCAAGTCCCGCTTTCATCCAGCTGAAAATTCTCAAACAATCCATTTACATTTCTTAAATCAGAATATCTCGGAAGCTGATCCATATCCTCGCTCAAATCATACAGAACCCGACAGCCGTCTTCGAACTCAACACTCAAAACATAATCTTTCTCTGCCTTTACGCTCACTATCTTCGGTATCATTTCGCGCCCCTATTCTAACGGAGGTAATTTCTTTATGTTTTGGCTTTTCCACATTTCCAGCATTTCGTTTTGATAAAGACTAAGCCATTCTTTGACAAGCTCACGTGCTTTATTAGGAAGATCTCCCTCTGTCATCTCTTTAGTTTCGAGATCAAAAATGCCTACATGTTCACCGTACAACGCATGAATATGACTGGGCTCATGCTCTTTCGGCTTAAAGAACATTTTTATTATTATTCCGTAAAAACGAGTAATCTCCGGCATGCTCTATATCCCCTCAATATTCCAATTCCCTTTTTGGTTATTGTAGTTAATATGCCGATAAAAATCCATATCCGCCAGCTCCCCTCGGTTATGAAAAAACTACGACGGTGGAGTTTCATCAAACAATCCGGATTTTGGAGCGAAAATAACGACGGAAGTAAAAAGTGTATGAAATGAATTTTCATTACCTGCAACCATTCTCGGATTTAACAAACAAAATTTGAATTTCTGCTTATCTGAAGATTCTACTGATGTGTTTTTACAATTTGGATTGGTTATAAGTATAACTTCAATTATGATTTTCGTTTCTCCAGGATTTATTTTTAACGATGGATGAATAGATGAAGGAGGTGAATTTGTTTTGTATTTTACGGAAAGATGACTATATCCACCAGTTCCTACATCCCAATGCAAGTTTGAATCATGCTTAATTAAGCTTTCATAACTTGACCATATCCTCCAAACACAAGAAGCACTTCCATTATCTAATCCTTGTACGTAATATAAAACTATACTGGGTGAATATCCGAACAACGGTTGAGTAGAATATCTAGTATTTCCTGGAAACATTGAGAGCCAGACTAATTCTGTAATATTTTTGAAATCACTTTTATTTAATTTTTTGTTATCTCTTTTTTTGCGAAATATTCTGAATTATATTCGCCATCTGCTGCCCAACAAACTCTGTTTGCGATTAAAATCTCTCAATCCTTACCGGGTCATGTGTTTGGTAAAAATAATAAATTTCGATCAAATTTTAATATTCCTCCAGCCTGTTCTCACTAGGAATTATCTATGCATTCGTTCCCGTCGTTACTTTCTATAAAAAACCCTGAAATTGCAATCATTCTGCGCCTATAATCAACTATTCACGAAAAATTAATGAAAAAAACTTATAATTTCTCGTCAACGCCTAAAATTTCAGAAAAAACACCTGGTTATTCCTGCTGTATTTATCAAAAAAAAATAAAAAAATTTTCGAAAAAATCGCAAAAATCTGCAAAAAACGAGGTTAATCCTTTGAATTTCCTAAATATTCCCTTCGAGTTGCAATGTTACTTTTTTTGTTTTATTAATGAATTAAGCTGGATAGCGAAATGAAAAATAAAGAACTGATTCTCGCAGGGTCTGCACAGGGACTCATCAGTATCTGAGAAATTATGGTTAGTTGATCTGCAGGCGAAACCTGGTTTTGCTTGAAGAGTGCTTTCATGCAAAGCGTAACGTGTGCTGACGTGTTGCGCCATGAAAAACTTTACCTAAATTTCGATTTCATTTCGCGAAAAATTACGAGAAAACTCCAAGCGAATAAGAAGAAAGGGAAAGAAATGTTTAATTTTTTTAACAAGACTGCGAAACGAAAAGAGACGCTGGTAACGCTGCGCGGATCAAATCCTGCATGGACACCAAACGACTATAATTCATTGGTTTCAGAGAGTTTTCAAAAAAATGTATTTGCGTTTCGATCGATAAATCTAATCGCATCGGGTATTGCTTCAATTCCGATGTACGTAAAAAACGAAGATCTGACCATAAATCGAAATCTGACCGAATTGTTGGCTCATCCTAACAAAGAACAGGGACGCAGCTCGTTCATCACCGGAGTGGTCAGCTATCTGCTTTTGTCGGGAAATGCTTTCGTATATTCGGATGAAGATCAGCTATACTGCCTGAGATCTGACCGTGTAAAACTAGTCTACAACAATGCAAAAACTTCCGTGAAATCCTATGTTTACGAAGTCGACGGAGCTCAAATTCCGATCGATTTGGAAGACATTTTGCATCTAAAATCTTTCAATCCGATAAACGATTGGTATGGATTCGCCCCTTTACGCGCCGCGATGTACGCCATCGATCAGTACAATGAAATGGCGAAGCACAACCTGAGCATATTGCAAAACGGCGGACGTCCGAGCGGCTGCTTGGTTTTGAAAGATTTCCAAAACCTGGACGAAGGAACTCGCGATGAAATGCGAAACCGTCTGAGCGAGATTTATTCCGGAGCGAAAAACGCAGGGCGCATCATGCTTCTTGAAGGAGGATATGAGTGGCAAGAAATGGGATTAACTCCGCGAGATTTGGATTTTGCTGAGGCTCAAAATACCATCGCCCGCGAAATTGTCCAGGCTTTCGGCGTACCTCCGATTTTGGTCGGTATTCGCGGGGACTCTTCCTTTAATAATTACCGTGAAGCGCGCGCCCATTTCTGGGAGGATACCGTCTTGCCCTTGGCGGAGCTAATACGTACGCAATTTACGGATTGGTTTAGAAAAAAATATCAAGAAAATTGCGAAATTTATTTCGATCTCGACTCGATTCCGGCGTTGATCGGAAAGAGGGAAATACTTTGGGAAAAAGTTTCAAAAGCAGACTTCCTTTCAACCGATGAGAAACGAGAAATTTTGGGTTTTCCGAAAATGAAATATGAAAAATCGAAGGAAACCAATTCGAAAACCACGGAAAAGAAAGGTAACTGATTAAAACTCAATCATTAGATAAACAAAAGGACAAAAATGGAAATTAAATCATTAAATGAAAAAGGAGAAATTGAAGGATACGCAAGCGTATTCGGAGAATTGGATCGAAACGGCGACATCGTCGAGCGAGGCGCTTTCAAAAAAGCGATAAAGGAATTTTCCGCGGGGAAAAAACCTAAATTACTATGGCAGCACGACACAACCGAGCCAATAGGAATCATCGACGAATTATTCGAAGACAATCATGGATTGTTTGTTAAAGCGCACCTGCTGATGGAGCTTCCGAAGGCAAAAGAAGCCTATCTTCTGCTGAAAAACAAAGCACTCGATAACTTTTCCATCGGGTACAGAATTCGAAATCACTTCATAAAAAACAATCAAAAACACCTAACGGATATCGAATTACTTGAAATATCGATCGTGACTTTTCCAGCGTGTGAATCTGCAACAATCGACGAAGTAAAATTCGATCAGAACATAAATCAAAACACAGTTAGAAATTTGAACAAAAAAGGAGAAACTAAAATGAAATTGCCATTAAACACAAATACGATTACAAATGAAATTTTTTCAAACTTTATCCGCAGCGGAGCAGATGATTTTTTGAAGAAGTCTCTTAATGAAAATTCCGACAAAGACGGAGCTGTTTTTCTTCCGTCGAATATTTTGCGGAAGATCGACGACAAATTAAGATATCTTTCTCCGATGCGGAATATCTCAAAAATTACAACGATTTCATCGAGTTCGATTGACATTCTCGTCGACGAAAAACTTCCGGGAGCAAATTGGTGTGCGGAGAATAACGAACGCAAAGAAACGACATCTCCGGAACTGAAAAAAATCAAAATCAATGTTCATGAGTTGTGCGCAAAACCGAAGGCAAGTCAAGCACTTTTGGACGACGCTCAAATTGATGTGGAGAGTTGGCTTATCGAGAAAATATCGGAAAATTTCGCAACTTTGGAAGATGATGCTTTCATCAACGGCGACGGAAAAAACAAGCCTCATGGATTTTTAAAATGCAAAACTTCGTTGGAAAATGAAACCGGAAGTCTGCAATACTTCCTCAGCGGAGCCAAAGGAAAGTTTGTGAATTCCGAAACGGCGCTTAACACCTTGATCGAAATAGTTTGCTCTTTGAAACCACATCACGTAAAAAATGCAAATTGGATTATGTCGCGGTCGGCATTAGCGGAAATTCGCAAGATAAAAAACAGTGACGGCACAAGCATTTGGCAAATGTCCATGTCCGAAGCGACTCCGGCAACCTTGCTGGGATATCCCGTGGTAATCGACGACAATATGCCGGCATTGAATACTGAATCGGGAACTTTTTCAGTGGCTTTCGGAGACTTCTTCAGCGGATATCAAATTGTCGACCGTCAGGGATTGTCCGTACTGAGAGATCCATATACATCGAAACCTTTTGTTGAATTTTTCGCTTCCAAAAGAGTGGGTGGAGACGTCGTCGATTTTGACGCAATAAAACTTTTGAAATTCGATATCGCGGAATAAAAATCCGAAGAAAATAACAAAAAAACAAAAAGCAAATACAAAAGGAGAAAATAAAAATGGATTTGAGATTAAAAGAAAAAGTCGAGGGCGAAATTATCGCCCTCAGCGATGCGAAAAATTACATTCATGCCAATGGAAATTTCGACGATGAATTAATCAAAACTTTGATAAAATCCGGAAGAGAAATCATAGAAAAAACTTTACACCAATCCATTTTGCGGGAAAGATGGACGTGCAAATATTTTCGAACTGAATTTCTCAACAAAAAGTCGGCAATTTACCCGTGCATTTATGATTCTGTCGTGTCTATCCCTTTTCCGAAAAATCCCGTATTGAAAATCAATAACGTTTTCGCCGACAATCGCGAAATTAACTGCAAAAAATATAATATCGAAAAAACTGGACAGCGTTATCATCTCGTTATACGAAATTTCAAAGACTTGGATCAAATAAATTCTTTTACTATCGATTTTGATGCGGGAATCGCAAAGGATTTTAATTCCGTACCGAGTATATTCCGTATCGCAAATTTGATGATCGTTGCGCAGCATTACGAAAAGCGAAATTCCGATCAAAATTTTGTTCCGGATGCCGCGAAAAACATGCTGTCCAACTACGTTCAATTCGGAGGTTTTTAAAATGACGGTACGGTTGTTCAACACCAAAATAAAAATTGAAAAATCAGAAAGGAAACTTTCCGAAAATAACACGTGGAAATCCGAATTCACGCCATGGCAGGAACTCTGGGCATCAATTCAATTAGGAAATATCGCCATTACAAAAACCAATTACATTTTTCGAGTAAAATGGAAGGGAGAATTTCCGAAAAATTTCCGTGTCATTGTCAACGATGTGATTTTTTTACCGACTCAGACAGTGGCGATTGATTTAAAAAACGATATGGTGATTTTTCACGCAGTAAGAGAAGGAGATCAAAAATGATTCCTTGGGATTTCGGATTAATTCAAGCGTTAAAAGAAAAAATCGGCTGGGAAATTTTCCCGTCTGATCCTCCGGACGACGTCGGATATCCTTATTTAATTTTGGAAATCGGTGAAATGAAATACCGATCGGATCAAACAATATTTGTCGATATGAATCTTAGACTCATTGATTCAGATAAGCCGTCGTGCAAAATCTACAAATTTTGCAGAGCGTTACAGCGAATCACCATGGAAG
>JAGABS010000034.1 GCA_017614525.1 Alphaproteobacteria bacterium
CCGGCATCTCCTCCGGGAGAAGGATGGTTAGAATTCCGTCGATACCAGTCCAACTCGAACGCTTGTGCTAGATGACTTGGTTAGAATTCCACCGATATCAATCTAGCTCGAACCCTTCCGGCAGCTCATAATTTGCGATAACTGTTTGGATATCGTCATCGTCTTCTAAAATATCAATCAACTTAAACAGCGTCTTCGCAGTATTTTCGTCGACAGCGACAGTATTCTTCGGCTTCCAGGTAACCTTCGCTTCCGAAGGATCACCCAACTTCTGAGTCAAACCATCGCGAACCGTCGTCAGCTGCTCCATCGCGCAAATGATCTCATACCCTTCGTCAGTCGTGATGATATCGTCCGCTCCTGCTTCTATTGCAATTTCAAATATTTCGTCTTCCGAACCTGCCGTCTTCGGATAAGAGACATACCCGATATGATCAAACTGAAAGCTGACGCTGTTGGTTTCGCCCAAACTGCCTCCAAATTTCGAAAATGCCGAGCGTACTGCCGGGGCCGTACGATTCTTGTTATCGGTTAATCCTTCGACAATTATAGCTACTCCACCAGGACCGTATCCCTCATATCTTACGCTCTGATAATCAGCATCGGCATCACCTCCTGACGCCTTCTTTATCGCTCTTTCGATGTTATCTTTCGGCATATTTTCGGATCTCGCGCTCAGCAAAGCTGATCTCAGCCTGGTGTTGCTGTCAGGATCAGCGCCCCCTTCTTTTACCGCGACAGTAATTTCTCTGGAAATCTTCGAAAAAATCTTGGCCCTCTTCGCATCTTGAGCTCCTTTTCGATACATAATATTTTTAAATTGCGAATGTCCTGACATTAAAACCTCTAATAAAACGAGGTCATTGTATACAAAAAAAACTTCGTTCTCAAGTCATGTAACGGAAACATCTTTACTGATCGCATCCGTGCAAGAATACAACACTAAAAATCCAATTCCGAGTAAAAAGTCGGAGGAACTACGTTTGTTATCCGATCTTTTAAAATACTTCGGAAAGACGGCCTGGATTTTATTCGTACATACCAATCTTTTACTTCGGGATAGGATTCCCATTCGACGGATGCAACGTAATCCAAACAGGATATGTGTGCCGCCGCCGAAATATCAGCCATAGAAAATTCTTCCCCTGCCAACCAATTTCTTCGATTCGTAAGCCAACTTATATAATCGAAATATTTTTTTATATTGCTGTTACCTTTGCGGATACTTGCAGAATCAGGCGAAGATTTGCTCACATATTTTTTTATCACTTTTTCAAAAATAATGTTATTCGCAACATCTGCAAAAAAATATACGTTAAATAACGCGGAAACCCGACGAACTTCAGCTTTTTCTTTCAAAGAATTACCAAGCAAACAACTTGATTGGTAGGTCTGCTCAATATACTCAACAATGGAATAACACCCCTCCAAAACCGTGCCGTTATTTTCAACCAGTGTGGGTAAATCCGAATAGACATGATTCTCGGAAAATGAAACTTTTCTGTTCCAGGGATACTCTTCAATATCTTGATAATCGAGACTTTTCTCATGCAAATAAATTCTCGCGATTCTGCCAAATGCGTCCAATGGATAATGATATAACTCTCTCATAACTACCACCCCTAACAACTAATACAATCAACTAAATAACACTATTAATACCTGAATTTCCAACTGACACCTACCTCGCCCAAAGTATTTACCTTAAGAGAGGTATTCGAACCCACGGACAAATCTACGTCGAAACTGGTTTCTTCTTTTTTTTGATTAACACTTATGTATACGTCATCACTCAAATATTTTCCTGCTCTTATGTTGAGTTTATCAGAAGACGATTGCGAATTCTTATATAACGATGAAGAATTCTTGTTGTCCGTGGAAAATGATAAACTGTCGACCAACCCTATATTCTGAAAAGTGTTTAAAATAGAAAAAATATATCCTTTTTGTTTCATACTGTTGATGGCATGAGCCAGCTGAGCAACTTCCTCGACGGAAAGATCTTTGCTGGATTTTCCAAACATCATATGAGCCAGAATATCGTCCTGGGTGTGGTTGGGATGGGCGTGTAAATCCAAAGACATTCCCTCCCCCGGATCGTTTTTTACGGTCAAAACGACTTTCATCGTATTTACATCCCTGGAACAAGATATTATCATTTTCGGATCAAACGGATAATTCTCTAAAAATTCGATTTTACTTTTCTCAAAGATCATGCGCTTCCCGAAAAGATTCAATTTTCCGTTTTTCAAATCTATGCTGCCGGACAAAGTCGCTTTTCTGTCATAAGTACCCAGGTGAAGATCTCCACCACATTCTAACTGATAAATATTTCCGATGATTTTTATCTGCGGTCCATGCAAGTTTACATCGTACAAAAAGAAATCATCTTCTTGTTTTTTGGCTTTGCTCAAAAAAAGATCATTCGTAACCGTGATGTCTTTATATTGGTTCTCATCTGCGCCTTCCGAAAATACCAATTCGCACAACGGAACTTTTAAATCTCCCGATAACTTCAAGTTGTCGATAGGTCCGCTCATTGTTCCGTTGCCCGAAATATTTATCTTCATGGAATCCGTGTCAAATAATCTGAAATTATCGAACTCCAATTGCAAATCCGTGTTTAAATTCGGAATGCCGTAAGAAAAAAACAAATCGGCACCACCGCGGATTTTTGCTTTTTTTCCATAAGAATCGATAAAATACGAATCCTCCGCAATAAATCTGCGGTCTTGTCCCCTAAGTCTTATTGTTCCGTTTTTCAAAACCACATCGGATATAACAATGAAGGCGTTTAAATACTCTACACTGCCTTGAATTCTCGGATAATCGGTATTTCCGCTGATATTCAAATCGGATTTTATTTTTCCCTTCACATTTATTCCGTCGGGAAATTCAAAAATATTTTCTATATGGGCTGCTCCGCGGAGTGACGCCTTAATCGGCGAATCATTTTTTATCAAAAAATCCAAATTACGGTTGATAAAAGCAGGAATCAAAATTTCCAGACGCAAATCGTCTGTCACGTTAGATAAATTTCCTCGAACAAACAAACCTTTTTGATCTTGTTTTAAATCGACGTTCACCGTACTTCTACAGGATATTAATTCCTCAATTTTGAAGTATCCCGTACCCGAAAAATAACCCTGACACGGAGATAATTTCAAACTCCCGTTCACAAAACAGTGCGGAAGAATTTTATCGAGAGCCTTTCCAAAACCTTGTACGGAAACATCTTTAGCAGCTATCTCTACTTTGTCCGGAGAAGTATAAATGTCCAATGTTCCAGACTTTTTATTTTCTACAATTTCCGAAGAAACCTTATACAAGCAATTTTTGAAATTAATAACACAACCCTTCAGCTTTAATTCGGCGTTTTTATTTTTTATATTTCCTGAAAAACTCAAAGCGTCATCAACAAAAGTTCCGCTCAAAACCATTTTGGAACCATTATTAAGTTTGGCCGTTAAACTTAGGGAATTATTTTTTTTTTTAACATGAGATTTTTCAATACATTTCCCATGACTTTTGCACTTCCGACGTCAATTTTCAGATCGTTTAAATCTCCGGAAACTTTTCCGTTATATGCTTTAAATTTTTCATTCACAAGCTGATTGACTTTAGCATGTATACCGGGCAGTCCGTTTTTAAAGAACAAATCTCCGGACAAGCCCTTTACTTTGAAATATTTCTGAAAAAATCCAAAACTTTGAAGATCAAACTTGAACGCAGTATCCAAATTTTGTTTGTCCAAAACAAATGGTTTAACTAAGGTAATTTTTCCTTTCTTCAAATCACAAACAAATTTCTGAATGCTGATATCTTTGTCATAAACAATCTCGGAAGAAATTTTAAAATCGTCTCCAAAAATATCCGTTCCCGACACATCCGCAGCAAAATTTCTCAGATTTTTACTGCGAACATCAATTGTTTTCAACTTACATCCCCAGAAATTAATCCAAGAAACATCTGACTTTAACGACAGATTTTTCCCCTGCAGGATTACGTCGCAACTTCCCAGCTTACGATCATCCTTTTTGAATTCAATTTGCGACTTAATACCGTTCTCTATCTTTTTGTTTATAGTATCTACCAGTATGTCTTGGAAATTTTTTGTTATTTCTGTAGGAACTTTGCTTATATCCATAAAATTACTCAAAGACAGCTTTGTCGATAGATCCGCTCTGTTTTTATTTAACAAAACCTTCCCGTGAAAGCTCAATTTCTTGCCGTAACACTGAATTGCGCCTTTTGAAATAAGCAAAGTGTTCATCTTGTCAGCAAAAGATCCGTCGGCATTGATCTTATACTCAGAATTCTGAACCTCAACTTTGTACTTCGGTCCGCTGCTTTCCAACGAACTCATGCGTACATTACCTGAAAATCCCTCAATATTCTGAAAATCCCCCGTCAAACTTGCAGAATTGCCCCAGTCCAGCATGAAATTAAACTGCGGCGGATTTTTCTTTGCCGAAACAGATTTCATTGAAACCGAGTCCCTATCCCCGTCCGACTTGTATGTGAAATTTTCGTATTTGCGCTTTATGCCTCCGACACAAATTTCGATCTCCGCGACTTCCAGACTTTCGATGAAAAGTTTGATTTTCTTTGCGTAAGACAGTATTGCTCGAAAATTACCCTCGAAATCAGCAGATGCTCTATCAGAGTTCGAACTATCGGGATTCAAACCGGCAGAATTCGGGCTTCCAGCTGCAGTAACATCCTTTTTCCCTGCTGATTTTTTGTCGATAACTAAATTGGCGTTCTCACCAGGCTTCCTCCCGGATTTTGCATCGCGAGCCTGAAAAAAAACTTTTTTCACATGAACTCGAGGACGTGAAAATATTCCGTCCCGCTCAAAGTTTGCATCATAAACCTCGAGCAAATTACCTGAAAATCTTGCATATATCCTGTCGATGTGGGTAAGTTTTTCATTCGCTCCCTCAATCTTCAACGAAAAATTCTCGTTCTGCAAATAGCCGACAATATGATCAATAATGAACTTCCTGCCTGAATCATCATAAAAAGCAGCAAAAATTAAAAATAAAACAGCAAATACAACAGAAAAAGAAATTGCAAATACTTTTAATAACTTTCTTTTATTTATCTTCTTACTTAACTTCAAAATGACTGCCCCAACCCCATTACGAACTGCATCTTAGAATCGACTCCCTTCCTCCTGTGCAACGGAAATGCAAAATCTATCCGAATCGGCCCTATGCCGGTATAGTACCGCATTCCCACCCCGATTGAAAAGAACCATCTCTTTTTTTCGATCTCAAAATACTTAGATTTATTGTTATAAACCTTGGCTCCGTCAAAAAACGCGATAGCTCCCCAATCCTGATTGATTTTTCGCCGATATTCGGTGCTGAATTCCAAGAGAGACTTACCGCCCATGGTTACTTCCGCGCCTTTCACTAGTTCCGTAGCCATTTGGTTTGCATATCCTCGAACCGAATTTATACCTCCGGCGTACAACCTTTTATCAACAGGAATTCGATCGATATCCGCAGAAAAAATACCTTTCTTACATATACGAAAAGCCAGAACATTTTTTTTCAATTTATCCAGGGGATGGTTACTCGAAAAATCAAAGCTGTAAAACTTAAGACTGTTAACCTCCGCCCCCGATAATCTCATCCATGTCCCTTTCCCCGTAAATTTAAACCCCGATGTCGGATTTAGTAGACTGTCGGTTTGATCCCACGTGAGGGAAACGGGCACAGCCTGCGCTTTGTAGTAATGCGACACATCCCTGCCTGAAAAAAATATTTGATTCGAATCTACGTAATTATCCTCCATCATTGCTCCAACACCTGCGAACAAGATATCTGACAAAGGAAAAGTATATTTAAGATCAACGCTTTCGTTCTTTTTGAAAAAAACGTTGGTGAGTTCTTGGCGATGAGATATTCCGTATTCCATAGAGGCATTTTTCGTAAACACATCCGGCTGAGTCAATATCGCTTCAAAGGCGTAATCAACTCGCTTTTCGGAAGTTCTCATCGGAGTTCCTTCCGCGTTAAAAATCAATTTCTCACCGTTTCCGAAAGCATTTAACCTGGTCCAAGAAGCCCTCGCAACTACCGATTTCACCCCCTTTTTAGCCTGAGATTCTTTCTTAAAGTTCATATTTTGAACACCTTTGTACATCAGGCCTATATCCAACATATGTTTCTTGTCTTCTTCGACTTTTACGCACATTGGTATTAATTTTCCCCGTAGCGAATTATTTTGCAACGTAGGTTCCACCGGTTCAATTTCAACCTGAGAAAAAATCTGCGTATTTTTCAAATCACTTATACTGGAATTTACCTTATCTATATTAAAAATTTCTCCTCGATTCCACTTTAAGCGATTACGAATAAACTGCTCATCAATTCCTTCAAACGAAACTATCTCGGTTTCTCCGAAATTAACATTTTCTCCGCAAACAATCTCCAGGTCCAAAGACGCTATTTCATTTTCATAATCTATCGAAACCTTTTTCTTTGTTGCTTGCGGCTTGTAAAAGCCGATATTTTTCAACAAGTATAACGTTTCGTCAATTACGCTCCGAATCTCCGACATGGATGCTTTTGAAGATTTAAATTTTCCCTTCAAAAGTTCGGAATAGTGCCTATTGAACTTCTCACCTTGATCAGCAAATTTTACAGAGAAATTCAAAGCGAATTTATTTCGCGTGTCGACATTCACAAAAACTTGTACCAGATCCTCCTCATCGGTCCTTATATCATATTTTACTTTTGCGTTGTAGTATCCGTGTATATGCAGATTTTTGTTGATAGTCTTAATGTCCCGATTCAATCTGTCGTTGAGGGCAGTCATACTACTGACAGGTTTATCCTGCAAAGAAAACACCGCCAATTTTTTTACCTCGGATCTTATCTCCGATTCTGAAATCAACTCAGCCATTTCATCGAAAACCGAACTCTCCTTATTAATAGACAGCTCAACCGTATAGAAGAAGTCTCGCAACTCAACGTCTTTACCAAAAACATCGACCGCCGACAGGACAAAAATCAACGATAAAAATCTTAACACCATGTACTCTTCACTTTTGATCGCGTAACCTTCAACTGATTTTACTAAAGAAATATAAAAAAAACACTTACCCCCAGAATAATTGTTTAAATAAGGCGAAATTATCGCGTCCGTGATCTCTACAGATGCTTTTTTACAACTCGTGTTTTAAACTTACACAGACAACAAAAAAGCCCTCGCACAGAGAGCTTTTTGCAAACAACAACTAAAATTTATCTTTAACGCCTTGCTCTTACAACCGGCACACTGTTAGACCGAACCGGAGTGCTCACCGTCGGAGTTGAATTAACTGTCGGCACACTGTTAGACCGAACCAGAGTGCTCGCTGTCGGAGTCGAATTAACTGTCGGTACACTGCCAGACTGAACCAAAGTGTTTACCGTTGGAGTTGATACGGCGTTCTGAACCGAACTAACCGTCGGGGATGAAACTGAAACAGCGGTGCTCTGAACCTGAGTAGCCACAGATGCAACGTCCGTCGTACTATCATACAAAGGAGCTTTCACATTGGTATTTACGGATGTAATAGCTAAATCTCTGCTTATTTCCTTAAACACTGAAAGAATGTTGGACACCTTCGATGTACCGGACGCAGAATCATCTCTGATTAAGACATTGTCGTCGGCTAAATCATAATTAACCGAATATCCGTTTCCGTCGATCAACCCTTGAGACGAAGAAACCCTTGCTCCGGCTACATAGAACTGATCATCTTTTCGAGCCAAAGACTGCAAAGAATTAGTTATAACTATGATAGAAAATCTCAACTGAGCTCCGCAATGTTTCCAATATTCGGTATTTTTCAATTGATTAACTACCGTCTGAAATGCCTGGGCAGCAGCGACAGCTTTCGACTGATTGCTTGTTATGCCCTTTTCGCGATCTCTGTTCAGCATCGACTCGGTGAACTTAGCTATTATCTTCAATTTCTTTCCGGCATTGCTTAACTGAGTCTTTTCAACCTTAAAATCAGAATCTTTCGCTGCATACGACAAACTGTCCGCCCATCCTACGAGCAAAGCATTTACGAGATTTACCATTCCTTTATAGTAACTTCCCATATCCTCTTTTAGTATCACGTCAACGTTGTTCTTCGAGGCTTTGGTTTGAAATACCGAAGCATCTACATCCGAGAAACAAGCCGCTGCTAACATCGCACCTAACAATAACTTTTTCATATTTCCTCCAAATTTAATCGTCTATATTTTCCATTCTATAAAGAAGAGGTTAATAACAAGTTAATTTTTTGAAAAATTTTTAACATTTATATATTTCCCAGATTTTCTCGCCAATCATAGAGGATTGTCCCTGAAATTACGCCACCCTGTTCTTGTCCGCATCGATTTCATATTGATTCCGTCGGGCTTGTGTAATAACATGAGCCCGTTTTATGGTGTTTGTCTTATATACGAAAAGGAAGCAATATCATGAATTTCTCGAAAATTTCAGGAAATCAGATTCGAAAAAATCGGGATAATATGCAGAGAAATTTGAATTTATTCACTTTAACATACATTGCCGTGTTTTCGTTGATCCCGATACTTACGCGTAATGTCATTCCGTTTGATATGGTCGAAAATTTGTACTGGGGAAAGGAATGGCAGCTCGGCTACGAGAAACATCCGCCGCTTTTCGCTTGGATTTCTCAGGCGTTTTTCAAGATTTCCTTTTCGATTCCTGAATCGCTTTACGTTTTAACTCAACTGAATCTGCTGCTGGGTTTGTTTTTCGTCTTTAAAATTGCCCAACTTATCTACAATGACAGGATAAAATCCTATGCGTCGGTCCTTATATTTATGTCCTCTGCCGCAGCGATCCTCGGAAACGAGAAATTTAATGCGACAACAATTTTATTTTCTCTTCTGCCCGCAACATTTTATTATTTTCTGAGAATGATTAAATTCGGGCGAAAAACAGACGCGGTCCTGCTGGGAATTTTCGCTGCGTTAGCCTTCATTGGAAAATACATATCTCTTTTGTTTTTCGGATGTATGGGAATTTTTCTATTGATCAATTCCGATTGCAGAAAATTTATCCGAACACCGCTGCCGTATATTGCAGCCATCGTATTCTTGCTCGGAATTTCCTGGCACGTGTATTGGATTTGCTCCAACGATTTTGTAACAATTCAATATGCCCTCGAAAAATCGGCTTTAGCCAAAAAGTCTCCGATGTTTGCCTTCAAATTTTTGTTGATGATGTGCTTTTTCTTCATAACTTCTCTTTTGGCGGCATGCTTCGCTTTTCGTTCCGAGAAGTTTTCAGGTGAGAAAAAATTCAAGCTGTCGGAAATGTTGCGCAGCACGAATTTCATATATAAAAGGAACGAAAACTTTTCAACGGAAGAGAAATTCATAATCGCAATGACTCTCGCACCGTCGGCGATCTTGTTTTTATCCGCTCTCTTTACGGGAATGCGCATAGGAAGTTTCTGGGGATCCGCAATGATGACTACGATCGGAATTTATCTGGTTGTTATCAACAAAAAGTCTCCGAATATCTCTCTTCTTTTCAAATTTACGAAATGGATGTCTTGTTTTTTCGCGGCTGTTTTAATCATAAAACTAGGGGTGTTGCGGCGAGTTTTGAGCGACTCGCATCCTTCATATGCAATAGATTATCGAGCTGTCAGCCGTCAAATTGAGAAAGATTACAATCGCCTGTTTCCGGATCGAAAAATCGAAAACATCATTTCGGATAAAGACACGACTCCGCTGCACATATATCTGAAAGATTACCCGTCGTTCTACAACCCGAAAATCCATCGCACGCAAGGTTTGTATACGGAAAAAGGAGACACTGTAAAAAACGGCATTGTGACATTTACTCACAAAAACGCTGATGACGTCGAAAATTTCAGAAAGTTCTACGATGGCAAAATAACTTTCGAAAACGATATCAACATCTGCGGAGAATGGAAGCTGCATTACGCTTTTTTGAAAAACACACACAGATAATCATTGATAAAGGACGGTTCCTCAAGTCAAACATTTTTCGCTTCCTCGTAGCCGGCCCAGGATTTGATATCCTTGGCGATGGCTTCCAGCGTCTTGTTTAGTTTGGTTTTGGCATCGTCCTCGTCCTCGGCGGCATCGGTTTCCGTGATGTCGTATATATATTTGCCTGCCTGAGGCTGTGCCGCTTGCTCCTCTCCCTCCGTTGTTTCGGGAGTCAGTTCGACCTCTGTTGCGCAGTCGTCCAGATAGGAATAATCGAAATCCGTTTCGGCTTTTGTGACGCTGTGCACGTACTTGTCCTGCTTTCGATACTTGATCAGATACACGCGCAGGTTGTTGCCCCAATCCTCCTTCAATTTCGTGCAGGCGGATTTTGTAACCTCTTTGACAGCGTCTGTCGCGCTTTTTTCGTTCCAATCTCCGCTTGCGTCTGATTGCCACTGATAGTTGTGCAGAGTGCTGCCGCTCGCCCCCGCCCACAGCGCCGCGTTTATCGGCAATGTCGCAGTCGCCATTATCCAATATAAATCCCCTAATTTGCCTCCACAATACTGAGTGTTATACCACGACCACATAAACCCAGAATCAACACTGCGTGGTCTGTCCTCCCAATTCACAAAAAATCGATTCAATCCGGAAGTAAGCATCCCATCATAAGGACCATATACTATACTGACTCTTCCACCTTTATAATAACGGCGTGCAGTATATATCTCATCTGAATAAGCCATTGATGAATAATCTCCATGAATACCTCTTAAATACAGGGTAGTATGATGACCTAGGCTATTTTTGATAGTCCAATATCCTTTTGTTTCATCATAAATCCAATGATCACTATTACTGGTTGATGCCAGGTGACAATTCAGCGGATTTTTCGAATAATCGATATATCGGCTCATCTTTGGTAATCTGATTTTTTTATATTCTATGACAGTACTCGGATTTAGCGGAACTACCTTATCATATGTCACGGAGATATCCGTTATCGTCATATTTGAGCTGTAAACCGTACTATTATTTTCTTCTGTATTTATAACTC
>JAGABS010000035.1 GCA_017614525.1 Alphaproteobacteria bacterium
AAAGTCATAATTTTTCATGATGATATTGATCTTCCGTTCGGCAGGGTAAAAATCAAAAAAGGCGGCGGGAACGGCGGTCACAACGGATTAAAAAGTATAGATAGTCTCGCGGGAAACGACTATTGGCGAGTCAGAGTCGGCGTCGGACGTCCTACGGAAAAGTCCATGGTCGTGTCACACGTCCTCGGAAACTTTTCCGACGAGGAATCTGAGAAATTAGAAAAAATAAAAAAAATTATCGCAGAAAATTTTTCGATTTTAATTTCAAACGATCCGAAAAAATTAGAGTCATTGATAAACTCATGAAAAAATTTACTTGTAATTCATTAGACGACACGAAAAGAGCCGCAGAATATTTTTCCGAGTTCGCAAAACCTGGACAGTGCTTCGCTCTGTACGGAAATTTAGGTTTCGGGAAAACTACCTTCGCCCAATATCTGATAAAAATTTTAAATCCTGAAATCGAAAATATCGCCAGCCCGACTTTCAACATTATCCAAACATATCCGAGCGATACGGCGGAAATTTGGCACATCGATTGCTATCGGCTGAAATCCGCTGACGAATTTTACGATCTCGGAATCGATGAGGCTTTTCCGGACTGCGTAACTATAATCGAATGGCCGCAAATTATTGAAGATTTGCTTCCACGCAACACGATCAAAATCCAGTTTTCAAAAACGGATAATCAAAGAACTATCGAGACAAAACTCGCCTGATTTTCCCCTTCATTTCGATATCACGCTCTCTGAAATATCTAATGATTTTAAATGCTGTTTATGATACAATTGGGGAGTTTGGTTTGCTGAAAGGAGCGGCGCATATGGGAAAATTCTTAAAATCTGCTGTTATTGGGATTTGTTCATTAATTTTTTTTGATTCGGGGTGTGCGACCTTGAAAATAACGTGCCGAGCCAAAGGTGTCGAGCTGGAGCTGTTCCAAAAGGCCGTTGATCAGTGGATCAAACAAACGGGCAATCAGCACAAAGTCGAGATTGTTACCCTGCCCCACTCCAGCAACGAATGTTTCGCCCTCTATAAACAATGGCTGAGTGCCGAGTCTTTTGACATAGACATTCTTCAGATGGATTTTCCGTGGATCGGCGCTTTCGGAGATGTTCTCACCGATTTGAAAAAATTCTATAAGGACGGAGAAATCGACGAAGCCGACATCTTTGCCGCTATAAAAGACAATATGTATTTCGACGGCCGAATGGTCGCCCTACCTGCCTACACGGATTGCGAAGTAATGTACTACAGGGAGGATTTGCTCAAAAAATACAATCGCCCCGTCCCTAGTTCATGGCAGGAGCTTTATGAAACAGCGAAATTTATTCAGGAACTGGAAAGAAAGAAAAACAATAGATTCTATGGGTATGTTTTTCAGGCAAAAGCCTTTGAGATGCTGACATGCAATTTCGTCCAGTTGATAGATACTTTCGGCGGAGCCGTCGTGGAAGATGGTCGGGCAGTCGTTGATTCTCAAGAATGTGTTGATGCACTGGTTTTGTTGATCAACTGCTTAAAAAATGCCAGCACCAGGAGCGTGCTTAATTACTCCGAAGAGGAAGCCCGCGGTCTGTTTCAGGCTGGAAACGCGTTGTTCATGAATAGCTGGCCTTATGCATGGTCGCTAATGAACGATCCGAGTACCGCTGTTTCGGGGAAAATAGGTGTTATGCCGATCCCGACGGGCAACAAGCTGAAAGGAAAATCTTCCGGTGTTATCGGAGGGTGGTTCTTTACCGTCTCCAAGTACTCCAAACGCGCTGCGATCGCCGCAGATTTGGTGAAGTTCCTAACCACAAAGACGCAGCACAAGGTTCGAGCGGAATTCGCCTACGCGCCAGCCTACAAGAGCTTGTACAAAGATCCGGAAATTTTGAAAAAAAATTCGTTTTTCGCTGTGTTAAGCAACTCGCTAGAAAATGCTGTAGCCAGGCCGTCGTCGACATTCGGAAAAGATTATCCGCGAGCCAGTCACGAGATATTCAATCTAGTTAACACCGCTCTTACCGAAAGTTTGGAAGAAGTCGATGATTACAAAATTGCAAAAAAATATTTGGGAAGACTTAACCGAAAGTTAAACAGAATCATTGATCGACAAAAAAATCCGAAAAAGAAGAAATCTTCGGAAGGCATCTTTCAAAAACTTGCAAATATGCTAAAATTCTCTTCCGAATCAAACTAGCAGAAGCAAAACAAAATGAAGGGCGCGATACGTTTGAAAGAGAAAGAGATGCAGAGCCAGAACAGCGGAGAATTAATTAGAATGCCTGAAAGTTCGAAGCAGGTTTGCGCTGTGAAAACGCGGCGAAATCTTAGCTATTGGCTGTTTCTTGCTCCGTGTTTGTTGACTTTGGCTCTCTGTGCCGGTTGGCCTCTTCTCAAAACGATTTACTTCAGTTTCACCGATGCTGCGTTGGACAGCCTCAGTGATTTCCAATTCATAGGAATAGACAATTTCATCAATCTTGCGCGAGACCAAGATTGGTGGATAGCGGTAAAAAATACTTTCATAATTACTGTCGTTGCAGTTCCTTTGGAAACAATTCTGGGCATGGTTATCGCACTGATTTTACACAGAAATTTCAAAGGACGCGGCTGGATGAGGGCGATTGTTCTCGTTCCGTGGACTATCCCGACGATCGTTTCGGCGAGGATGTGGGCGTGGATGCTGAACGATGTCTACGGAATCGTGAACGAGCTGCTAATCGGCGTCGGAATTATCAACAGCCCCGTACCATGGATTGCGGACAACACTCTCAGCATCGTGTCGATAATTTTGGTTGACGTTTGGAAGACTACTCCTTATATGGCGCTGCTGTTGTTGGCGGGATTGCAGTCCCTTCCGCAAGACTGTTTCGAAGCTGCCGAGGTCGACAGCATTCCTTTCCGCAAGGTTTTCATGAAAATTATTCTCCCACTGATGAAGCCGACAATTGTTGTTGCGATGATTTTCCGCGGGCTTGAAACCTTCAAAATCTTCGACTTGGTTTACATTTTGAGCAGCGGAAACAGCGCGACCGCAACAATGTCGGTGTTCGCACGGAAACATTTGGTCGATTATGCAGACGTTGGATTTGGATCGGCCGCAGCCACGGCATTGTTATTCTTCATCGCATTTTTAAGTATATTTTACATTTCATTTAACAGGAAAAGATTAAACAAGTTGAGTTAACATGATCAAAGCCGAGAACAAGTGGAAATATAAAAGATTGTTGAAAAACACAGCCTTCGCAGGAATTTGCTTGGTAGTCGCAGCCTGCTGTTTGTTTCCGTTTTATTGGGCGGTGGTTTCTTCATTCAGAGATGGGGCAAGCATTTTTTCCACCGATCTTTGGCCGACTCATATAAGCTTTGAAAATTACAAAACGGTGTTCAAGGATAAAACTTTCCTTTGTTCATTTTGGAACTCCGCCGCCGTCGCAACTATGACGGCATTTCTCACTTTGGCGGTATGTTTATTCGCGGCGTATCCTTTGGCGCGGCACAGATTTCCGGGAAGGAAGCGCGTGCTGATGATTGCCCTCGGAGTCACGACTTTGCCGCAGGTCGCAGTGTTGTCGGGAATGTTCGAGTTGATTCGCGTCTTGGATATCTATAACGAAAAAGCCGCATTGGTTCTGTCCTACATGATTATTACTGTGCCTTTTACTCTCTGGACGATGACCAATTTCATGAGGAGCATTCCGAAAGAAATCGAAGAAGCGGCAATCATGGACGGAGCAAGCCAAAGCACAATTTTGACGAAAGTTTTTCTGCCGATATTGGGGCCGGCGATCGTCACAACCGGACTTTTGGCGTTCATCGCGGCGTGGAACGAATTTTTGTTCGCCCTCACTTTCACACTCACGAATCAAGCGAGGACGGTACCTGTCTCCCTGGCATTGTTCAGCGGAGCGAGTCAGCATGAAGTCCCATATGGGTTAATCATGGCCGCCAGCGTTTTGGTCACTCTTCCGCTGGTCGTGCTGGTTGTGATATTCCAGAGAAGAATCATTTCCGGATTAACTGCCGGCTCGGTAAAGGGGTAATTTCTCAAAGTTTAATTCTGTTCTTTCGGCGGAGTTTTGTCGAATAATCCTGGCTTCGGGGTGAAGATCACGGCTGAAAGAAAAAATATAGAGCCATTTGATCCTGCTCTGGTTGCGTCAGGCAATAGCTTAAAAAGTCTTAATCCAAAGGCTTCAGCAGGAGAAACATCCGCTGCCGATCTGCCATCTGTAAAGTAATAAGATCCTGCCTGAGAATAATGTACACCACATTCAATGATGATTTTAATTTCGTCAGGATTAATTTTTAATGTCGGATAAATTTCTGAAGGAGAAGCGTTGGTTAATCTTTTTACGTTTGATCTGCTAAGCCAAGCTTGATCGATCGAAACAGCAGAAGGGTTTTCAGCTCTATCAGCAAAATGAAATCTGCGAGCCCATAACACGCTTGCTGTTGAATCGGAATTGCCCTTAACACAGAAAATATATCCTAATCCATTGTACCCAAAATCACTTGTATTCACCTTATCAACAGTCAATGTGAATCTCGTTGTTCCCGGAAACATTGATAAAAAAGCCAGTGACGCAGCGTATCTTATGTCGTTACAAGTTATCTTTCGATCTTTACCTTCCCGCTTTTGCGAAATATTCTGCAAAATGTTGACCATCTGCTGCGCGACGAACTCGGTTTGAGAGTGCAATCGCTTAAGTCTTACCACATCGTTGATGTAAAAAAGCAAAATGATCAAAATAGGCATGCAGACTGCAAATTCGATCAGTATCGCTCCTCGGCAACGTGACGTTGCATCCAGTATTTTTTTAATACGCCTATCCGAAGGTATGCTCTTTTTTTCTGATAAGATTTTTTTGATACAGAATTTTACAAAACTAAAGATTTTACGGGGATAACATATTGATTTTGATTGATTTTTTAGGTCCTTACCCCCCCCCGTCAAATACCTTTTTGGCAAACCACCCCATTACACGCTCCTTATAACAAAAATTTACACGGACACATTCTCGCAGGAAATAGTTAATAATTTGTTAAAATACCTTGAGCAGCAACCAAAAACTCGAAAAACATCTGTTCTCATAAAGACCGCAAATTCATCCTCGTCCCTTGCTTTTCTCTCTTGAATCATCGATAATGCGGGCAAAGAGAGCGATTTCATGTCAAAAAAATTAGGATTTGGTGCAGTTCTAGCGATAGTTTTCGGAAGTCAGATCGGTTCGGGCATATTTGTTGTGCCGTCGGCTCTGGCGCCTTTCGGAGTTTACAGCATTTACGCATGGATTCTCGCGGGGCTGGGCGCGATTTTTTTGGCCTTTGTTTTCGCGGAATTGTGTTCTAATTTTCCGAAAACAGGCGGACCTCACGTCTATGTCAACGAGATGTTCGGAAGAATCGCGGCATTTTTCACAGGCTGGACCTACTGGCTGATCTCGTGGATAAGCAGTTCCGTCGTCGTGGTTACGGCAGCAGCGTGTCTTCATCCTTTTTTCGGACAATATCAGTCTACTTATCTTTATCTAACCTTGGAAATAGTGCTTCTGCTGGCTCTTACTTACGTCAACTGCAAAAGCGTTGTGTTGTCGGGAAAGCTGGAATTCGTGCTGACCCTGCTGAAATTCATTCCGTTTGTGGCGGTACCCGCGATAATTTTTCAAGATTTCGATTTGTCCAAAGCCACTGTTCTGCCCGAATATGCTGAAATGTCTTTCGGAGACTTGATGCTGCTGGCGACTTCAATTACTTTTTGGTGCTTTATTGGAGTGGAATGCGCAACAGCGCCGGCGGGAGATGTCGAAAACCCGTCGAAAACGATTCCCAGAGCAATAATTTTGGGGACGGTCAGCGTCGCATTGATTTATTTAATAAACAACATTGCGATTATGGGTGTCGTTCCGAGTGAAGTTTTGGCGAACAGCAAAGCGCCGTTTGTTGATGCCATAAGCGTCGTGCTAGGGAAAAACTGCTCGCTGATAATCGCAGTCATCACTTCCTTGGTCTGCATCGGAACGTTGAACGCCTGGATTTTAACCTCTTCACAAATTTCTCTCGGATTAGCGAAGGACGGATTGCTTCCGAAAATTTTGGCGAAGAAAAACAAGAATGGCGCGCCTTATGTAAGTGTACTGATCAGCTGCTTGGGAATGATTCCGATTTTGATTCTGACCAAGAATGAAAATTTGTCGTCGCAAATCAAGTATATTATCGATTTTTCCGAGAAGTCATTCTTGCTGGTTTACGCAATTTGCTGCCTCGCCTATCTGAAATTCGCCGTAAAAATTCACAGCTTCAGAAAAATATTGCTTGCGATCTTCGCGTTAGTCTTCTGCGGACTGATGATATTTGAGTCATCTCTCGAATCAATTTTAATCGCGACTCTATTCACCGTCAGCGGAATTTTCGTAATACCATTTATTCCGCGAAAGGCTATTGACGATTGAATTAATTGATGATAGGAGAAAAAGTTATCCACAGGATGTTCAGCCAAGATCGTCGGAGAAAAATTCGATAAAATTTATGAAAAATCAACTTGTTGAAACTCCTTGATTTTCCGTTTTTGTTGTAAAAATATCCTTATTTTTCAATGTGTTACAAAATGAGCTTATCTGAGTCTTCAACAAAACTGCCTAATGATTCAGCACCCCCATCAGATTACGGAAAAACGAACTAATCCACAGACTTATCCACAGGGTTATCCACAAATTCAGTGGATAACTCTTAAAAAAGGGTTAACTGGAAAATTACGACACGCCGATTGAATACGGGAATTTAAAAGGCCTATTTTTTGATAAGTCACAGTTCGCCTCTTTCTTACTGTTAATTAAACATCCCCGAGCCGCGTGCCCAGAGGATATATACTCCAGGTTTAGTGCTATTTGATCCTCCGTTAAATAATTTCGCGACAAATGGGCTGGAGAAAGGGAATTTCACTGCGACAGTCAGAACAAAAATATATCCAGAAGTATTCCCTGTTTCTAACAATCTACTGCGTTCCAAATACTCAACCTCCCCATATTGAGATTTATTTGTAAATGCCGTTTGATATTTGGAAAGAGTTGCGAGATACTCCGATATTGCAGATGTATCTTCACCGTTTGTGCCAAAATGCTTATTAATGGCAAATCGTGTCGGACTTCGGTTTGGATAAGGATTCGCGTAATCATTGCCTATCCAACAGATATGTGATCCTCCATAGGGATAAGCATCCATAACTCCTGGGTCTGTTTCACCCGGAGGTGTAGTCATATACTTGTATACGTAAATGTAATACCTGAAATTTCCTATCGGAATCCCCCACGGCTTATATTTGAGGAAAATTGCATCGACCTCTTCCTGCACTATCTTGCCCTTGGCCATCAGATAAAATGTGAACTCTTTTGTAATCGAGTCGACGGCGGTTTGGGCCAGCTCCATTCTGATCAACTCGATGGAAAAGAAAACAATGTACAAGACAACCGGCAGGGTCAGAGCGGTCTCGAGGATGGCCACTCCCGCAGATCTTTTCCTGAAAAACCAAGCAAAGGGATTCTTCACAAAACGACCGCCCGCGGGGACACTCCGTTTTCTGCATAAATTTTTCAGATTTTCGGATATAGTTTTGAGTTTTTTGGCGAATCTCGAGGCGCACACCCTCGCAGAGCGACCGCCCGCAGAGGTTCCTCGCTTTTGGCACAAATTTTTCAGATTTTCGGATAAAAGCTTACGGATTTTTACGAATTTTGAAACACAACCATGTGATTTATAACAATTTTTAGGTCCTTGCCCCCCCCCTGTCAAATACCTTCTTG
>JAGABS010000036.1 GCA_017614525.1 Alphaproteobacteria bacterium
AGGCCCTGATTATTTTGTCTCTGTCGCTCGGTGGCCTTCAAAACTAGCCAATATTTCAAATACTTATATGATGTTGCCTTGCTTTCGAGGCGGTTGGCGATTTCCTGAACGCTGAGTTTGCGTTCCCGATAGAGAGATTTCACGGCGTAAGCGATGTTTTCGGCTTCTTTCGACAGACCTTTCGGGCGCCCGCCCTTTCGCCCGCGAGATCGAGCGGCCTCGAGTCCGGCTTTTGTGCGCTCGCGGATTAAATCGCGCTCGAATAAGAAATTCAACATCAACACTCAGCGCGACGGACATGGCTCTATTGGGCTCATCCTTCCGTCGCCTGAGCCACCCTCCAACTTACGAATCACCGTTTCCCGAACTATTCCTCTGAATCGGATGCTTCAGAGTCATCGTTCATCCAATCGTCATCATCAGAATTTTTTGAGTCCCTATCGGCAGAATTGGAAAAATCTTCAATATTAAACATTGTACCCGCAAAAGTTTTGTTAATAATTCTTTTACTATTTTCCGCCTTTGCCCCTTTCAACTTCCGATAGTGTCTATTTTCTGTTTCTAAACAAATTCTCTTAGTCCCGTTTTTTTCAAACTCTTTACCGTACTCAAAAAATCGAGAGATTTTTCCTTCCTGGTACTCATAAATCAATATACGATACTTAAGCCTTTGGGCTATTTCCGGCCAAAACTCATCGTCAGCAAAAAGACCTCTTTGTTTTTGCGCGTATTCTCTTATATTAACAGAAATTAGAGCATCTTCCGCAGGGGTCAAATCAAGAGAAAGAAACGCACATTGATATGAATATTTCGCTGTCTTGTTCTCATTTTCCCAGACTATACCTTTTTCAATTTTTTCGAAAGGACATTTTTTTATATCATCTAACAATGCCGGTATGCTTTCATCAACTACCGTTTCAATATTGACCGGTATTTCCCTTTTATCGATCGTCACATAAGTAGTATTTCTATCATCATTGGAATCTTTTGAACTGGCTTTTTTATCTGAACCATCCGAATCTTTTGAATCAGAAATTTGGGGTTTAGTTTCGCCATTATTAGCGGAATCTGAAATTTCTGCCTTTCTCAATTCATTGTAAACATACTCAGCCATTTCATTTTTAGCTGCTCTTTTGCTTCTGCACATCAGATGTTTATCAAAAAGCTCGTCCTTTATCCTAATCTTACAGTCAAAAGTGCCATCGCCATTGATATCATATAGGAATTCAATATCCTGTGAGCTGAAACCGCGACTCTTATTCTGACAATATTCGTAAAGTTTTACTACAGAACTTCTGTCATCTTGCGCAGGTACCCGCCTCAACTTATTTAAAGCATACTCTGCGACTTTATTTTTAGCCTCTCTTTTGCTATTGCATGCCAAATCATCTATCTTGTATATCTTCCCGTTTATGGTAATCATGCAATTGAACTTCCCCTTAGGTTTGATCTCATATTCGAACTTCAGATCCGAAAAACTGAGGTTCTGTGTTTCCCGAATATAATCATAAAGCCTATCAACAGAACTCTTCTGCCCGACAGCTGAAGAAATGTTGTCAACAGATTGCTTTGCTTTTTCTGTTGCTCCACTTTCGAGACTCTTGTGCCCGACAGCTGAAGAAACGTTGCCAGCAGATTGCTTTGTTTTTTCTGTTGCTCCACTTTCGAGACTCTTGTGCCCGGTGCCTAAAGAAACGTTGCCAGCAGATTGCTCTGTTTTTTCTGCCGTTCCATTTTCAGAATTGCTATCCGAGTCAGAACTTTCAGAACTGCTATCTGAATCCGAATTCTCAGAATCGCTATCCGAATAGTCGGAGCTGCTATCTGATCTCCCCCATTTATCACTAGCGGTATCTTTTTTTGGTTTTTGATTGGAACTTTTAAAAATCTCTAACTCAGCAGTATCCTTTTTTGGTTTTTGGTCGGAGTTTTTTAAAATCCCTAATTCGGCATCCTCATATATGTCTATAGACTTCCTTAACATTTCTTTCAACTGTTCTTTGGAAAAAAGTACAGTATCCAACCAAATATTCACAATTTTTTTACTGTCAGGTCCAGTCTCCCCATTTATATGAAGAGACAATCTTATCGCGTTTTTCAACAATTCCTCAGAAAAGTCCTCGGTATCCAACAGCATATCCACAATCTTTTTACTGCCGAATTTTGCTGCGCACTTCAATGCTTCATTTTTTTCATCCTGAGAAGACTTAGGCAACAACAACTTCGCAACTTTTTCGCTATCATGCTGAGCCGTTCTCATTAAAGGAGTCATCCCTTCTCTGTTTTTTATGTTAATCTCCGCTCCATGGTTCAACAATATTTTTGCTATCTCGCCATAGTTATGATGTGCCGCCAAGTGCAACGCAACATTACCGGAATTATTTTTCTCATTAACGTTAACTCCCTTTTCCAGAGCCAGATTTATCATTGGTATTTTATCTTTCTCCAACGGCAGATCTATATTTATAAAAAAAGATGATAACCAATTCATTCCATATTCATTTTTACCGTCAAAATTTGCTCCATGTTCAATCCACCAATTAGCTGTTTCGACGTCTTTTGCGTAAAACAAAAGAGGTTCTCCACTTGCCCCACTAACATCTGCACCGATCCCTATTAAAAGCTCCGCCAAATTCAAATTGCTATTTTTAGCGGCCAAGATAAGAAGCTCCCTTTTTTTATTTATTATACTTTGGATTACGCTCTCTCCATTTGTGACCAACTCCTTATATATCCCTGGTTCCTTCTTTATTATTTCATAAATCGCCAACACCGGTCTCATTTTCTTTTCTAAATCAACAATCCATTGAGCGATATCCTTCTTCTCCAGTGACACAGCATAGTCATGTATTGATCTTTTTCCGAATGTAGCATCAAAAAGACCGGGATCCCTTTCCAGCAATGACTGAATTCCATCCTTATCTTCTCGTTCTATGAACTTGAGCATCAATAATACTTTTTCTGCCTCTTTTGATTGTTCATTTTGGGCCTTTTTTTCTGAAATCTTGAACATTCCGCTATCAAAAGAACTTTCTGAGTCAACGCAATCAATACCGAAAAGTTTACAAATTCCCTCCCTAAAATTTTTTTTGTCCTTCAATTTTACCTTAACCATACGTCCGCATCTGTCATAAACCTCACAAATCCTTACGTCATTTTTATAATCTGAAGAACTTTCAGAATCGCTGCTGCTAGAACTCGGGAGAAAGAGGTCATAAACTACAACATCCCGAAATACGTCCCGAATTTCATATTCTCGTACATGCTTAGCCACAGTTTTTTCTACCTCATCGCTGTAACTTGGCTTATCCAGAATCAAAAGCTCTAATTTTGGAAAACATCCCGGTATTTTCTCTATCATTGACCACGGCAAAGAACCTACCACATCCAGCCTCGTCAATTTTGGAAATGAACCTGGGCGTAACCGTCTACCTTTTCCTTCGTTTCTAGCTATAATAACGCCCAAATTTTCAGGATCTATTTTTAACTTTTTTAAATTTCTAAAATGACCTTTAGTCTCTAACCTTCTCACATCCGACATACCTTTTTCGCTGGTTGTATCAAGACTTTTTCCGGAGAATGCACCAGAATAGGCGTCAGCCGATCCAAACATCAAGGATCCAATCGCACACAAAGTTTTAAAATTAAATTTCATTTTCAACCTCACCCTTCGTTAAATCATTCTTAGGTAAAAATCAAAAGGATACCGAGCGAAAGCATCTCTTATTTTCATCATCCTTAATCGCCGACGAAAAAACGCTAGCAACACTCACTTTGTACCATCTCGTTCTTCTAACCCACCAGGATGATTATACCAAAAATTAGTTAATTAATGGTAATTTTTTTTGCTTTTTTATTGTTTTTGCAAAAAATTTCAAATAATACGCCTAAATTGTAACTGTACAATTCGGCATAATCTCCCTGTGAGAGCGCGGTACTTATGTAGAAACTTGTGAAATTTGAGCATTTTTGATTGCCGAAAACATTCAAGGAAAAGTAATTAATCGAGTTAACAAATCTTATCAAAAAAATAATCCTGCTGATTTTTGCCAAACTTCAATTTTGAATATCTGAGAAAAATAACATGAAACACGTCGTAAGCAGGAGGGAAACTCGAGGATATTCTCAAATTTCAGCTTGAAATAACATGAAACATGTCGTAAGCAGGATGGAAAACCCCGCGAGCGGTGTTATGGAGAGTTTTCACCGTGCTGACAGTTGGATTTTGCATGCATGTCTCTGTGCTGCAAGCACCTGCTGAGGGATTGGACATGCCGCTTACCTACGGGTGTCGTTCATTTTCTGCTTGCGAACCTGTCTTGTAATAATCTGCTGATGCCTTTGTTCTGAAATTTGAATGATTTTTCGATAAATTTCAGGTTTTCGTCGTTCGAAACAGAATGATTCTGCAATTTTTGAATAAATTTTTCCAGACGCTGGCTGGTTTCGGAGAGTTGATCGTCCAGCAGCTCGATTTTTTCCTCTTCCGACAGGTTTTGCGGAATGATTCGGTCGATTTTTTCCTGCCGCCGCTCTTCTTTTGCGATCTTGCGCTGCTCTTCCTTTTGCTTTTCTTCTTCCTCGAGTTTTTCTTTTTCTTCCTGACGAAGTTGTTTTTCTTTCAGCCATTCCTCTCTGCTGAATTCCTCTTCTTCGCGGTTTTGCCGAGTTTTTCTCCAATTTTCGTATTCTTCATGATCGGCCGCTTCTTTTTCTCTTTCACGCTTTTGTCGAGCTTCTCTCCAATTATCATACTCTTCGCGTTCTGCTGCCTCTTTTTTCTGTTTTTCCTCTTCTTCTTTTTGTCGGGATTCTCTCCAATTTTCATATTCTTCGCGCTCTGCCGCTTCTCTTTCCCTCTCGCGCTTTTGCTGAGATTCTTTCCAATTTTCATACTCCTCGCGTTCGGCAGTTTCTTTTTTTCGTTTTTCTTCTTGCTCCACTCTTTCACGTTTTTTCCGAGATTCTACCCAACTTTCATATTCCTCGCGTTCCGCTGCTTCTTTTTTTAACCTCTCTTCTTCCTCTTCACGCGCGCGTTTTTGTCGCGAGTCCTTCCAGTCTTCGAATTCTTCTTCGAGTTTTTGCCGCGATCTTTTGCGACGTTCGTACTCATCTTGTTCTTCTGACTTTCTCAAATTCTTGTTCCACCAATCGTTTTTTTCGAGACGACGCTGAGACAGAGACCTTTGATCTTCTTTTCTGTAGCGGAAATCGTATTCGTCATCGTCATAAGCGTGTACGGCCCCTGAGGTAAAGATGATCAAATTTGAAATTATCAATCCGAAAACTAATGCAAAATTTTTTTTCATCGTACCCTCCTAGAAATGATTGATATGCAGTTTGCCGTCCGACGAATCGGGAACCATCAGGATCGACGCTTCATCCGGATTTTTCGGCACCTGAACCACGGGAACTTTGTTTTCTCCCGAAGTTCCGGAATCTTGCGGATATGAATCTACAAACCGATCGAACTCATTCAAATATCTAGGTTCAAATGACGTTCTATCAACAGTAATTTCGCCGTGATCGCTATTCAAGAATTTATTAATGTCATGATAATTCGAAATTTTCGGATCGGTCGGCTGTGATAGAATGGCACGAGTCCCGCTGTCTCCTTCATAATATGAAACGGATTGCTTTCTTGTGTCTGCGGCGGAAACTCCGATGTTTCTCGAATTTGCCGCTGAATTCAGCATTGCCCCGTTGTAAGTTCCGAAATTAGCTCCGTAACCGTATTGATAGGCATTGTACGGGAAGTTCGGATTTTGCTGCGGTATTCCAGACTGCGGAGCAAATTGGCGCGCAGATTGATTGGCAGACTGACGGGCTGGCTGACGGGCTGGCGGCTGACGAACTGAACTCTGCATCTGCTGTTGTCGGGCGATTTGGGATATGCGGGGCGAGGCTGCGTATCCTTCATCTCCATCATCTTCGTCAGTACCGTCGCTTTCGTCATGGCCAGAATCTTCATCAGCATCATTACCTGCATTATTTTCGGAATTTTCAGAGGAATTTGCGCCGACATCACTGCCGGAGTCCTCGTCGGCGTTGTTGTCTTCGTCTTCTTCCTGAGTGTGCGGGTTTTCAGCAGATCTATCGTCGGAAATTTGCGAAACATTATTAGCAACTGCCTGCTGGGCTTCGTCTTCTTCCCCATTGAAATCGTTTGAATCGTCTGTATGCTCTGCGGAATCATCTTGAGACGGCCTGTTTCCCGCCTGATTCCCGTCAAAAATTTGATCTTCGTTGACGAAATCAGAGCTTTGATAATTAAGTCGGTCGGAGTCCATACTCGCGCTGTCGATTTTGGCTTGACCGCGGTTTGAATTGTTTTGATATTGGTTGAACTGATACTGGCCGCTCTGCCCGTCATACTCATCTTCATAGGCGTTGCCATATTTGTCGACGTCGCCCACGAAAGCGTTTTTAGCCAGTTGAGCTTTCATCAAAAAATTGCCCAATTTGTCTTTATTTCCGTTGTTTTGAATCAACACATCTCCCCCGTTTCCGTTGACGTCGTCGCTTATGAATCCGGCTTGTTCAACGTTAGGTTGTCCGGGATAATCATTAGTCGGAGTAAAGACATCTCCTTGATATTGCTGGAAATTTTCATCCAATGAAGGAAGCATCTGATTCATGCCTGTCTGCGGATTTATCACATCCGTAGGATATTGATTTGTTAATGCATCAGAAATCTGCGGATTCGCTGCAGCGGCAGGCTGCTGACTTGCCACAGTGATAGGCTGCGGACTCGCTCCAACGGCAGGTTGATAATTCCCTGCGGCAATGGTTTGCGGATTTACCGCGGCGGCAGGCTGCTGCTGATTTTCTTCCGCTTCGTTATCGTCTTCATCTCCATCGTCTTCTTTGTCTTCCTCATTATCTTCTTCTGAATTTTCAGGACCTTGAATTCCGTTGGCATTCGTTGCGGCATTTTGTTGATTGGGAACTGCTGAATTTTCGGGCACAGAAATTGCTGTTCCGCCCGCAAATTCTTGAGCAGGCAAGCCGTCGGAATTTTGGTTCTCTGATACTCCCTCTTCTTCGCCTGATTCTCCGCTCGGCTTTTCGCCGTCATCCGAATTTCCTTGCGAACCTTCCCAGAAATCCGAGGAAACCAGAGGTTTTTCGGCCGCCAAATACAAACTCGGATATTCTTTTTTGTTGATTATGAGATCCAAAGTATTGAGCAACTCAGCATTGATTCCGAAATACCAGTCGATTTTTTTCTTGGCTTGACTGCGCACGGGCGAATTTTTTCCCAAAAATCGATAAAGATTGTACCCCGTGATTTGATAGTCGCGCCGCAATTTTTTCAAAGAATCGAGATAGACGCTGAGAGGTTTATCACTCGCGGTTTCTTTCGCCAAGGTGTTATAATTCAAAAAAAACTGCAGCAACAATAAAATTACGTATCTCATAATCTATCTCTTTTTACATTCTATCCATTAATTGTTAAAATTTTGTAAGTTTTTTGAGTTTTCGGAGATTTTAGGATGAAAATTACGATTTTAGGCTGCGGATCGTCTATGGGAGTGCCAGCCCTGAAATACGGGTGGGGAATATGCGACCCGAAAAATCCGAAAAATCGACGAACGAGATCTTCTATCATAATTGAGGATGCAGGAACCGTGCTGCTGGTGGATGCTTCGCCGGATTTACGAGAACAGCTGCTGCGATTTGACGGGCGAAACGAGAAGCTACGCAAAAATTCGGTCCAAAATTCATACGGAAATCTCGGAAAAAATTCGAATGAAAACTTAAGTCCGAATATCGACGCGATCTTATTTACCCACGCTCACTTTGATCATACCAATGGAATCAACGAGCTGCGTCCTCTTTATATTAAGGAGAATAAATTTCTGGACGTTTTCGCAACTGCCGACACTCTCTCAGAACTTTATCAGAATTTTTCGTATTTATTTCAGCGTAATTCACACGACATTTACGATTCATATCTTTACGCCCACGAAATTTTTTTCGGGAAATTTTCCATCAAAAATATCTCGGGAATTTGCTTCGAACAGGACCACGGGTTTTCGAAATCGTTGGGTTTTCGCATCGGAAATTTCGCATATTGTACGGATGTAACAGGATTTTCTGACTTTTCGGTACTGGAAAATCTGGATATTTGGATTGTCGATTGTCTGAACAGCGATGAAAAAAGACCAACCCATGCGAATTTGGAGCTGGTGCTGAGCTGGGTCGAAAAATTAAATCCGAAAAAAACTTATCTCACTCATATGGATACATCGATGGATTACGACAGTCTGATGAATTCCCTCCCGCCCAACGTTGAACCCGCTTACGATATGCAAATTTTGTACTGTAAGTAGTCGCCTCCACCGGTCCGAATCCATCGACGACACTCAAATTTCATTTTGTGATTAATTTATATACGAAAAATTTCGAAATCTTTACAAAATAGTAACTTTCTCCTTGTAAGATTATCGTAACTATTTACGTAGGTGTGTAATGTTGAGAAAGATTTTGAACTTAATTAAAGTGACTGGAATGATGTGGGTATGCATATTGCTTCCGGTACTCATTGGATTTTCAAGCATTAAGTCCGCTTCAGAATCTGACGTGAGAAAATATATGGATTCGTATCTGGACAGCGAAGCGACAAACTTGTCCAAATATATCAGCTTGCAGCTGAAAAACAGCGGAAAGGAAATTTCTGAAATTTCCGACGCCGTGATATTGACTCACGGAGAGGATAGCTCTGCTTTGGACAGAATTTTTGCTGAGGTACTGAAGGATAACAGCAATATAGTTTCCGTCAATATGTACAACAGCCAAGGAATGCTTCTCCGCAAATCAAAAGAGTCTAACGCTGCGGATATCCTTGATATAAACGACTTCGCCATTGCGGACTTGAAAGACAAGGACATTACTTTTTCGTTCAGACAGAACGAGGAGGACGGGGCTGTTCTGGTTGATTTCGTCCTGAAAAGAACGAAAGTAGGAGATGTCGAACCTTTCTATTTGTCGGTCGTGATGAAGTGGTCGCAGTATGAGACGTTCCTCGACAGGCTGCAGGACGGTGTGTTTGCAAGGAAGTTCTACATTATTTCGCCTGACTGCAAGAGATACCTGTCACTTAATTCTCTGCCTCACGGAGAAGAGAGCAACAGAAATTTGATCGCTCTCGGACTGCACATATCAGACAAAATTAAAGATATAGCCATCGGTAGCTCCGACGTAAATTTGGAGGATCTGAAATACAGAGTATTCAAAAGCGAGATAAGATCTCCTGAAAAAATGGACGGAAGTCAATTGTTTATAGTTGCCGTGACCGATGACGAGGCTTTCTCGACACTTGTCAAAGGAATATTCCGAAATACTCCTACCACAATAGTGATTTTGCTTTGCATTTGGTTGTTTATCTGCTTGGTTGTTGCGCAGTTCTACAATCACACGAAAGAGCAGCTGCAAATATCGAATGCTATTTCCGATTCTACACCGTCGGCAATTATAGTGTTTGACGCAGAAACCGGCAGGATTCAGAAGATCAATCCTTCGGGACTGACCCTTGCCAGATTAACTCCAGATAAAGTTCCGACAGTTAACGCTTGGGATTTGTTCACTTCTGATAAGGACCGCGGATATGTAATGAATGCCGTAAAGACTAACATTAACATAACGAACTACGAAGTCTTGGTGCAAAGCTATTCCGGAAATACCTTCTGGTCCATATGTTCCGCCAATCCGCTGGAGATGAACATGGGTGTGGAGGTCAGAACTTATGTCGTACTCTCGCTCATGGACATAAACAAAAGAAAAGAAATCGAAAAGAAATTGGCCAACAATGCCGAATTGCTCGAGAAACAAGTCGCGGAAAGGACCGCAGACCTGGAGATCAAAGCGAAAGAGCTCGAAGAATCCAACAAAGAGCTGGATCAGGCGAAACACCAGGCGGATGCTGCAAACGCAGCCAAAACGAGGTTCCTTACCAGCATGAGCATCGAGCTGAAAACACCTATCAATGCAATTATCGGATACAGCGAGATTTTGCAGGAGGAAGCTTTCGACAGAAAAGACACTGTATCAGCAGACGATCTTTCGAAAATTATAGGATCGGCAAAGCATTTGCTTTCTCTTATCAACGAAATTCTGGATCTATCTTCCATCGAGTCCGGTAAAGTTCAGTTGTTCTTCGAAACTGTAAGCATAGAAACCTTAATGAAAGAGATTGAAGGCGTATCCATGCCGCTGATCACTAAGAATGAAAACTCATTCTTTAACGAATTCCCGAGAGATATCGGGGAGATGTTTATTGATCAAACGAAATTGCGTCAGTGCATCCTGAATGTAATCGATAACGCTGCAAAATTTACGGAATTCGGAAAAATCACTTTGCGTGCGTCTTCGATTATCAAAGGCGACGAAGAATTTATTGAATTTTCTGTTGCCGATACCGGATGCGGTATTTCTCAAGACAAAGTTGATACAATATTTGAGAGTTTTGGTGATCACGATAACAAAAACTCTTCAACAGGTTTGGGACTGTCCATTACTAAAAAGTATGTTGAATGTATGGGCGGAACTATCTCGGTCGAAAGTGAACTCGGAATTGGTTCCAAATTCATAATCAGATTGCCTAGAATCTGTAAAGTGGAATCAAGTGAGTTTGTCGAGGTAAAGAATCACAAAGAAAGCGAAAGTGAAGAAGTCTTTGAAGACCAAGTCGCTGAGGTAGTCGAAACTCAAAACAAGGAAGACACGTCCCAATCTGAAGACTATTCCAGCCTAACTGTTTAGCGATAGTCTCAGCGCAAAAGCCCTCCCTGGCCCGGGTAAAATCGGGCCCTTTTGCGTACCGCTCCACATTATTTTCCATCAATTATTTGTGAGAATTTAAACGCACAATACTTCCAAGCAGCCCGCTGTCAAACATCGTGCAAACCGTTTCGTATCCGCCGACAAATTTTCCTCCGGCATAAAGATACGGAGCAGAGATTGGCTCATGCATCATACGCATATACAACGCCAAGCTCGGTTTCGTAAGCAAATCCACTGTCGAAAATTCCAAATTACATTGCTTTAGCATAAAGCACATATTGGAAGACAGCCCGCACACAGGAAATTTTCGATTTCCTTTCATAAACAATACGATATGACTTTGGAACACTAAACGGTCCAACTCAGATTGTACTGACTTACAATTGTCGAAATCAACCAAAGAACCGTAACCTACAAAACACATCCAAAACTCTCACACAACATACAATCCACGATTGCTTATTATTATCTAAAAAACCTACTCATTCAACAGTATTTTGGACAAAATCCCAAATAAAATTACCAAAAATCGGGATAATCTACGGTTGCATAATTTTCTTGGCAGTAAAGAATTTCATGTGATATTCCAGATTGTGAATCCTAAGGTAATCTACTCCGAAATTTTGCATAATATCTGATACAGCGAGGGTTTCAATGTCTCGATCTATTGCTTCTTTGTTAGAAATTAAGGAAAAAAACGACTTGCGCGAATGTCCGATCAAAATTTCGCATCCCAAAGATTTTATTTCCTTTATATTTTTCAAAATTGTGAGATTTTCGAATTTTGTCTTGCCGAAACCAATACCGGGATCGACAATAACATGCTTCAGGCCGCATTTTTTCAGGTGATTCACTTGGTTTTTCAAACAACTTAGATCCGTTCCGTACAGCATTGTGACAATTTTGACGTCATTGTCGGCGAGATGTCTCAATGTTGTATCCGAAAGATTGAATTTTATGTCGTTTACGATTTTGATATTCGCGTGATCCAGGCAAAAATTCACCACTTCATCGAAATATGTATCGATTGCCAGCGGAATTTCCTTCGGAACGCTCGTTACGACCGCTTCCAGCCTTCGGATTTCTTCTTTTGCTGAAACTTCCGTATATCCGGGACGAGTCGACTGAGCTCCCAACTCCACATAAGCCGCGCCATTTTGATAGGATTTTTCTATATCCTCCAGAGCATCCGCGGGATTGAAAAACTTTCCTCCGTCCGAAAAAGAATCCGGAGTTACGTTCGTAATTTTCACGATTTTTGGATCCAGCACAAAATAATTCAGCGCGCGATAATCATTGACCGTCGGGTCGCCAGTCGACCATCCGAGCATTTCCAGCAGATATTTCCAAAAATCACGATTTTCCAGCTGCATATGAGGAAGAGTCAGCTGATCCGTTATCAGCTGCTGGTCGTTATATATAACAATATCAATGTCAATTATTCTCGGAGCCCATCGACCTGCATTCATATCCCGCCCGAGCTTCTCCTCTGTACGCTTTATGAATCTCAGGAGCTCATGCGGAGACAGATCCGTATCTCCTGCCACCATCATATTCAGATAAGGAATATTCCAACTTTCGGGAGAACCCGGCAGCAGCAGTGCTTCAGTCTCAATGACGTGAGAAATTTTTTCACAGTGAAACACCTGCTTTAATTCCGCAACAGCTCGTCGCAAATTTTCAAAACGATTTCCAAGATTGGAACCCAACGCTAAATAAATCATGATACCTCTGCTTTAGATGGTGCATTCGAGAAGATTCGAACTTCCGGCCTTCTCCTCCGGAGGGAGACGCTCTATCCAGCTGAGCTACGAATGCATGCTAAAATGTTAACAAGATTCGCCCGCAAAATCAAATTGTTATCAGAAAATCGAAGAAGGAGTTTTTGTATGATTCATTAGACAGATCTTTACGGTAAATCTTGCTTTATATAACGAGTCGGAATGAAATCCCGCACACTGACTATTATCACCCGTTACACGCATAAAAATCTCAAAAACTTCAACTGTCCATTATGTGGACAACCATGTGTACAAACTTGTGAATAAATTGTGGATAAATAAAAATTCTGCAAGTTATCCACATTCCTCCACATTAAATTCACAGGCTTACCCACAGATTTTTGGTCCAATTTTTGCTAATATTTTCGAGCAAAATCAAGTTAGTGTGTGTCAAAAACATCAAGTTATCCACAAAAAATGCTCAGTACAACAACAACAATATATTAGATATATATTATTGTTGTTTTTAGCTTTTTTAAGAGATTAAGACCAATTTCGAGGGAAATTTCAGCAAAATATCTCACCTAAACTCGAGTTTTTTGCGCTCAAAATCAAAATTGAAACAGGCTTGCGATGATGATATTATTCCAGCGTTAAATGTGGAGACATAATTGTCGGTCGAAATTTCTGATGATGCAGTGGTTAACAGATATGTGAAGGCTTTGTATGAAGTCGCTGCTGATCGTGAAGCGGAGTTTTTGTTGCAAATCAAGTCAGTTCGCGAGGCGATTGAGTCGTTGGAAGGCCGCGAAAAAATGTTGAAGCGATTTTCGCTGTTGACCAAGGACGGCGAGGTGTTTGTTGACACGTTGGTTTCTGAACTAGAGTTACTTCCAGAAGTCAGCAACTTCCTAAAGGTTGTCCTGTCCAACAAAAGATTTTCGATCATAGTGGATATTTGTGCAGCTTATGAGAAGTTCTGCGATCGGATGAGTGAAAAGAGGATTTTCTACGTAACCTACGCCAAAGATTTCTCAGAAAAAACACGGAACGAACTGGCGCAGCGTTTGCGTGAATTGGTTGGAGGAACTGTAGAGTTTGTTACACGTCGAGATGAATCATTGATCGACGGTTTGCAAATTCGATACGGTTCGAAGATCCTGGATTATTCTGCAAAATCAAAACTAAATCGCCTGAAAAGGTCAATGTGCGGCGAATCCGTCTAGCTCAGGTAAAGACTTTGCGTTGTCTGCAGATATTTGCTGCGATTCTGGACGGGGTGTTGTGCTGTTTTCTGAAAGTATCAGTTGAATGGTCGGGAGTTGAGTAAATAAGTTGTTTTTTGGGTTTAGAAAAATTTTGCGGGGATTGTTATCCTCGGTTTTCCTCCTTGCCGGTTGCCAAAATTCGGATCTGTCGGTTTATTTGAGAAAATCACAGAAACCAATTTCCGCCGAAGAATGTTTTGGCTTCAAAGAAAATTCGTTAATAAATTTACAAATAAAATCGATTTATGTCGGAAGATGTTCGGATTTTCAGGAAATCTCCAAAACTCTTGAAAAATATGGGGCAAATGCCGTAGTGATTGATGTGAAAAACGATTTCGGGCAGTTGTTTCCAGGCCTTCCCGTGCCATATAACTCTAAAAATCGCTTCGTAACCGATAAAAATTTCCAAAATCTGCTGAAAAAATTAAAGAAGAGAAAAATCTACGCGATTGCTCGAGTTGTCGCGCTGAAGGAATTTACACGAGACGATCTGTGTATTAGGGGAAAAGACAGAGCTGTGATAATCGACAAGGAAAAAATGTCCTGGATGGATCCGCGCAGCGAAAAAGTTCTTCAATATCTTGAGGAAATCTGTACTGCCGCTGTAAAAATCGGTTTTGACGAAGTGCAATTGGATTATGTAAGATTTTCCTCATATTTCAGAGATGATGTACGAAATACAAATTTCAGGCGGGACGTAAAAGAAAAAATCGTGGGGAAATCCGTTACAGGAGATGGAACGCAAAATCGGTTACAAAAAAATTTCGGAAGTGATTCAACTAACAGAACGCGAATAAATGCCGTAAATAATCTGACGGACAGGATAACTTCGGCTGTACACAGGCTTGGCGGGAAGGTTTCCGTATGCGTGTTTGGGAGCACGATAGAGGGGTCAGTGGATACTCCAAAGAAGAAAGGTCAAACAAAGAAAAGTGCGGAAATTTTGGGGCAAGATTATATAGAGCTCGCTGAAAGGGCGGATTATGTATGCCCGATGATTTATCCGTCTCATTATCCGAGACACACTCCATGCGGTATTGAAGATCCCGACCTGGAACCGTACAAAACCGTGAGCATCTGCATGAAATTGAGCAACGATATGTTTAAGGCGGCTCGAAAAAAGCACCTCAGAGCCAAGGTGAGACCGTATTTGCAGGCTTTTACCGCAAATGGCTGAAGAATCACCAGGAATACGGAAAAGAGGAAATCAACGACCAAATACGCGCGGTGCTGGATTCGGATTCTGCTAAGCAGTGGGGATTATTCCACATGGCGGGGAAATATCCTTGAGTTTTTGTTTTGAATTTGGCGTAAAAGTTTGTTATAGCCGTTCTCCTATCAAAAGCTAAGCTGGGCTTGGAGCCAATTATTTTGGGAAGTTCACTTATCCAACAGTATGCGGGGAAAAATTAATAATTTATTAACCTTTAACCCTTGCCTGCCCCGCAACCCCCACCCTGGGCATGGTAGCACAGAAAGGTTGAAAAACAGTTAATTTAACTTTTTATTAACCGGATTGCATTCGGAGGCAGCCAGGCAGCGCCTGGAGC
>JAGABS010000037.1 GCA_017614525.1 Alphaproteobacteria bacterium
TTGAAACACAACCATGTGATTTATAACAATTTTTAGGTCCTTGCCCCCCCCTGTCAAATACCTTCTTGTCAAACCACTTCATTCCGCGCTCCTCGATAAAAAACTCACACCCTGCTATTTTCGCAGGTATCGGTTAATAATTGGTTAAGAAACTACAGAACTAGTTGGTTTGCGGAATTTCAGAAAATGGTTTGCTGTGATGTGGTTAGCCTTTTTGATTTGTTGTAAAATGCCTGTGAGACTTTGAAAGGATAAGCCGATGCCTGATTTTTACGACAGGAAACACATTCCCGATCATATCGAACTGCGCGGCGCCAAGGAAAACAATCTGAAAAACATCGACATTAACATTCCTTTAAACAGCTTTGTCGCGATATGCGGGGTCTCCGGCTCGGGCAAGTCGACCTTGGCCATGGATGTCCTTTACGCCGAGGGATCTCGCCGCTATTTGCAGTCGCTTTCGACTTACACGCGGCGTCGAATCGGCCAAACATCCAGACCGAATGTAGAGTCGGTTAGATTTCTTCCGAGCGCAATTGCCTTGCGGCAGCGTCCTGTTGTACCCAATGTCCGAAGTACCGTCGGAACAATGAGCGAGGTCCTAAATATCTGGAGATTGGCTTTTTCTCGTCTGGGGTCTCACGTTTGCCCCAACGGACACCGACAGCCGCCGTCTTTCGACGTAGCCCATATATGCGAAACGCGGTGTTCAATTTGCGATACGAAATTCAATCCGCCGGGCGCCGAAGATTTCGCTTTCAATTCCGGAGGAGCTTGCCCGAAATGTCACGGCACGGGAGAGATCGAAGAAATCAACGAAAACGCTTTGATCGGTGACGAAAACAAAACAATACGCGACGGAGCGGTGCGAGGCTGGCGTGTTCCCGGATCGTTTTTCTACGTACCGACCGCGGAAAAATTGGGTATTCCCGTGGACATTCCGTACAAAAATCTGACCGACGACCAAAAAGAAATGGTTCTGCACGGTCCGCGAAAAGACAAAATACCCGTAGTCGTCAAATCAAATTCGGGGCAGGAATTTAAGTTGGAAGCCACCTACTTAAACGCCGCCGATGCCGTCCATCATGCGTACAGCAAGACGGAAAGCGAGACGGTACGCAGCCGCCTGGCGGCCAAGTTCTATCACATAGGAAGATGTCCGATGTGTAACGGCAGTCGCTTCGCTCCCCGACTGCTTAATACTTTGTTGGACGGAAAAAATATAGCGGAAATTTCGAGTCTCTCTCTGATCGATTTGAAAAAATTCGCGGAATCAGTTCCCGACAAGCTTCCGACAGTCATGAAATCTTTCGCGGAAAAACTCATGGGAGAAGTAATTTACGGCCTGAAACCGCTGCTGGAACTCGGATTGTCTTATCTGTCTCTCGACCGATCGGGCAACAGTCTGTCCACAGGAGAGCTGCAGCGCATTCAGCTCGCCCGCACCCTGAAAAACGAAACCACAGGCGTTCTGTATGTTTTGGATGAACCGTCAATCGGCTTGCATCCGATAAATGTCGACGGGCTGATCAATGTCTTTCACCAGCTGATCGCCCAGGGAAATTCCCTGGTTGTCGTCGATCATGATTTGGATATCCTGCGCAGAGCAGATTGGCTGATCGAACTGGGGCAGGGTGCCGGACGGCTGGGAGGAAACGTGGTCTTCGAGGGGACGGTCGAACAAATAGAAAGAATTTCCGAACAAAACAGGAATATCGACAAAACAGAAAAAATTTCCGAATTCAATGAATCCAAGCAACGCAGATCAGTCATCGCGCATTATCTTTCGGGAAAAGAATCTCTATTGGTCAGAAATTCCGAAAAAAAATCCTCCAAACAAATTTATCTGTCAGTAAACGAAATTTATACTCTGAAAAATCTGCAGGTCGAATTCCCGATCGGAAAGTTGACCGCCGTCACGGGAGTTTCGGGTTCGGGGAAATCGACTTTGATCCTGGACTGCCTGGTCCCGGCAATAAACTCGGTTTTGAAAAAAACGGATCTCCCGCAACACATAAGCGCCGTAGAGCTTTCGGGAATAAAAAGAGTTGTCATGATAGATGCAGTGCCGGTGGGAAAAAATACCCGATCCACGGTAGCGACCTATTCGGGAATTTTCGATGAAATCAGATCGGTATTTGCGGAAACTCCCGCGGCCACATCAAGAAACATGAATGCGGGGCATTTTTCGCACAACTTAAAGAGCGGAGTTTGTTCAACCTGCATGGGAACGGGTGAAATTTCACTTGATATTCAATACCTTCCCGATATGGATATAGTATGTCCCGACTGCGGCGGACAGAGATATTCGAAAGAAGTTCTGGCCATCAAATGGAAAGGCCTTAATATCGCTGAAATACTGGAATTATCGATAGATGAGGCAATCGAGACTTTCAAAAATCATCAAAATATTCGCGAAAAATTAAATTCGCTCTCGGGATTGGGGCTGGGATATCTTAAACTCGGTGAATCTACTACTCAACTGTCCGGGGGAGAGGCACAACGACTGAAGTTGGTCTCCGAGATGGGAAAAAATCAGAAAGGCACTTTGTTTGTTTTCGATGAACCGACAACGGGACTGCATCCTAAGGACATTCGCAAGCTTCTGCAGGTAATAGACAGTCTGATTTGCAATGGAGGAACCGTTATCGTGATTGAGCACGACCTGGACATGATCGCCAATGCCGACCATATAATCGACATGGGTCCCGAAGGAGGAAGCAAAGGAGGAAAAATCATCGCAACGGGATCTCCCTCCGAAATTTGCGCAGATATTTCGAGTATCACTGGACGATATTTGAAAAAATACGCCGGAAATTACGGAATATTGTGGTAATTAAGAAAATTTCGATTTTACAGTCAAAATATTTTTGATATACTCGGATCATCTGAATTAGAAGTTTGTGAATGGAGATTAACTTATGAAATTTAAATTAGGCTGTGCGTCTGCGGTTCTTATGTTTTTGTGTTGTGACTTGGCATGGGGCGGTGCTTTGAAGAACTCGTTTACGAAAGGCAAAACCGAGGTTGAAGCCCAAAATAAGGGTGCAGAAAAGAGTGAGGAAAGACCTCAGATAAGTGACGCACCTTCCGAGAAAGTCACACAGAAAGCGGATGAGCAGGTACAGGCTCGGAAGGAAGAAGCTCCGAAAGAGAAGAAGGAAATTAAAGGAAATCCCGTCATCTTCAGAATCGGAAAGAAAGAGATTCGTCGTGATGAAATTTTAGCAGAGATAAAGACGCTGCCTGTCCAGTTGGTGCAGCAGATGCCGGCAGATAAGTTATTTGATGAAATGAAGCGTCAGAAACTGATGACTTATTTGGTGACCGAGCAGGCGAAAAAAGCAGGAATGGACAGGGAAAAAGGGTATATCGACCAGATTGAGAAACTGAAGGAAAGAGTCCTGTTTGAAAGTTATCTGGTTAAGGAACTCGCGCCGAAAGCATCTAACGAAACGACTTTGCAACAGCAGTATCAAAAGTACTTGGTTGAGTTTAAGTCAGGAAAGGAGATCAAGATTTCCACCATTGCGTTAAGCACTGAAAAAGAGGCAAAAGAGATTATAGAAGCTTTGGGCAAGGGAGCTCCGTTTGATAAGCTGCAGAAGGAAAAAGGCCTTGGTTCCTCCGAAAACAGCGACCGTTATATCCCTGTGTTCAGGATGCCGGATGATCTGAAGAAAAAGTTCAAAGCCGTTGCGAAAAACGAGGTCACAAAAGAGCCTGTGAAAATCGCAGACACCTATCATGTCATTAAGATCACGGATATGAGAGATTCCAAGCCGGGAACATTTGAGGAGATAAAGCCTATATTGTCCCAGCTGATTTTGAGGGATGAAATGGACAAGTTGATGTCGAAGTTGGAGAATCAGTACAAGGTCCAGAAGTTTAACGAGGATGGTACTCCTGAAAAAGTTGAAAAAACCAAAAATTAAAGATTGTTCGAAATTATTAAGCTCCTCCGTTGGGATTTCGGAGGAGTTTTTTTTGTTTGATGGCTTGTTTGCCTGAGATTGGGAATATGTGTTGTGTCTGTGAGAATTTTATCAGGTCAATTTAAGGGTTCAGTACTGTCAGTTCCCTCCTCTGCCCGCCCTACCCTAATCAGATCTCGTCAGTCGCTGTTTGATATTTTAGCAAGTCAGGCAATAACGCTCTCAGGTTTCGAAAGGAATTCTGAGAATTCAGAAATAGCTGAAATTTCCAAAAATTCAACGCACCTAAAAAAATCCAACTCAAAAGATTTTTTTGAAAACAAAGTGGTTTTGGATTGTTTCGCCGGTTCTGGAGCACTTGGAATTGAAGCGCTGTCCCGCGGAGCGTCTTTTGCTTACTTTACGGATATATCTCAAGATGCCATCAGTGTGATTTACGAAAATATCGGAAAATTAAAACTGGGAAAACGCTGCCGAATCATAAAGACCGACATTTTGAAAATCCGAAAATTCAACGAGGTCTCCGTTTGCGACATAGTGTTCATCGATCCGCCATACGGGAAGGTCTCCATAAAAAAAACCTTGCAGCGCCTGCTGAAAACCAACTGGATAAACGAGGATTCTTTAATCGTAACAGAGGAGGATATATCCAAGACAGAGAACTTATCTGATACAGTAGACACTCTTATTGAAAAAAAGTCGGGAAAGTCCCTTTTCAGAATAATGAAACTGAACCCCAGAGAGAACTCCCTCTCCTTCGCACCTCGCACAGATCACCAAGCCTGATCGAATCGGATAGTGAACTCAGCATACTTTCCGTAAACCGACTGACAATATATGTTGGCATCCATCGAACGGAGTGCAGTCTTGCAAAAATACAATCCCACCCCAGTCCCTTCATTCTTGGAGGTAAAAAGCGGCTTGAAAATATCGTTAATATATTCTGGCCTTATTCCCGTAGCGGTATCTTTCACGGAGATAAAAGCTCGCTTTTTGGATCTATCCACCGTTATAAAAATCTGTCCTCTTCTTTCGGCTTTTATTTGATACAGGGCATTTTGTATCAAATTAAATATAACATGAATGAATAAATTTCTGCTGGCTGAAAAATGAAAATCTCTCACGATTTTAACCTGTACCAAACTGCGATCATCCTGAAAAAACGGATATTCATCAATCGCTTTCTTTATACAATCCCCAGCACTCAATTCTTCATGATCCAGGTATTTACTACCGTTGAAAGCAAGCTTTGTAAGGGTCGCATCTATTATGTTGAAAACGCAATTAACTTCCCTCAGCGCCATATCTCTTTTTGCAATCTGTTTTTTTCTTTTTTCCTCTGAAAGCCCGTCCAGATCCAGTCCGTGCAAAATAAGAGAAATTGTCGACAACGGGGTCCTTATCTCATGAGTAATGGATGCAGCCAACATTCTCATAGCTTTCATTTGTAAGTTGTATTTTTTGTTGAGATCGCGAGCAAATATAATCAGAATACCCAAAACAAATATCAGCATATAGAAGTAAGGGTACATCAAATATTTCGGCAACTCGGCATTCACTGTATGCCCCAACAAATAAGACACGAACACCCCCAGCGCAACCCCGACTGAATACACAACCGTGAAACTGGCAAAATCCAACAAAATGATTCCGAAAAGAACTGCAATATTGATATTTACGATCCAATATAACGTGAACCCGTCAAACAGCAGCATAAATGTCACCAAAAACGGCAAGCAAAACATGACTGTAAAGTGCCAAAACAAAGGGCGATATTTTTTCAGAGTATCATTCCAAGAATCCGAAACCGCCAGGATAAAACTCAGCACAATAGCGATTATCCTCACCGCGTAAACCGAAATGTCATTCGCGTGCCATTCGGACCACATATACATGGGGATGAGATAGTTAACGGCGGAGAAGACGCCGAAGGCAACATATCTCGCCCCGTACTCCTCCACCCTCTTTTCGGAAACGCCAGCCAGTTTATCTAACCAATGCTTAACCCATCCAATCATTATTAACAACAACCACTCAATCTCTGCTAACCGCCAAATTTGAATCGTAAGGACGACTTAAGGTTTTTAAATATTTCCCCAACACAAACATAGTAATAAACGTCACAACCGCTCCTACAATCTGACTTATAACGACGTAGTCCTCTGCAACAGAGTACCTGAAAACTACGATAGAAACAAATCCTACCGCTACACTAACCAAATAAGTCTTTATATCAGTTCTCAAATTAAACAAATACAAAAACATCGGAGCAACAACAATAGGCGTCCAGAAATTCGAGAAATACAGCCCGAAATCAATCATACTGGAAAACATAGTCGCAACATAAACAGAGGTAATTCCAAGCATTACAGTCACCACCCTGCTCAACATTAATTCTGACTTATCATCTACTTTCGACGGACATAGCACGGCAAAAACATCCCTCGTTGCCGCAATGGCTGAAACATTCAAAAATGAGTCTGCCGTGGACATAATGACCGCGAGCACTCCGGAAACTGCTATTCCCTTCACGACAGTCGGAAGGGAGTAGTCCAGCACATACAAGAAAGCACTATTGGGATTTATCCCTGGAAACATCATAACCGCACTGAGAGCTATAACAGTTATTACCGCGTAGAACGGAATGTACAAAATCCCGGAAATCATCAAAGATTGAGTGGACTGTTTTTCATCCTTCGCCATTAAAATCCTTTGAATCAACATCGGATTAAAACAAGGAAATGCACAATAGATAAAATATATGGCAAATAACGAAAACGAACCTTGATACGAAACCAATTCCACGTGATGCTCCGGCAAATTCAAAAGCAGATATTCCCAACCGCCAACTTTCTCCAAAGCTACATTGGCCATTAAAGGTATACCTATTATCAAGATTCCGAACTGCAATACGTCGGTAAAAACAACCGACCTTATTCCTCCGAAAGACGAATAAGCTATTACTATAAAACTACCGATAATTATTCCGTAAAAATGAGACACTCCAAAGAACAGGTGACAGATGCATCCAATCGCTTTAACCTGAACAGCTATGTATGCAATCGAAAACAACACATTTGCAATCCCGCTCATTACTTGTCCGGGTTTTCCGTACAAATCCCCCATTATCTCACCAATCGAAATTTTATTTGCAAACCCTCTGATTACTTGCGGAGCGATCATATATGCATGAAGAAAAATACTCAAACATTGTCCTAAAGAAATGACAAAAAAAACCAGCCCGACACTGTATATTCTCTCACTCACTCCGATAAGATCATCTCCCCCCATCCACGTAGAAAAAATCGTAGAGACTAACACCGTTGTAGGAAAGATCTTTGCTGAAACCGAGAAATCTTTCATATTCTTCACATTACGCCCTGCGAAAATTCCCACAGCGAGAGTCACAACTAAATACAAAACTACAATAACTAAATCTATCATGAAAAAACCCTTTTCTCACTCATCAAGAAAAAGGTTACAAAATTATAAATCAAAACTCAACTTAAAAAACCGAGGGCCGCCCCCTCCCAAATCCCAGACGATCAAGCAAAACTTAAAGGAGAAACGCAACCGAACATTACTTAATGTTTATCATGCCATCAACAATGGTTTAAACCCTGCTAACAACCAAATTGGAATCGTAAGGATGACTCAAAGTTCCGAAAAACTTTCCCCATATAAGCATGGAAAAAAACGTCACCAACGCCCCCAAGATCTGACTCACAATGGTACAGTCCTCTGGGGCTGAACACCTAAAAATAACGATGAAAATAAATCCTATCGACACGCCAATCAAGTAGGCTTTTATATCGGTCTTTAAATTAAATATGTACAGAAACATTGGAGCTACAACCGCAGGAGTCCAGAAATTCGAAAAAAACAACCCGAAATCAACCATGCTGTAAAACATAGTCGCCACATAAATGGACACAATTCCGAACAATACAGTAACTGTCCTACCTAACGTTAATTCTGATTTATCGTTCACTTTATCAGGCCACAGCACGGCGAAAACATCTCTCGTCGCAGCAATAGATGCAACATTCAAAAGAGAATCCGCTGTTGACATAAAAACTGCTAACACACCGGAAATAGATATCCCTTTTACAATTGTCGGAAGGGAATAATCTAACACATTCAAAAATGCGCTATTCGGATCTGTGTCCGGAAACATCAAAATAGCGCAAAGGGCTATAACGGACACCACCGCATAGAACGGAATATATAGAATTCCAGAAATTACTAAAGATTGAGTAGCCTGCTTCTCGTCCTTTGCCATCAAAATTCTTTGCACCAATTCTGGACAGAAATCAGGGAAAGCACACCAAGAAAAATATGCAAAAAACACCCAAAACGATCCATCATAAGAGGTTAATTCAGTGTATTTAGGTGGTAAACTATCCATCAGGTATCCCCACCCGCCGACTTTTTCCAAAGCAACACTGGCCATCAAAGGTATCCCGATTATCAAAATCCCAAACTGCAATACATCAGTAAAAACAACTGATCTTATTCCCCCAAAAGAAGAGTAAGCTATTATGACAAAACTCCCTATGATAATTCCTAAAAATTCAGAAACTCCAAAAAACAGATTACAAATAAACCCTATTGCTTTGACTTGCATCGCAATACATCCAACGGAAAATAAAACATTTGCAATGCCACTTATAACTTGCCCCGGCTTGCCGTACAAATCCCCCATTATTTCACCTATAGAGATCTTATTTGAAAATCCTCTAATAATTTTCGGTGCAAATACGTAAGCCTGAAAGAAAAAACTCAAACTCAGCCCTAATGTAACCACAAAAAACACTAATCCGACGCTATATACTCGCTCACAAACTCCAATTAAACAATCTGCGCCCATCCATGTTGCAAAAATCGTGGATACCAAAACAGACGTGGGAAAAATTTTCGCTGAAACCGAAAAATCTTTCATACTTTTCACGTTACGCCCTGCGAAAATCCCCACCGCGAGAGTCACAACCAAATACAAAACTACAATAACTAAATCTATCATGAAGAAATCCCTCTCACTCCCCGTAAAAAGGATATAAAACCGCCAATAAAAATTCAACAAAAAAATAACGCTAGGTTTCTTTCAAAACCTAGCGAGATAGTGAGATATACAAAGAAAGAATGAAAACCCACAATTGCGTGGATTCCCAATTATATAGTGCCGGGAGCACCCGACATAGCGTTAAGTTCATGAGGAGAATTCAACGCCTTTTCGCTCGATTGCGAATCTATATCTTTTATAGTGTATCCTCTGCCCCAGATAGTCTCAATGTAACACTCCCCGCCGAGAGCATCCATGAGCTTCTTCCGCAATTTGCAGACGAATACATCTATTATCTTTAACTCAGGTTCGTCCATGCCACCATACAGGTGGTTCAAGAACATATCTTTGGTCAACGTGGCTCCTTTCCTCAGGCAAAGCAACTCCAAAATCGAGTATTCCTTACCTGTAAGGTGCAAAACGTTGCCATCGACTTCCACGCGACGACTCTGAAGGTTAACTGTCATTCTGCCGATCTTTATAACCGACTCGGCATGGCCCTTAGACCTTCTTATTACTGCCTGAATCCTGGAAACCAACTCCTTTCCCTCGAAAGGCTTAGTGATGTAATCATCGGCTCCGATGTCCAAGCACTTAACTTTATCCTTACATTCAGATAATCCGGAGACCACAATAACCGGCGTTCCTATATTCGCACTGCGCAGCCTCTTAATCACCTCAACTCCGTCTATGTCGGGTAACATTAAATCCAAAATGATACCATCGTAATCGTAAATCTTCCCGACCTCCAAACCATACTGCCCAAAGCTCGTGGAATCAACTACCACACCTTCTTTTTTTAGCAGGGACTCAATGCCCTTAGCAGTTAATGTATCATCTTCTATCAACAATACTCGCACAACTTACCTCCAAATACCAACTAAATCAAGACTAATATTTCAAATAATATTATCCTCAATTGGTAAGCTATCTAAAATTTACTAAAAATTTATTAAGATTTTAAGTGTTTTTTTTGGGTTTTTTCATTTTTTTTCCGTTTTCTGTCTTACTTTTCTCATTTTTCAGAGCATTTGCGTTTATAATATTTTTTAATTTTTCTTCAGAAATCTTAAAAACATCCATAATTTTCTCATCTTCGACCTTGTTTTCATGAAGAATTTTGATAAGTTCGTTCTTTTTGTCCTCTATCATGTGTCCCATACCGGAAATAGCTCTGTCGAACACGGTATTTAAAACCCTTTGATAGATCTTCTCGCGTTGAGAATTGACTGATTTCGTGACTTTCTCATTAGTCATCAAAAAATCTTTAACGAACTCATATTTCGCCATGTCTCGCCAATGAATACCGCAACCGAGTCTCCTGACAACCTTGTGAGGAGCATCTCGGACTTCATGCTCATTGAAATAAAATTGCTTAATTTGTTTTAGTATTTCTATGGATTTTTGTTCCTCCAGATCGAGTCTGTGACACATTTCCCACAGATACACACGACCTACATAGTGAAAAATATTCGGCAACGTATTGTAGATTTCCTGGAAATCGTCAATTATTTCCTCCAGATGTTCCAGAGAAGCCTTATCGTTCACAATACTCGCAATTTTTTCATAAATGTTTTCCTCTATAATCTCCGAACAAGAACACACGTCCATTATCGATTGCTTACAAAGTTCGTATACTATTTCCTCGTCGGAACGATTTGTTATTCGCTGAATCTGAACATCGTCCATCCACTCTCCGGATTTTATCAATATTTCTAGCTGCTTTGTTATCTGATCCCTTGTGACATTTACCCTTCGATTTTGAGAATCAACTAATATTTCCTCGGTAGGAAGATGGATTTGGTTTTTATCAAGCTCTAAGGATCCATCGTGTACAAGAATTACTTTCTTTATCGAATCTGATTTACCGTCTGTTTTTGAGAAATCTTTCACAACCTCCGCAATGTCGGAAGAAATTTTCTTTGAATCGGTAATTAACAATCTTATGCGGGAGGTCTCGTTCGGATTAAGACCAAATTCACTGAGAATTGAAATTATAAATGATCTTATCATCCCCTCGTTGCGAAATTTCATTTGATCTTCATTGATTTGATACACGAAAATCATGTTAGCCTTCTGATCCTCAAGATTTTTGAACTCCTGCTTATACCGCCTATCAGCGATTCTCTTCGGAGCAAAAAACAATGCCCGGTCTATTTTTTCATCCTTACCCCGGTCCAAAACCGAACGTTTTTCAGAAAAATCTGCCCAAACACCTTTATTTTCCTCAGAAAAAGCGGCATCCAAATACGAGAATACGACTCCCTCGCAGTTGAATATCACTAATGTTTCTTGTTTCGCATCCTTCAGTTTCGGAAACACCCCATCCATCCCGAAAGCCGTCCCGAACATCAAAAATAAAAATACTTTAATAAAATTACGCATAATCCTTCTCCCATTCGGGATATGATTATATATCTTTTTAACAAAATACTATATAAATTTGATTTATTTTTGGACTTTTGCTGATATCCCACTTTCGAAAGAGGAATCAAAATTCCCCTTTCTTTTTACTCTGCTACAGGCAAACTGATTCCAACGGGAGAGATGATTTCCCTTTGATTGACGGCACGTCCCCTCAGGAAATCAACAATTTCCCAATGTTGATGTGAGGCGGCCAACTGCGCTGCCGTCGACCCATCATTTGCACGAGCACTTACATCAGCACCGTTATCAACCAGATATTTCACAACGCTGGAACGTCCGTAAAAAGCTGCCCCCATCAAAGGAGTCAATCCGTCATCGTCACAAACATCGATATTTGCTCCGTTTCTTACTAACAACTCCACAATTTTCGAATATCCCCGTTCGGATGCCATCATCAGCGGAGTTCGCCTCTCCTTCGTCAAAGAGTTAACATCTTCGCCGTGACTTATCAGCCATTCCACTATATCGGCATTCCCGTGCAGAGCGGCTACATGCATATGACTCCATCCCACACTGTTCATCATGCTGGCATTTATACCATACCCCGCCATCCAATCTCCTACCTTCGAATCCTTGTAAGGAGTTTCCGCGAGTGCCGAAGTACTTTCTATTCCTTCCGATGCCTTTGTCTCACTATTCGAAGCAAAGCCTAAAGGAACCAATGCTTGCTCAGAATTTCGTCTTCCCATTTCCGAATTTACTGAATCTGTCCGAACGCAGTCACCACGAGGCGAACTAGGCATTGCGAAAGAAAACTGTCCGCATAAGAGCGACAAAACCAGACACAAATTCGACAATTCTAATTTCATTTTTTATCTCCTAAACGATTCCGTTATTGATTTTTCACAAGAAAAATACCCAAACTATCCATGGTGTTAAGGGTAATATATACAATTAAAATTATCAACAAAAAAATCATATATTTTATAAACCCGCGCAATAGCAAGCTTTCAGAGGTGTCTTGATCGGTCCAGACAGTAATTCGTAGAAACTTACGAACGGAGAAGGTTTTTGCTCTACTGCGGAGAAAATAAACCCCTGCCCAATATCCGCTCCGGCATCGGCGACGCAGTCCAAACTGGCAGTTGTTTCGATTCCTTCCGCAACCACTTTACACCCCAGATCGTGAGAAACCTGCACGGTAAATTTCATTATGGATCGAGCCTTTTTGCTGAAAGGCGACATCTGAACAAACTTCCGATCGATTTTCACTATATCCACCGGCAACTCTTGCAGAAAGCTGAGAGTAGAGTATTCTGTACCAAAATCATCCAGTGCAATTTTCACCCCACGCGAACGAAGAAATCCAAGATTTCTCTTTATCAACTTAATAAATTCTGGATTCGTACTTTCACTCACCTCCAAAACAATATTCTTCCTCGAAATTTTCATTCTATCCAACGTTTTCAGAAAATCTCTGGCGAAATTCGGATCAGTGGCATCATTCGGAGCCATGTTTACGTACAAATGACTATCAAAATCATAATTCTGAAAAATAGCTTCTACGATAGCGGTTGCACTGGGAAAGTCCGCCCAAACTTCCTTTCGGTACAAAGCCTCGTATCCCAAAACAAACTCGTTTTTGAGAGAGACCAAGGGTTGCAAGCGAATTCTTTTTATCATATTTGCCTTCTTTTAGTAAATAAAATCTATACCGTATCCACTACCGCAGAACTGTATATAATGGCATTCTTATAATTTATCAAGTTCTTTCAAAAAATTTATTTAAATTTTTTTCAGTTAATACGACAAACGACGGTCTTCCGTGACAACACTGAGCTATATTTTCGGTGGATTCCATTTGACGGAGCAAATTATTCATCTCTTCAATGGATAATTTCCTTCCCGCTCTCAGACTTCCATGACACGAAACAGTCGACAAAATCAAATGAATTTTTTCGTCCAGTGAATAGATATCTCCCATATTCTCAAGTTCGTCCGCGACGTCATTTATCAGGGGTTTCGCTTCACAACTCCCCAAAATGGAGGGCAGCGCGTTAACCACAATTACGTCTGAAGACAACTTTTCATACACGATACCGAATTTAGCAATCAGCTCCGAATTTTTTTCGAATAACTCGACCTGAACTTCAGACAAAGGACATATCTCAGGCAAAAGCAGGTTCTGCGAATCCAATTTTGTGGTTTTCTTTAGCTTTTCCAGGGTAATTCTTTCTGCAACGGCGTGCTGATCTATCAAAATCAAGTTATCTCCGTTCGACGCGACTATATAAGTGTTGGCAATCTGACAGAGAGCTGTTCCGAAACTGATACCACCCTTCTCCGAACTCACCGAGTTTGCCGCCGCCTCCCCAGAAAATCCGTCGGAAATTTCAGGGAGTTTGCTTTGCTCCGATCTTATTTCTGTTCCTGGAGTCTTGTAAGCACCTGAAAAATCCCTCAACGGCCGATTCTGGGAACTTACAGTAAAATTTCGTCCCGATGAAGCGTTGCTTCTCTGAGGAGCGAATATCCCTGAATTGTACAGCTTTTGTTTATTCTCGTAATTTAAAAAACCTCGTTGCGAAACGCCCCGATTTTGCGAGACATTCCAACTCGGTGCCGTCTCGGAATCATTTAAAACGGAAGAAGAAATCGCAGAAACGTTTGGAGATTCGGACTCTGTATTTCCCGATCCCGACGGATTTGCCTTGTCTTGCGACTTTTTTTCGTTAGATTCCATCGGATTCATTTTGCTGAACATATCGTTAACAATTTCCGCAGAAGGTTTTGACGAACCGAAGGATGTAATTAACTTTTTCAGCGACGAAATCAAAAATCCTCGAACCATCTCGACTTCTTTGAATCTGACTTCGGTTTTCGCGGGATGAGCGTTAACATCCACCTCGTCATGCGGCATGTTCAGAAACAATATTGCCACGGGATATCTTCCCGGGTGAACGAGTCCCGAATAGGCCGACCTCAGTGCCAAAGAAAAAATCTTATCCTTAACAAACCTGTTATTCACGAAAAAATATTGGTAATTGGAAGACGGCTTGTTGAAAGTCGGAACCCCGATAAATCCGCAGAGCGAGTATTGTCCTCTTTCAATTTTCACTTCGAAGAGATTTTCAACAAATTCCTCTCCGAAAACATCCGTTATTCTCTGCTTTAAATTTTCGGCAGCACCGTACGAAAACTTTTTTTTATCCTTGTCATAAAAAGAAAACGAAACATTCCTAAAGGATAACGCTATCCGCTTCAGAGTCTGCTGACAGGCTTCGTTCTCGGTGGTATCGGATTTCAAAAACTTAAGACGCGCCGGAGTTGCGTAGAACAAATCTCGAACCGTAACAGTCGTTCCCTTCGTTCTGGAATCGGGCTCCAATCCGAGATTTTCCTTCCCCTCGGCATTCAGACGCCAGGCCTCCCCACTCTCATTATCAGACGAAACAATCGAAACCCGAGCAATAGACACCATCGACGGCAAAGCCTCTCCGCGAAATCCGAAGGTATGAATATTAAACAAATTTTCGTCGGACAATTTTGACGTGGCATGACTCAAAACGCAAAGCTCCAGCGAGTCCTTATCCATACCGAAACCATTATCACTGACGGAGATTAAACTCTTTCCCGCATCCTGAAGCCTAACCTCGACTTCCGTCGCACCGGCATCTATGGCATTTTCGACCAGCTCCTTTATAACCGAAGCAGGGCGCTCTATAACCTCTCCGGCGGCAATCTGATTGATAAGATTCTGAGACAGTACTTTTATCATGCTTCCCTCTTTGGCTACCCGAGGTATGATACCAAGATTTTATTGAATTACCAATCCCTCAGTGGCCTGCGATTTTACCGCTGTGATGGAATATTCCCGCCGAATATGATACAATCCCCCCGTTTTTGTGAAGTCGGATGGCTGCTGCTTATGCAGAGGAAAGTCCGGACTCCTTGAAGGAAAGTGCCGGGTAACGCCCGGCGGTGTCGTTCCGAACGATTTTCGTGATTTTTCGGAGACGGCGCTAGGGAAAGTGTAACAGAAAATATACCGCCTGATTTTCAGGTAAGGTTGAAAAGGCGAGGTAAGAGCTCACCGCGTGTTTGGCAACAGGCATGGCAGTACAAACCCCACTTGGAGCAAGACCAAATAGGGATAACGTGTCCTTCACACTATGTTATTCGGGTAGGTTGCTAGATGTCTGCGGCAACGCAGATGCAAGATGAATAGCCATCGAAATCGCAAGATTTTACAGAATCCGGCTTACAGACTTCACAAAAACAGAAAATTTTCCTTTTATCAAAAAAAATTGTGGGCTGCCAAATCTAACCAGCAGGGTATTATAGACTATTTGATCGAAAATAATGTGGACGTTAACAGTACAATTAACGGTCAAAATTCTTTGTATCAAGCAATTCTTAACAAAAATTTAGAGTTAGCAGATCATTTGATTTTAAACGGAGCGAAGTTTAACGGAAATGATAAAGAAAACTTGTTGTTTAACGCAATCGATACTAACAATCTGGAGAATGTAAAATATTTGATAGGCAAAGGAGTAAATATCGGATACAAAAGTGATTGCGAATCATTCCTGGATAGAGCAGTTTCAAAAAAGTATTTTGATGTAGCGAAATATCTGATAGAAAACGGAGCTGAAGTATCTCGTTTGCCGAAGTCGCAGGTTTCGTCTATTGCTATGGAAGATAATGACTTAGACTTTATTAAGTATCTAATATCATCTAACTATGTGAGTGTTAATTATATGGATACAAATAAACGAACTCTTCTGCACAACGCTGTTATATCTAACAAATTCGATATAGTCGAATATTTGGTTGGCGTTGAAGGTATAAATATCAATGCTCAGGATAATAATTCATATACTCCGTTGCTGTACGCTGTAGAGAAAAAGCAGACTGATATTGCAGAGCTTTTAATCAAAA